>CALRZR010000044.1:0-38772 GCA_943372705.1 Opitutus sp. GAS368 | reverse complement strand
AGTCGTGCGGACCTGCAAAATCCGGTTTATGCGGCGACGAAACGCCGGCTGATCGAGCTGCAAGCCGTGAACCCGCGCGTGCGGTTTGTGTATATTTTTCGATCAGTGCCGGGAACGGGCAACGTGATCTTTCTCGCCGATTCCGCCGTGGCGGGGGCGAAGGACGAGTCGTTGCCCGGCGACGATTATCCCGAGGCGGCGAAGTCGCCGGGGCTCCAGGAGATTTTGAAGACGGGCCGGGCGACGACTGAAGGGCCGTTGGCGGACAATTTTGGGACTTGGATCACCGGTTACGCGCCGATCGATGCGGCGCCGACCGGACAGGCCGGCGAAACGAGTCACCAGCTCGTGGGGCTGGATATCGACGCGGACGATTGGAACCGCGGGCTGTGGGCGGCGGGATTTCAGTGGGCGTTCTACATCTGGATGCTGCTCGGAATGCCGTTGGGCGCCTATCTTGTGGTGCGCCGTCAGCTCGAGCAGCGCGAGGCGATCCGCAATCTCTCGGAGGCGATGGAGCAAAGCCACTCGGCGCTGATGGTCGTGGATCTGGAGAGCTGTATCGAGTATGCGAATCGCGGTCTGTGCCAGCAGATCGGATACTCGCGCCGCGAACTAATCGGGCGCAACTGGCGCGACTTCCAGGTGGCGGAAACGTCGGCTGACACGTTGGCCGAGCTGGTCTCGACGGTGCGTTCGGGACGGCCGTGGGAAGGCGAGTGGTTCAACCGGCGGAAAGACGGCACCGTCTACCCGGTGCGCGGGGTGGTCACCCCCGTGAAACGGCGCGACGGGACGCTGTCGTGTTTCGTCGCGGTGTTTGACGACATGACGGAGATCAAGCGCAAGGAGGCCGAGCTGCGCGAGGCGCGCGATCTGGCGCGGGCGGGCGATCAGGCGAAGGGGCAGTTTCTTGCGACGATGAGCCACGAGGTGCGCACGCCGTTGAACGGCATCGTGGGTTTCACGAATCTGCTGCTCGATACGGAGCTCACGGCGGAGCAACGCGACTTTGTGCAGACGATTCGCTCGGGCGGCGAATCGTTGATCCAGCTCACGGGTGATATCCTCGACTACGCCCGCATCGAATCGGGCAAACTCGCGCTCGAGCCGTCGCCGTGCGATCCGCGCGAGTGCGTGGAAGATGCGCTCGATATGCTGGCGGGCCCGGCCGCCGCGAAGAAGCTTGAGATGTTGCACTGGGCGGCGGACGAGGTGCCGGCTTCGGTGATGTTGGATGGCGGGCGGTTGCGGCAGGTGCTCGTCAATCTCGTCAACAACGCGGTGAAGTTCACCGAAGAGGGGACCGTCGAAGTCACAGTGGGAGTGGCCAAGCAGGACCGGCGTGCGGTGCGCGAACCCGGCCAGGCGCCGCCGGAGCCCGGAGCGGTGGCGCTGGTTTTCACCGTGCGCGATACGGGTATCGGCATTGCCCCCGACCAGTTTCAAAAACTCTTCCGGCCCTTCAGCCAGCTCGACGGCACGAGCACGCGAAAATTTGGCGGTGCCGGTCTCGGCCTCGCGATCTGCCGGAATCTCGTGAATCTCATGGGCGGAGAAATTTCCTTCACCAGTGAACCCGGCCGCGGATCGGTGTTTTCGTTTGTGGTGGCCGGTGCGGTGGTGGAGTCGCACAAACCGTCGACCGATCTGACAGGACTGAGGCTGGCGCTCGTCGCGCAGCCCGGCGGTCTGCGGAGCGAGTGGGTGCGGCTTGCGGTGCGCTGGGGGGCGGTGCCGGTCGAGGCTGAGGACGGCGCGAAGCTCGCTCCTGAGGCATGGGATTTGGCGCTGGTCGACATCGACGAGAGCATTTGCGCGGAGTTGGTCGCGCCGGGAGGGGCTTCATTGGGGCTGCCGCCGGAGCGGACGTTTGGCGTGGTCCCGCTGACGCTGTCGACCGAGCGGCGCAACGGGCTGCGGGCGCATTTCCGGCTGTTGGTGAACAAACCGGTGCATCACGACGCATTGCGCGTGCTCCTGGGTGGCGTCACCACGGTATCGACGCCGCCGATGCGGCCGCACACCCATTTCAAACTCCGGGTGCTGCTCGTGGAGGACAATCCCGTCAACCAACGCCTCATGCAGAAAGTGCTGACCAATCTCGGCTGCGAGTGGACGGTGGCGGCGAACGGTCGGCTGGCAGTCGACGAGCTGACTCGGGCGCAGGGCGACTACGATGTGGTGCTGATGGATCTGCACATGCCGGAACTCGACGGACTCGCCGCAATCGCGGAGATCCGCGAGGGCAAGGGGGGCCTGCGGGCGAAGACGGTGTGGATCGCGGCGCTGACCGCGGATGCGCGTGACGACCAGCGCGAACGCGCGGCGGCCGTCGGCGCCAACGATTATCTCACGAAGCCGCTCAGGCTGGTGGAACTCGAAGCGGCGCTGCGGCGGTTTCGCACGGAGCGGCCGGCCGGGAAGTAGGCGGGCTGCGCGCGGTGTTGATGGCGCGGTGATGAGCGAAGCAGCGCGTTGAGATCAACGCGCTCCACCTCGGTAGGCTGGGGTGCCGTCGGCGCTACAATTCCAGGGCGGCGGCGATTTGCTTGCAGGAGGTCTTGAGGATTTCGAGGCGGGCGAAGCGTTTGTTGTCGGCGGGCACGAGGTGCCACGGCGCGGCGGGGCGATCGGTGAGGGCGAGCATGTCGCCGACGGCGGTCTCGTAGGCGGCCCATTTGCGGCGATTGCGCCAGTCCTCGGCGTTGATCTTGTGCTGCTTGTAGTCGGTCTCCTCGCGGTGGCGGAAGCGGCGCAACTGTTCCTCTTTGGAGAGGTGTAGCCAGAACTTGAGGACGATGATGCCGTGCCCGGTGAGCTGGGCCTCGAAGTCGGTGAGCTCGGCGTAGGCGCGTTTCCAGTCGGCCTCGCGGCAGAAGCCCTCGAGGCGCTCGACGAGCACGCGGCCATACCATGAGCGGTCGTAGATCGTCACGCGGCCGGCGCGCGGGATGTGGCGCCAGAAACGCCAGAGGTAGTGATGGACCTTTTCCTCGTCGGTGGGTTTCGCGATCGGGATCACGCGGAAATCGCGCGCATCGAGGGCGCTCGTGAGGCGGCGGATGGCGCCGCCCTTGCCGGCGGCGTCCCAGCCCTCGAAGACCCAGACGATGGAACGACCGCGGTCGGCGGCGGCGCGGACGGCCTGGTTGAGGCGGCCGAGCCATTTGTCGCGCTTGGCCTCGTAGTCGATTTCGGAGAGCGACTGGTCGAGCGGCAGCGCGAGGAGGCGGCGCAGGCCGGCGGGACGCAGCGGCACGATGCGGCGGGGCGGCGCGGGCGGGGCGAGTTTTTTGCGCGCGGCTAGATGGGTGCGGAAACGCGTGAGCACGTAGTCGGCGACGGCGAGATTGCGCGTGCGCGGATCGGTGGCGTCGATCACCTGCCACGGGGCGCCGGGCTTGTGCGTGGCACGGCGCATCTGCTCGGAGAGACGCGCGCGGTGGTCGTAGTCGCGATTGTGCTGCCAATCGGCAGGGGTGACGCGCCACGCGGTGTCGGGATCGCTTTCGAGGGCGAGGAGCCGTTCGCGTTGCGCGGATTTGGAGAGCTGCAGCCAGACTTTGATGATGAGCGCGCCGTCGGCGGAGAGCAGGCCCTCGAAGTGGGCGAGGCGGCGGAGTGTCTCGGCAAAATCCTCGACTTCGTGCGGGCTGCGCGGATCGGCGCGGAGGGCCTCGGCGTGCCAACCACCGGCATAGATGGCCATACGCCCGCGCGGCGGCAGGCAACGCCAGTAACGCCACATGGCCGGACGCTCGCGCTCTTCGTCAGTGGGCTCGTGAAACGCGAAGGTCTCGACGCCGCGCGGGTCGAGCCAGGCGTTAAGAAGATTGACGACATCGCCCTTGCCAGAGGCCTCGTCGCCGGCGACGACGAGGATGACGGGGAAGGGGGCGTGTTGCAGCGCGACCTGCATCTGCACGAGCGCGGCGCGGAGCGCCGGGACGCGCGCCTCGTAGTCTTTTTTGGGGAGGCGCTGAACGCCGTTTGCCTTCGCCATGGACGAGAGGAGTGGCGGCGGCGCGGAGGGTTGTCGAGGCTGGGGACGGCGGGACCTTCGGGACATTGCCTGAGGCTGCTGTGAAGTGAGTTGCCGGCTTGCTATAGTTACGTGGCGCCGCGAAATCTATGGCCAATGAACGTATCGGGGCTCTTCGCAGGAATTGGTGGTGTCGAGCTCGGCTTGAGCCGGGCAGGGCACCGTCCTTTGCTGCACTGTGAGATTGATCCAGGGGCGTGTGCCGTTTTGTCCGAAAAATTTCCGGATGTTCCGATGCATCACGACGTCCGTGATTTGATGAAAATCCCGCGTGGCACGGAACTGCTTGCCGGAGGATTTCCCTGTCAGGATTTGTCCCAGGCGGGCGGAACGAAAGGAATTGAAGGAAAGAATTCCGGGCTGGTGAACGAGGTTTTCCGTTTGTTGGGTTCGCACGATGTGCCGCACGTGCTGCTGGAGAATGTGCCGTTTATTCTCGTCCTTAACCGCGGCCATGCGATGCGGCATGTGACGACTAGGCTGGAGAAGCTTGGTTACCGCTGGGCGTATCGGGTCGTTGACAGCCGTGCGTTCGGCCTGCCGCAGCGTCGTCAGCGAATGTATCTGCTCGCGTCGCGCGTGTTTGAGCCGGTTGAGTTGCTTATGCAGGGGAACGAGGCAGCCGATGAGAATGTGGACTGGCGTGGGCGCGCCTGCGGTTTTTATTGGACGGAGGGGGTCCGGGGATTGGGCTGGGCGGTCGATGCGGTGCCGACCCTAAAAGGGGGGTCGACTATTGGTATCGCGTCTCCGCCGGCAATTTGGCTGCCGAACGGAAGTATTGTGACCCCCGACATACGTGATGCGGAGCGTCTTCAGGGGTTTGAGGCTGACTGGACACTTCCCGTCGAGAGGGTGGCGCGATCTGGCTTCCGCTGGAAGCTTGTGGGGAACGCGGTCTCGGTTCCAGCCGCCGAGTGGATTGGGCGACGGTTGCAGCGAGGTCCTGCGGCGGTGGACATGCGGGTGCGTTCGTTCGACATCGAGAAATCTTGGCCGATGGCAGGATTCGGCGGTCCCGCACAACGCGCACTCGGAGTTGAGGTTTCGATGTGGCCTGAACGTCGGCCGCGTCCGTCGTTAGTGGACTTTCTGCTCCACGAACCGAAGTTCCTTTCTTTGAAAGCGACCGAGGGTTTCGTTTCGCGCCTTAAGTCGGGCGGTCTGCGGTATCCACCCGAGTTTATGTGTGCATTGCTCCGGCACGCTGACCGGATGCGCGTTCAGTCTGAACTAGCGGTCGCATGAGTGCCATGTTGGGCGAACATATTCTTGTCCGCACCCTTCAGCAGGCGCGCGTCCGCGACAAGGACGGCAAGCTTTGGCAATATCACTCGCGCAGCGACCGTCACAGTAAGACGGCGTGTTGGGCGATTCTCTTCGACCTGTTGCGCACGAGTTCCTTGCTGCGGGCCCAGGCTGCGAGCGGCAGAGTGGGCTTTGGGATCAATCACGAGCTGCGCGATTTTCGGGTAAATCGAAAAAAGAATCTCGATCTTGTGCTCTGTATTGGGAAACCGGCGGGTGACGCAAGTTCGACGCTGGCGGACTACGGCAACGAACTGGGCGTTGAGCTCAGCGATGCGGAGCGGGCGGAACTGGACGCGTTGCCACCTTTGCGTCGCGGCGCAGTTTCGAATGTCCTCATGGCTTTGGAGGCAAAGGCGTGTATGACCGAGCATGTGAAGGCGCGCCCCCGCCTCTACGACGAGCTAGCCTCTTCGGCGCAGACGATTCACGGCGACACCGGCAGTGCAATTGCCGCGGCGTTTGTAATGATAAACTCGGCTACGGATTTCGTGAGTTCCGACCGCAACAAAGGACGGGTGAAGGCAGGACGATTTGTGCGCAATCTGCACAAGCAACCCGACGTGGCGCTCAAGGTGTTCCGAAAGGTGATGGAGTTGCCTCGGCGCAGCAGCGAAAGCGACACGGGATTCGATGCGATCGGTATCACGATGCTGGCATGCCGCAATGACGGTTCCCCGGTCGTGCTTGATACCGCGATGAAGCAACAGATCGATACAATCGTGAGATACGAGGAGCTCGTTCAACGGCTTTCTCATCTCTACGCGACGAAATTTGCCGCAATCTAAACGTGTGGTTCCGTTCTTGATGTCGGGTAGGCGAGCGGGTTGGAGGCGATCTCCCCGCGCGCGAGTGGGGACGGGCGGAGAGTTCTGCGGTTTCATGCTAGACGAGTAGCCTTTGCCAATGGCTGACGCTTGTGATTCCTGACAAGTGTGGGCGCGGCCGATACCGTTCCGTGCCGGCTCGCTCAGCCGCCGGGGCGGGGGGTGGGGGGCCTCAGGCTTTGGAGCCAGGAGCCGCCGTAGCTTTTGTAGGCTTCGTAGCCGGAGGGGCCGAGGACGGCGGTGATCTTAGTCTGCACTTCGGTGTTGAGGGTCGCGAGTTGGGCGGCGCGGTCGGCGGGGGAGAGGTCGCGGTTGCCTTGGATCGCTATCCCGCGCGGCAGTGTTTCCTGGCGGAGGGTGTAGAGTTGATTGGCGGTTTCGGGCGCGAGACCGAGGCGGCCGACAAGTTGGGTGGACTGGCGGTAGTCGTAGTCGGTGGCGCGTTCGTATTCCTTGGCGCGGTCGGGGCCGAGGGCGGAGCGGATATCGGCTTGCAGTTTTTTTTGGGCTTCGGAGCGGGCGCGGGCTTGGTCGGCCGGCAGAGATCCGTAGGTGGGCGGGTGGGTGTCTTCGAATTCGCTTTGGAGTCGATAGAGCGCGCGGAATTCGGACTCGGTGACATCGAAGGCGGAGAGGGTGTAGCGGAGGTTGTTGGCGACGTTGCTGGCGCGGAGATTGTAGTCCTCAAACTCGGCGGGGGTGAGCACGGTGGCGAACTCGGCGAGCTGGGCTTTTTCGAGGGCGCGGATTTTTTCGTTTTCTTCGGGGGTGAGGGCCCCGCGAGCGGGTCCGTAGAGGGCTTGGCGCTGCTCGTCGTAGCGTTCGCGAATGGCGGCGAGTTGTTCGAGGCGCTCGTCGGAGAAGTTGGGGAGCTGGCGGCGAAGATTCGCGAGCGCGGGGTTGTCGGGATCGGCGCCGAGGAGGGCCTTGAGGGCGGCCGACTGCTCTTTGGCGAGCGCGCGGTGGTCGGCGAGCCGGGCGGGATCGGGCACGGGGTTTTTCCAGAAAGGCTGGTCGCGTTGCGCGGCATCGAGCGCTTTGCGGCGGTCGGCGAAACGCTCGGAGAGCTGGGCGGCGACAATGGCGCGGACCAGATCGGGCGGGAAACCCTCGGCGCGCAGGCGGTCGCGCTGGGCGGCGAGATCGTCGGTGCGGAGGGCGGCCCACGTCTCGGGGCCGGGCGCGGTGGGTTTCGGCGCGGGGCGCGGCGCGGCGACGACCGGGGCGGGGGCGGGTGGTGCAGAGGGGCCGGAGAAGAAAAATGCGGCGAGGACGAGGTTGAACGTGACGGAGCCGGCGAGGAGGAGCGTCGAAGTTTTCATGGCGCGGAGAGTCAGCGGGTGGGCGTGCCCGGCGTGCGGTAGGAGAGGCTGCCGCTGTAGGACATGGTCGAACCTTCGGAGATGATGGTGAGTGGAGCGCCGCGGGTGGAAAAGGCGCTGCCGCGGTCGAGCGCGCCCAGCCACTGGCCGGCGACGGTGGCGTAGGTGGCGCCGACTTTCGGGCCGAGGAGGGCGTTGATTTGTTGGCGGGAGGTGTCGGCGAGGGCTTTGAGCGCGGCGACCTGCTGGTCGCGGCTGAGCGTGGTGTTATCGAGGATGCGGTTGGATTCGCGTGAGGCGGTGTCGCGAAGCTCGTAGGCGAGGAGCGCGGTGGGGGCGGGGATGCTGTTCTGCTGCGCGAGGCGCGTGAGCTGTTGAAACGATTGGTCGCTGCTGCGGAGAAATTCGGCGTAGCGGGTGGCGCCGAGGCCGGCGAGGAGTTGGGCGTTGTAGGCATCGGCTACGGTGTCGCGCGCCGTGCGGTCCATGGTCTGGGCCTCGACCGGGCCGCCGACAAAGCGGGCATTGACGGCCTGTTGGGCGGCGTAGATCGCGCGGAACTCGCTCTCGGAGGGATCGAACGCAGTCAGGCGATTGCGGAGGTGACGGGTCGTGGGGGAGGTGCGCAGCTCGTAGTCGGCGAGCTCATCGGGGGTGAGGATGGCGGCGAGGTCGGCGGATTTCTCGCGGGCGAGGAGGGCGAATTTCTCGCGATCTTCGGGGAGCATGATGCCTTGGGTCGCGGCGCGCAGGGCGGACTGCATCTCGGCGTAGTCATCCTCGATGCGCTGGAGTTGGTCGACTTTGGCCGGGGAGAGCGGGCCGAACTGGCGGCGTTGGGCGGCGGTGATGTCGTCGTCGGCGAGGGCGTGGTCGCGGAGGAGTTCGCGGGAGAGTTTGGAGCGTTCGCGATAGAGCTGGTTGATTTCTTCGAGGCGTTTGTCGCCGGCGGAATAATAGGGACTGGGGATTTTCCAGAACGGGAGGTTGGGGTCGGCCTGCTCGAGGGCGCGAAGGCGCGGGGTGTAGAGGTCGCTGAGCCGGCGTTCGATGACGCTGCGAATGACGTGGGGCGGAAAACCGGCGGCGCGGAGGCGGGCAACGAGGGTGCGGAGATCGTCGGAGGCGAGGGCGGGCCAGGGCGGAAGCTGAGAGTTGGGCGCTGAGAGCTGAGAGCCGCGAGAGCCAGGCTGAGAGCTTAGAGCGGGGGGTGGAGCGACGGGCGGCGAGGCTGCGGCGCGAGGGGTGTCGGCGGAGAAGAGGTCGCGCAACGGAGCGGGGAGCCGGGCGGGTTGGACGACGAGCGCGCCGACGAGGGCGGCGTTGCCGAGGAGGGACCCGGCGAGGAGGAGCGTGGGCAGCTTCATGGGAGGGGCGGGTTGAACGACGACGCGCGACGGGGCGAAGTCTTAGATCAGACGCAGGGGCAAGGGTCGAATTCCGACTGCAAAATCGGTCGAGAGTGCCGGGTGGCGGCAATTCACTTGGCGCGGGCGGGGGCGGGCGGCAGGTTGGGCGGTTCTCATCGAGAACCAACGCTACTTACAATGTCCGACGCTCATCATCCTCAACGTCCGCGAGCGCTCCTCATGCTCTTGCTCGCGAATTTGTTTTGGGGGCTGAGCTTTCCGGTCATCAAGGCCGTGATGTTGCTGCACGGGGTGCTCGTGCCGCAGGCGGGGCCGTGGTTTTCGGCGATCTACACGGTGGCGCCGCGCTTCCTGCTCGCGACGCTCGTGCTCGTGGCGCTGAAGCCGTTTGATTTTTGGAAAGTGACGCGCGGCGAAGTGAAACAGGGCGTGATCATCGGGCTGTTTTCTTCCGCGGGCATGCTGCTGCAGAACGACGCGATGCAGTTCACGTCGGCGAGCACATCGGCGTTTCTCACGCAGTTCTATGCGATCTTGATTCCCATCTACGTGGCCGTGCGGCTGCGGCGGAATCCGGGTTGGGTCGTGTGGACGTGTTGCGCTCTGGTGCTGGCGGGCGTGGCGGTGCTGGGTCGGTTTGACTGGCGCGAAATGAAGCTCGGGCGCGGCGAGTGGGAGACGTTGGTGGCGTCGCTGTTTTTTATGGGGCAAATTTTGTGGCTGGAGAAAAAGGAGTTTTCGGCGAATCGAGCGGAGCGGCTCACGCTCGTTATGTTTGCGACCGAGGCGCTGGTGTTTGCGGTGCTCGCGGGCGCGACGGCACCGGATGTGGCTACACTCGTGGTGCCGTGGACTTCGCCGGTGTGGCTCGCGATGACGCTCACGCTGACGGTGTTTTGCACGCTAGGATCGTTTACGATCATGAACGCGTGGCAGCCGAAAATCACGGCGACGGAGGCGGGGCTGATCTACTGTGTGGAGCCGATTTTCGGGTCGGTGATGGCGCTGTTTCTGCCGGCGCTGTTTTCGGTGTGGGCGGGAATCAACTACGCGAACGAAACGGCGACGGTGCACCTGCTCGTGGGCGGCGGGTTGATCACGGCGGCGAATATTTTGCTGCAGGTGAAGCCGCCGGCGAAGTGAGGTGGGGCGGGAAAGTTGAGAGCTGAGAGTTGAGGGTTGAGAGATCGGAGCGCAGAGCTGAGCGATCGGAGCGCGTGAGACTACGGTTTGGGGGCGGGCGTGGTCGTCGTCGTCGGCGGGGTTTCGCCGTGGGTGGCGCTGCTGACGGAGATGACCTGCATGGTGCCGGCGGGGCGTTCGACGGGGGCGCCGCCGCCGAGGATGAAGGTGCCGCCGCCGGAGCCGGTGGTTTCACTGGAGCTGCTGATGACGTTCACGACTTGGCGGACGCCGGGCGTGCCGGGGCCGGGGGTGCCGGCGGGCATGACGGGGAAGACGCTTTGGCTGGGGCCGCCGGCGAGGGAGAGGCTGCCGGGGCTGTTGGCGACGGGAGTCGTCGAGAAGGCGATGCCGCCTTGCAACATGCCAACCCACGAGGCGCGGGGCGTGAAGGCTTCGGCAACTTCGTTGCCGAGCGTGGTGGTGAGTTCGGTTTTGGCTTTGGTGCCGAGGGCTTGGAGCTGCGCGCGGCGGTCGGTGGCGGAGAGGGCGGTGTCGGCGTTGATGCGTTGGGATTCGGCGGCGTAGGTCTCGCGGGCGGTGGCGACGCGGTCAGTGGTGTTGGCGGGGAGGCCGAGGCGGGTGACGAGCGAGTCGAGGGAGCGGAGTTCGCTGTCGTTGGCGCGGCGGAGGGCGGCGAATTTTTCGTCGCCGACGGCGGTGCGCATGTCGGCCTGGAGTTGCTGCTGGGCATCGGAACGGGCGCGCATGGCTTCCATCGTTACGCGGCCCGTGAAGGCGTCGGCGGGGAATTTTTCGTCGAAGGTTTTTTGGAGGGCGTAGAGTTTTTTGAAATCGTCCTCGGAGGCGATGGCGTCGCCGTAGCGGGTGCGGAGGGTGGCGGCGCTGGGGGAGGTGCGGAGTTCGTAATCGGCGAGTTCGGTGGGGGTGAGGAGGGCGGCGATGTCGCGGTCGCGTTCGGAGCGGAGGAGGCGGAGTTTTTCTTTGTCGGAGGCGAGTTGGATGCCACCGGTGCCGAACTTGGCCATCATTTCGTCGTAGTCCTGGATAATGCGGCGGAGGGCGGCGCGTTTTTCGGGCGAGAGGAAGCCGAGTTGCGAGCTGTCGCCGCCGCCGAGGCCGAGGTCGTCGCCGAGCGCGGCTTGAAGGGCGGTGGCGAGTTCGCGACGGGCGGCGAGTTCTTCCTCGCGGTTGCGGGTGGAGGTAGTGCGCCACCAGGAAGCGTCGCTGCCGGACGAGGTGGCGCGGGCGGCTTGGAGACGTTGTTGGTAGCGGGTGAGGGCGCGGCCGACGGCGTTGTCGCGGGCGTCGGCGGACGCCGCTGAGGGGTCGGTCTTGGCGACGGCGCGAGCGGCGGGAGAGGGGGTGGGGCTTTGGGAGGTGGTCGGCGAGCCGGCGGCGGGGTCGGATGGGCGCGTGGCGACGAAGGCGATGAGCGCGGCGTTGGTCACGAGGGACGCGGTGAGGAGGAGGGTGGTGGGCTTCATGCAGCGAAGAGTGTGGTGGGCAGGTGCGTGGTGATGGGAACGCGGATGAAGCGTCGCGGCGGGCGGGGTTTGTCTGAGGATGGGGAAATTTTTCGCCGGAGGTGGGCCGCAAAGAGGCGCAGAAGGCGCAAAAAATCGGAGCAGGGGCCGGCGTGGGGGCGTCAGGAGGCAGGCTGAAAGTGTCCGGTGACGAGGAAGGCGCGGATTTGGCGGGCGGTGGCGGTGCGCCACGCAAGCCAGGTGTGCGTGAAGGGGAGGACGAGGTGGGCGGTTTCGCCGGCGAGGTGGGTGCGGGCGACGGTGACTTTGCCATCGTCGGGGCCGGGGAGGAGCGCGGAGAAGAGTGGGTTCAGCGAGCGGTCGGCGGCGATGATGCCGAGCGGGTGGGCGGGCGCGGGCCAGGGGCCGAGGGCGCACGGGAGATCCGTGGCGGCGGTGCCGAGGCGGCGGCCGTTGGCGCCGGTGAACCAGCGGAACGGCGGAAAGGTGTTGAGGCGGTCGGTGAGTTCGCTGCCGGCGTTGGGCGGGGCGAGCATCACGACGTGGCCGAGGTTGGCGGGCGTGCCACAGTCGCGGAGCCAGAGGCGGACGAGGATGCCGCCCATCGAGTGGGTGACAAAATGGATACGGGGTGCGTCGGCGGCGTGAGCGGCGAGTTGGGCGGGGAGCCAGTCGCGGGCGAGCGATTCGAGTGGGACGCTGCGCGACGGGTAGGTGAGGTTGACGACGCGGTAGCCGTCGCGCGCGAGGTCGGCGGCGAGGGGCGACATCGACCAGCGCGTGCGGCCGAGGCCGTGGAGGAGAATGACGGTATCGGTTTCGGCGGCAGTGGCGGGAGCGACCATGCCGAGACAACACAGGAGCAGGAGGGGAAGTTTCACGGGGCGGCGGTGGCGGCCGGGCGTTTGGCGCGGACGGACGCGACGGCGCGGAGGGTGATGGCGGTGAGCACGATCACGCCTCCGACCAGCGCGAGGCGCGAAGGTTTCTCGCCGGTGGCGAGGAGCACCCAGAGCGGGTTCAGGATCGGCTCGATCACCGGAATGAGCACGGCTTCGAGGGCGGTGACGTGCTTGATGGCGCGGGCGTAGAGCCAGTAGGCGACGCCGAGTTGCACGGTGCCGAGGAGGCCGAGGGCGAGCCAACCGCCGGGCGTGAGCGCGGGGGCGCCGACGATCCACGGGAGGCCGATGGCGAAGGCGAGAAGGTTGCCGAGGATGATCGATTCGCTGGCGGAGGTGTCTTTTTGGCGGCGCAGCGCGATCGTCATGCCGGCGAAACTGAGGCCACTGAGGACGGCGAGGGTGTTGCCGAGGACGTTGGCGAGCTCGAGGTTGTCGGCGAAGAAGAGCGCCATGCCGGCGAGGACGGCGGCGATGGTGAACCAATCGGCGCGCGTGGTGCGCTCGCCGAGAAACCACGCGCCGAAGAGGGCGACCCACACGGGCGCGGTGTATTGGAGCAAGATGGCGTTGGCGGCGGTGGTGAGCTTGGTGGCGGCGCAGAACGTGACCGTGCACGCGGCGTAGCCGAGGGCGCCGAGCACCTGCACGCGCGAAAAGTGGAAACGCAGCCCGCGGTTGGTCGCGAGGAGGAAGAGGGCGGCGATGAGACCGCGGCCACCGGCGACGGCGAGCGGGGGCCAGTCGACGGACTTGATCAGCAGGCCGCCGAGGCTCCAGCAGAGAGCGGTGGCGATGAGGAGGAGGACGGAGCGAGTGTGGGCGGCGTGCACGCGGAAGGACGGAAGGGGCTGAATTGCGGGGTCACGCCGCTCCCCGCAACGACAAATCCGCGGCGGAAACGCGCGAAAAAATTCGCGGTCGACGGGGCGGCAAATACGGTCCCGGCCATGAAACGCGGTTTACAGGTGCTCTCGGCGGTGGCGGTGCTCGGGCTCGTCGCGTTTCTGGCCATGCGCGCGTGGCGGGCGGGGGAACACGAGGGGAAACCGGTGGAAACCGAGAATAGATCCGCGACGGGCGCAGCGAAGACGGCGCTGGCGCCAGTGGCGGTGCCAAAAACGGGCGGTGGGGCGGGAGTATCGACGACACCCCGAGCGCGCGCGGTCCTCTCGGCCGACAAGCTCGAGCGGATCGCGAAAATCCGGCGCGACTACGATGAGATCCGGATGAAGATGTCCGCGGAATTTGCGGCTGCGGGGGACAAATATCCCGGTGGATTGAATGCGTTTTTGAAACAGCTCGCGTTACTCGAACGGGAGATGCACGCGGATTTCGCGGCGGCGCTCACGCCGGGCGAACTCGAGGACTACGAGATGGCTGAAAGCACGACCGGGAAGGCGCTGGCGATCCGCTTCGCAGCGGTGGCGACGAGCGAGGAGCAGCGGCGCACGCTGTTTCGCTGGCAGAAGGAATTCGACGACCGGTTTGCACTGGTGTTCGACGTGACGCCGGTGGCGCTCGTGGAGCGCGTGAAGGTGCAGCAGGCGATGCGGGAAAAGGGGCGCGCAATGCTCGGCGACGAGGACTACGCGAAGTGGTTGCAGGCCGAGGATGCGACCTACGCGGGCATGCGGACGCTGGCGTTGCAGCAGGGACTTTCGACGAAGGCGGTGAGCGAGCTGTGGCGCGCAAAGGACGAGTGGACGCAGCGCAAACTGGAGATCGCGGCGCAACCGGGACTGACGCCGGAGCAGCGCTCGGCGATGCACGCGTCGCTCGCGCAACAGACGCGCGCGCGGGTCTCGGCGCTGTTGGGGGTGGATATTTTATCCGCAGGGCACGAGGCGCTGACGTGGCTGCCGCCTAGCCGTTAGCCCGAAAATTTCACGCTCAGGCGGTGGAACGGCACGAGACGTTTGCACCGACCCGTCGAAAAACTCCCGCAGATTCAGGAAACCGCAGATGCTACTCTGCGGTTTCCTGAATCTGCGGGAGTTTTGTCTGTGAAATCGGGTTAGGCATCAGCGGAGCGAGCGGTAAACCAGCCCGGCGAGCAGAGTGACGCCGACGATGGTGACGGCGGTCGCGCAAAAACCGTAGAAGCGCATCTGGCGGCGGGCCTGGGTCTCGGTGAGCTCGCGGTATTTCACGCGTTCCTCGACGACCATCTCGTGCAGCGGGCGATAGAGGTGGAGCGCGGGGCCGGTGACGGTGAGGGCCACCGAGACGAACAGGTGAAGTTCGTGGGCGGCGAGGGCGGCGAGCTGGGTGTGCACGGTGGGAATGAGTGGGGCGCGGGGGCCGGTTTTAGAAGTAGCCGCGGAATTCGCCGCTCGCGGGGCCGCGCTGAGCGGTGTCGCCGGCGGCGGCGAGTTCCGCGGCGAGCGGCAGCGGGGAGCGCGTGGCGAGATGGGAATTTTGCAGGCGCACGGCGGCGAGGTCAGGCATCGCGAGGAGGGAAACGTAACCGTGGCCGGTCTGAATGCCGGAGAGATTGAGCTGATGGGTGCCGGAATTGAAGGAGCCGCCACCACCGCCGCCGGGGCCGTTTTGCGTGCCACCGCCGCCGCCGCTGTAGCCGCCGCCACCGCCCGAACCCTGGCCGATAAATGCGCCGCCGCCGCCACCGCCGAAACCGCCGGCGCCGCCGACGTTGCAGCAATAATCCGCGCCGGCGCCGCCGGCCCAATGCTGGCCGCCGCCGCAATACGTGGGCGTGGAACCGGTGCCACCGCCGCTGTTCCAGCCGGTGCCGCCGCCGCCGCTGTAGTGGAAATTGACGGTGTCGGCCGAGCCGCCTTGGCCGTTGCGCCCGCCGGGAGCGGCGCCCGCGGCGGCGTCCATCGATACGACCGCGTCGCTGCCGTTGCCGCCCCCGCCCCCGCCGGCAGCGAGCATGGGTTGGGAGGGGAGAATGAGATCGGTCATGCTCTTCCACACGAAGGTGCCGCCACCACCGCCGCCGGCGGGTTGGTGGGGAGTGTTGCCGGCGCCGCCTTGCTGGCCGACGACGATCCAGATGATTTCGCCGCGGGTGAGGTGGAAGGTGCCTTTGAGACGCGCGCCTTTGCCGCCGGGTCCGCCGCCCGCGCCGCCCTGTGCACCGGCGGCTTCGATCACGTAGTAACCGGTGGCGGGAACGTCGTAGCGCTGGATCGTTTCGGCGCTGGCAAACATCACGGGGGCGACAGAGCTCATGGGAAGGTGGTGTGTTGGTGGGAAGGTGCGTCCGGAACGGGCCGGATATCCCTCTAAGCGCCTTTTCCGCGCAAAAGGTGACAGGGCGGCGAAAGATTTTTCGCGGCTCAGGCGGGTCGATTTCGCCAGCAGGCACAAAAAAGCCGGCTTCCGTTTTACGGGAAGCCGGCCGAAAGGTCGGTGAGGCGGTCGCGCCGCGGCTCAGTTTTCGACGTCGGTTTCGATGCCGGGATCGATCAGGCCGAGTTGGCCCTGCTCGGTCTCTTGAACGACTAGGTCGTAGGTGAAGGACGTGCTGCCGTCCGTCGATGGGGCAACGTCGGTGACGCACATGATCGTGCCGGTGTCGCTGCGTTTGATGTCTACGTGCGGGAACTGGCCGCGACCGACGTGGCCGGGAGCTCCCGTCAAGGCGACGCCGATCAACACGTAGTCCGAACTCGGCAGGGAAAATATGACGTGCAATTTCTGTCCCCTGGAGGCGGAAATTGTGAGCTTGTTGTTACTGAAGGAAAATATGCCGGTGGGCGTGGCGCCCTGCATCGCGAGGGTGAAGCCGACCTTGCCGCTGCCGATCGGATTGAACTGCGTGATCGTGACGGCAAGCGTTGCCGTGGGCGTGGCGCCGCCGGAAGCGGTGGACGGGGGAGTGGGTGACTGATTCATGGATTGCGGTTGGGACTTTGGGTTGAAGCAGCGGACTCCAGAGTGGAGGCCGCCAAAGGGTCGGGGGCGCGGTAGCCTATTTCGCGCAGGCGTTCGGCGAGCGGATGGGCGGCGGCGGGCTCGCCGCGCAGCACGTGGGATTGGACCGCAGGATCGAGGAAACGCCAGTCGCGAGTCGCGTCAAGGCGTGGTTGGAGGGCTTCGAGCGCCGCGGTCCAATGGCGCCGGGCCTCGTCGTCACGGTCCTCGCGGCGGGCGATGCGGCCGGCAAGGACGCAGGCTTGGGCGTATTCGGCGAGCACGAGGTCATCGGCGCGGGCTTCGCGTAGGAGTTGGGCTCCAAGGGCGAGCGCCGACTCGATGGCCGTGCGGGCGTCGGGCCGGTCAACGGCGAAGCGGCGCCGGGCCTCGAGCTGCCACGCGTAGGCGAGGCGGCCGGTGAAGATGCGCGACGACGATTCGGTGGCGACGAGGGCGGTGAGCCGGTCGCGAGCCTCGTCGAGCAGCGGGCCGGCCGAAGCGAGATCGGTGTGCAGGGCGACGGCGGCCTGGCGCAGGCGGCGGGCGAGCGCCCGCAGGTTGCGCTGCTGGTTTTTGGGGTCTTCTGATAGCAGAGCGTCGAGGAGTTGTCCTCCACGCTCGTAGCCGGCGATGGCCTCGGTGGCGCGTCCGGTGACAGCGTGGAGATTGGCCACGGCGAGGATGCTTTCCGCGAGTTTTTCGCGCCAGCGGGCGTTGGTGGGTTCCGCAGCGGCCAGCGCGGCGACGCGGGTAGACATTTCGGAAAACCGCGCGACGGCCTCGGTTAGCTGGCCGTCGCGTTCGGCGATCAATCCGAGCCACGACGCGATATCGGCGAGCCGGAAACGGAGCGTGGTGTCGTCCGGTTGCCCCGCGATCAGGGCGTTGATCGCGGGCAGTTCGGCGAGAAAGCCGGCTCGGGCGGCGGCGAGTTGACCGCGATCATAGTCGAGCACCGCGAGGTTGTGATGGCCGTAGACCAGTTCGCTCTGCGCGCGGGCCTTGGTGCCTTCGAGGGCGACGAGGGCGAGGGCGGAATCGCGGTAGCGCACGAGCCATTCGCGGGAGAGCGTGAAATTACCGCGGCGGCGCGCGATGAAGCCGATCCAGTATTCGGCCTGCGCGCGTTCGAAGAGCATGTCGCCGTTGCGCGGGTGGCGGGCGGCGAGAGTGGCGGCGCGCTGGTAAGCCGTGGCAAACGCGGCGTCGGCTTCGGGGAAACGCGCCTGGTCGATGCGCGTCTCACCAATTTGGGTGAGCGCCTTGGCTTGGCGGGCGAGGGCGGTGTCGGTGAGGTCGCGGGGATCGAGCGAGGCGAAGTAGGCGAGGGCTTTTTCGCCGACTGAATCGAGCAGGCTGAGCCGGCCGACTTTCTTCAGCTCGGTGCGAAAATCGCCGAGCATAAACGTGAGCAACGCCTCGGCCTGTTCTTGGCGGCGTTGGGCATCGGCGCGGGCGAGGGCTTCCGCGCGGCCGGCGCGCGTGGCGAGCACGGCCTGGCGCACGCTCACGACGGTGCCGATGATCAACGCCGCCGCGACGGCCGCGGCGCTCGCGCAGACTAGGCGGTTGCGCGCGATGAATTTCTGGACGCGGTAGAGGGTGTGCGGCGGGCGGGCGACGACCGGCTCGGAGCGGAGGTGGCGGCGGACGTCGTCGGCGAGTTCGTTGGCCGTGCTGTAGCGGCGGTCGCGGTCTTTCTCGAGACAGCGCATGACGATCCAGTCGAGATCGCCGGTGAGGGCGGAGCGGAGTTTGGTGGGCGCGGCGCGGCGGAGGCGGGCCACGGTGTCGCGGTCGGCGCCGGCGAGCGTGGAGACGCGCGTGGAGGGGCGGGGCGGATCGACTTCGCGGATGATGCGG
The DNA here is from genome assembly GCA_943372705.1 of Opitutus sp. GAS368. Classification (GTDB taxonomy): domain Bacteria; phylum Verrucomicrobiota; class Verrucomicrobiia; order Opitutales; family Opitutaceae; genus GAS368. The sequence goes on along the minus strand of CALRZR010000044.1, from coordinate 20,617 downwards.
CGGATCTCCGCGATGCCGGCGCGCACGAGGGACTGCGGATCGTAGGGCGGGCGGCCGGTGAGGAGTTCGTAGAGGAGAACGCCGAGCGAGTAGACGTCGCTGCGGGTGTCGATATCGAGGTCGCGGAGCTCGGCCTGCTCGGGGCTCATGTAGGCGGGCGTGCCGATGAACTGGTCGAAACCGGTGACAAGCGTCGCCTCGGTGAGGCGGCCCGAGGTGGCCTTCGCGATGCCGAAGTCGATCACCTTGGGCGCGGGCGCGCCGTCGTGCAGGGCGACGAGGATGTTCGAAGGCTTCAGGTCGCGGTGGATAATGCCTTTTTGGTGCGCGTGCTGAAGCGCGAGGCAGACGCGCGCGAAAAGCCACAGGCGCGCGTCCATGGAGAGGCTGTGGTCGTCGCAGAATTTCGTGATCGGCACGCCGTCGACGAATTCCATCACGAAAAACGGGCGCCCGGACTCGGTGGAGCCGGCGTCGAACACGCGCGCGATGTCCGGATGGTCCATCATTGCGAGGGCCTGCCGCTCGGCTTCGAAACGCGTGATGACCTGCCGCGTGTCCATGCCGAGCTTGATGACTTTCAGCGCGACGCGGCGGCGCACCGGCGTGGTCTGCTCGGCGAGGTAGACGACGCCGCAGCCGCCCTCGCCGATTTTGCGCACGAGCGTGTAGCGGCCGATCACGTCGCCGGGTTTTTCCTCGGGGAGCGCAGGCCTCGGCGGAAACGTGGGGCGGCCGACCGGTGAGGCTTCGAGAAACGCACCTGCGGCGTCGTGGCCCGCGAGCAGGGCGTCGACGCGGGCACGCAACGCGGCATCGCCGGCGCATGCGCGGTCGAGAAAGGCCGCGCGGTCGGCGAGGGGCAGCTCGATGGCTTCGGCAAAGATTTCGTCGTCGCGGTTCAAGAGGCAGGGAGCGGGGTCATATGCTCAGTGCGAAAAAAATGCTGAAAAGGGGCCAACGGACGGGAAAGGGACAAGTGACAGGGATCAAGTGACCGGGGCGGAGAGCGGCGGGGCGGGCGGTCAGGCGCGGAGGCGTTTCACTTCGTTGAAAAGCCACGCGCGGGCGTAGGCCCAGTCGCGTTTCGCGGTGCGGTGCGAGATGCCGAGCACGTCGGCGGCTTCTTCGAGCGTGAGGCCGACGAAATATTTTTGTTTCACGAGTTCGGCCTTGCGGGCGTCGTGCGCAGCAAAGGCATCGAGAGCCTCGTTCAGGAGGAGCAGCTCCTCGTCGCTCTCGGTGGGCCCGGCGAGGTCGAAGCCGGTCTCGTTGGCGCTGACTTTCGCGTAGTCGCCGCCGTGGCGGACGGCGCGTTTGCGGCGGGCGTTTTCGATGAGAATGCGGCGCATCGACTCGGCGGCCGCGCCGAAGAAATGCGCGCGGTTGGCCCAGGTGGGCTGCTGGTCGCCGCCGAGGCGCAGCCACACTTCGTGGACGAGCGCGGTGGGCTGAAGCGTGTGGCCGGCGGCCTCGTGGGCCATTTTCGCGGCGGCGAGACGGCGGAGTTCGTCGTAGACGACCGCGAGCAGTTGATCGGCGGCGGATTTCTCGCCGTGACCGACTTGCTGGAGAAGGAGGGTAATATCGCCGGCACTCACGGGGCCGGAGGCTGCCCGGCGCCGTGCAAATTCCAAGGAAAGTCCTGAACATGACGGAAGTTTTCTGGGAAACAGATTGTCGTCGGGGTCGAAAGTCGGTCCCGCTGAGGGCTTGCCTGTGAAGATCCAGTTTTTAGCCCGCTTCCGCTGCGCGCTGTTCGGCCTCGTGCTGCTCGCGGTGATGGGTGGTCCCGCGCGGGTCGCCGGTCAGGGCGGCGTGCCCGGACTGCCTGCCGCGCCCACGATCACCACGCAGCCGCGCAGCGTCACCGCCGCCAAAGACTCCCCCGTCACGCTCACCGCCGCCGGCCAGGGCACGCCTGCTCCCGTGTATCTATGGTTCAAAGACGGCGTCATCGTTCCCGGCCAAAGCGGCCCGGTGCTGACGCTCGAACGCGTGCAACCGATCGACGCCGGCGTCTACGTCGTCACGCTCACCAATCCTTCCGGCACGATCACGAGCAGCGCCGCGACCATCACCGTCACCGCCGATCTTGCGGCCAAGAGTGTCGCCCGCTGGTGGAACGAGGCGCTCCTCGACGGCATCCGCAAAGACACGCCGAACCCACCCGTCCACGCGCGCAATCTCTTCCACCTCTCCGCCGCGCTCTGGGATGCGTTCTGGGCCTACGAACGCGAGGGCTGGGCCGCGCACCACGAGATCTTCACGCGCGAGGTCGTGGCGATCCCGCTCGACGAAACCGCGCGCCTCGCCGCGCAGCAGCAGGCGATGAGCTTCGCCGCCTACACCGTGCTCCGCCAGCGCTTCGCCAACAGCCCCGGCGCCGCCGCCACGCTCGCAGGCATTCGCTGGCTCATGCAGCGCTACGGCTACAACTCCGACGACACCGACACCACCGCCGCCACGCCCGCCGCCGTCGGCCTGCGCATCGGCGCCCGCGTGCTCGCGCTCAACCTCACCGACGGCGCCAACGAAGCCGGCGGCTACGCCGACGCCTCCGGATTCGTCACTGCGAACCCGCCGCTTGTCGTGCGCTTCACCGGCGTCGGCAACGGCGTCGATCCCAATCGCTGGCAGCCGCTCGATCTCCTCAACACCATCACGCAAAACGGCCTCGTCCTCGGCGCCGCCGTGCAGCCCTTCGTCGGCGCCAACGCGAAGACCACGCGCACGTTTTCCCTCGCGCGCCGCGCCGACGGTTTTCTCGCCGACGATCCCGGCCCGCCGCCCACGCTCACCGTCGATCGCGCCACCTACATCGCCCAAGCCGTCGAAGTGCTCGCCTACTCCTCGCAACTGACAGCCGTCGACGGCGCCACACTCGATATTTCCCCCGGCAAACTGCTCAACAATCCGCTCGGCACCAACGCCGGTCGCGGCCACGCCGTGAACCCCGCCACCGGCCGCGCCTACGCGCCGAACGTCGTCAACCGCGGCGACTACGCGCGCGTGCTTGCGGAATTTTGGGCCGACGGTCCCAGCTCCGAAACGCCGCCCGGCCACTGGAATCTCGTGTTTAACCAGGTCAGCGACGATCCGCGCACGGCGCATCGTTTCCTCGGCACCGGCCCGACGCTCCGGCGCCTCGAATGGGATGTGTGCGGCTATTTCGCGCTCAACGCCGCGATGCACGACGCCGCGTGCTGCGCGTGGACGCTCAAGTGGCAGTATAACTCGGCGCGTCCGATCACGATGATCCGCTACCTCGCGGGCCGCGGCCAGTCCTCCGATCCTGCGCTGCCCCGCTACCATCCCGAGGGCTTGCCGCTCATTCCCGGCCAAATCGAACTCATCACCGCTGCGTCCGCCGCGCGCGGAGAACGCCACGAATTTCTCGCCCGCTTCGTCGGCCAAATCGCCGTCAGAGCGTGGCTCGGCACGCCGGCCACCGCTGCCGAGACCGCCGGCGTAGGCTGGGTGCTCGGCGAGGAATGGGTGCCGTATCAGCGGGAGACATTCGTCACGCCGGCGTTCCCCGGCTACACGTCGGGGCACAGCACGTTCAGCCGCGCCGGTGCGGAAGTGCTGACGCGCCTGACCGGCAGCGAATTTTTTCCCGGCGGCATAGCCACCTACGATTTCGCCGCGGGCAAAGGCCTCGGCTTCGAGGCCGGTCCCGCTGCGAATGTCCAACTCCAATGGGCCACCTACTACGACGCCGCCGACCAAGCCGGCCTCTCGCGCCTCTACGGCGGTATCCACATTGCCGCCGACGATTTTGTCGGGCGCCGCCTCGGCGCCAAAGTCGGTCGCGATGCCTTCGCCCGCTTCCTCGCCTACTACGGCTCGTCTAGCATTGCTACGCTCGGGGCGAGCCCCGCCGCTGCGCCTGCCATCGTCACCGCACCCGCGTCCGTAACCACGGCGGCCGGACGCACCGCGCGCTTCGCCGTCGAAGTCACCGGCGCCGGCCCGATGACCTACGAGTGGCTCCGCGGCACCACCGTCGTCGGCACGACGCGCACGCTCGAACTCGCCAACCTCACTGCTGCTTCCGCCGGCGATTACCGCGTCATCGTTCGCAACGCCGCCGGCTCCGTCACAAGCGCTCCGGCGCGCCTCGCGGTCCGGGGCGCGCCCGCGCTCGCCAATCTCTCGATCCGCGCCACCGCCGGCCCCGGCGAGCGCGGGCTCATCGCGGGCTTTGTCGTGCGCGGCGCGGGTGCGAAGAACGTCGTCGTGCGCGGTATCGGCCCCGGCCTGACACCACTCGGGGTCACCGACGCGCTCCCGGCGCCCGTCCTCACCGTCGTGGGTTCGTCCAACCTCGCGCTGGCCCGCAACGATCGCTGGGACGCGGCTGCCACGCCCCCGGGGCTCTTCGCGACCCTCGGCGCCTTTCCGCTCGCCGCCGGCAGCGCCGATACAGCGCTACAGCTCGCGCTCCCGCCCGGCAGTTACACCGCCGCCCTCACCGAAGCGACCAACCGCACCGGCGCCGCGCTCGTGGAAATCTACGAAGCCGACGCGGCCAGCGACCGCCTCGTGAATCTCTCGGCGCGCGCCTTAGTCGGCCCCGGAGCCGGGCTCGGCATCGCCGGCTTCGTCGTGCGCGGCGAACAGCCCGGCCGCTACCTCATCCGCGGCGTCGGCCCCGGGCTCGCGCGATTCGGCGTCACCGGCGTGCTCCCCGATCCCATGCTTACGCTTACCACGAACTACGGCACACTTCTCGCCACGAACAGCGGCTGGTCCGGCAACGCGAACTCCGTCGACCTCGCCATCGCAGCCGCCGAACTCGGCACGTTTCCCCTCGCCACCACCTCCCGCGACGCCGCGCTCCTCGTGACCCTCGCTCCCGGCGCCTACACGGCCCAACTCACCGGCGCGAGCGACACGAGCGGCCTCGCCCTCCTCGAAGTTTACGAGGTGCCGTAGCTGCGCCGCGGGTGTCCGCTGGGCCTCACCGGAAAATTCTCCTTTGGCATCGCCGGACACCAAGGCCCCGGTTGAGTCTGGAGGCGTTGCCATGGACCAAATGCCCCCAGCTTCCACTTTGCCGAACCGGACGAGCTTGGGCCGGCGAATCTTAATCGGGCTTGGGGTGATTTTGCTCACAGCGATTCTGGGGTTTGGCGGGCTCATGTTTTGGGTCGTGTATGCCTCGCCGCAGGCCCGTCATGGGCAGCTGCTCAGGCGTATCGATGCTCACGCAAAACCGGTCCTCGCGGTTCTTCATTTCCGTGCCCATGCCCGGGACAGGATCAATCTGCAGGGCGACGATCTTACGCGATCCGAGGCACTGAAGGTGGTCAACCATGCACTCTGGAACCCCCTTTTCCGCTATCAGCATTCCGACCGTGACTTGCTGCACCGGATCGCCGACCGCCTCGACCGGACGAAGGCGGCCGAGCTGCGATCCGCCGAAGGCTGTCTCCGGCTGTTGGATGAAATTGAGGAGGCCTGCGTAACCGTGAAGGACTACTCCGAGTTCGCGTATTTCCGTCGGCTGCAGGCGGAGGGTATCGTCGGCAAACTTCCGACCAAGCGATAGCGTGGTTCGCACTGGATTCTCACCGCCCGGCTGACCACGTTTTTCCCGCTATGCTAAACGCCTGCGCTCCCCGTGATCGGTCCGTCTGCTTTTGGGCACGATGCGCCATGCTCGCGGAAATCGCACACCTCTACACCGTCCGGGTATCCACTGCGGAAAGGAGCGCTTCGTGAGCCGCAAGGTCGTCGGTCTGGGCGAACTGCTCTGGGATATGCTGCCCGGTGGGCGGCAGCTCGGCGGCGCGCCCGCGAATTTTGCCTATCATGCCGGTGCGCTCGGCGCCGAGGCGCGCGTGATCTCCCGCGTCGGTCGCGATGCCGGCGGCCGCGAGCTCGTCGCCCGGCTCGTGCAGCTCGGCATCGGCACCGCCTGCATCGAGGAAGATCCCGTCGCACCCACGAGCACGGTGACCGTCTCGCTCGGCGCTGACGGACAGCCGGCTTACACCATCCACGAAAACGTCGCGTGGGACGCGCTCGCCGGTGAGGCTGCGGCGCGTCAGGCCGTCGCCGCCGCGGACGCCGTTTACTTCGGCACGCTCGCGCAACGCAGCGAGACTTCGTGCCGCACGCTTCGCACGCTCCTCGGCCTCGTGCCCAAAACTTCGCTCCGCATTTTCGACGTAAATCTGCGCCAGCACTACCACTCGCGCACGATCATTGAGGAATCCCTCGCATTGGCCGACGTGCTCAAGCTCAACGAAACCGAGCTCCCGCAACTCGCGGAACTGTTCCATCTGTCCGGCGACGAGCGAGCGCAAGTCGACGCGCTCGCGCGGCGCTTCGCCTTGCGCGTTGTCGCCTACACGCGCGGTGGCCGCGGCAGTCTGCTCCGCGCGGCCGGCGAGTGGTCCGAGCACGCTGGTCTGCCGACGATCGTCGCCGACACGGTGGGCGCGGGCGATTCGTTCACCGCGGCGCTGGCGCTCGGCCTCCTTGCCGGTTGGCCGCTCGATATGGTCAACGAACGCGCCACGGCGCTGGCCGCCTACGTGTGCTCGCAACCCGGCGCGACGCCGCCGCTGCCGGAGCGTTTGCGCGCGCCGTTTCTGCAACGGTAGGTCGCAGCAAGTTCAGAGTTTCAGCGCCTTGGCGTAGCCGGTCAGTTCGAGGAAGCCGGAGCCGAGCTCGCGGCCGGACTCGTCGCGGAGGCGGCAGGCGCCTTCCCAATACGGAATGCCGCCGAGCGCGCCGGTAAGCTCTTGGTTTTTCGCGAACGGTTCGACGATCAGTCGCACGGCCGCGCCGGTCGCGGGATCGGTCGTGGTGAGGCGGAGACGCGACGGATAGACCGCGCCCGTGGCGGGACTCGTCCAGCGGTCGAGCACATCGAGCGTGAATGCGGCGCGTTGTGTTTTCCCGGTCGGGTCGATCCACGTGAGCGTCGACGCGGGATCGGCGCGGCCGTCGGCGAGGCGCAGTTGATAGAGCATGAGTTCGCGGCCGTCGGCGAATTGCACGCTCAACCAATCCCAACCGACTTGGCCGACGCTGAGTTGGCTGCTGCTGATCTCGTGGTCCATCCACGCCTCGCCGGTGACGGGGAATTTTTCGGCGCCGAGCGCGAGTTCGCCGGCGATGCGGAGACGGGGAAACGTGAGGTAGTAACTCGCGGCGGTGGGATCGGCGCCTTTGCGCGAGACGCCGTTTTCGCCGAAGACCACGAGCGGTTTCGCGGGCGTCAGCGCGAGCGTGAACGCGGCTTCGGCACGGATGCCGCCGACGAGGTTGAGGCGCGGCGTCGCGGAGCCGTCGGCCGGATCGGCGAGGCGGAGCGACCAAGGGCCGTTGTGCACGGCGAGCGTGTCGCGCGCGGAGGCGGCGTCCCAACCCTCGCGGTTGAGTTTTTCCTGATGGAGAAATTTTCCGGTCTGCACATCGAGCAGCGCCATGTGCGCGAGGAAAATGTGGCCGGAGCCGAAGGCGGAATTTGCCTCGGCGGAGGCGGCGTCGCGCGGGCCGGCGGAGCGGAAAAAGGTCGCCTGAAAACCGAAACGGCGCGCGCCACTGTCGGCGAAGAGATGGCCGGTGACATACCACCATTCGATTTTGAAATCGGGGTGGTTGCCGTGATCGCGGGGAAATTCGAAGCGGTGGCCGGGTTGCGGGACGGCGAAGCCGTCGGGGGTTACGAGCGGGATTTGCGCGCGAAGCGGGGTGAGGAGGCCGAGCGAGCAAAGGGCGCCGAGGAGAAGAGCGGAGAAAATGCGCATGGCGGTATTTACTCTTCGCGGTCGGCGGGCAGATCGGCACCCCAGTGGCCGACGGCGTAGCTCACGGCGGAACCGGTCGCGACCACGGTGACGCCGAGGGCGGCGAGTTGGACCCACGGGAGCGAAAAGCCGAGGGTCCAGCCGAAGGATTGTTTGTTGATCACGTGGATGAGGAGCCAGCCGAGGGCGAGGCTGAGCACGAGGCCGCCGGTGACGGCGGCGGCGGCGAGCGAGGTGCCTTCGACGGCGGTGGCGCGGGCGATTTCGCGGCGCGTGAATCCGAGCGCGCGCAGCGTAGTGAGCTCTTCGCGACGATCGAGCAGCACGCTGATGAGCGTGAGCGCGAGACCGATCACGGCGACGGCCACGCCGATCACTTCGAGCGCGTAGGTGATCGAAAATGTCTGGCGGAAGATGCGGAGAATTTCGGAGCGCAGCGTGGCGTTGGTGTAGATCGCGAGACCGGGGTGGCGGGCGAGCAGGTCGGAGCGGAGGCTCTCGGCGTCGACGCCGGGGCGGAGGAAAAGCGAAAGGTTGGCCGCGTAGTCGTCGCCAAACCAAGCGACAAGGCGGGCGCGCTCGACGAGGAGCGAGCCGCGCTCGTTGCCGTAGTCGGCGTAGATGCCGGCGAGCGTGAGTGTCTGCGGGCCGGCGGGCGTGGGCACGCGCACGGTGTCGCCGCGCTTTTTGCGGAAACGCTCGGCGAAACTCTCGCTGGCGAGGGCGAGCGTGGCGTTGCGGGCGGCGTCGAATACTGTGTCGTCGAGCGGCGCCTGCACCCACGGCATGTCCGAACGGGCGCGCACGATGCGGAGCTCGGCGCCGGTGAGAATCGTGGGCGTGCGGTCCAGTTCGATCGGATACGCAGACAACACGCTCGCCTCGGCGACGGCGGGATCGGCGGCGATCGCGCGCCAGACCGGCGGCGAGATGCGGTTTTGGGAGGAAGCGCTCTGTGCGCCGTTGCTGGAGATATAGAGATCGGCCTGGAGCGAGCGCTGCACCCAACCGCGCACGGTGGTCTCGAAACTCGCGACGAGAATGGCCATGCCGGCAGTCATGCCGATGGCGCAGAGTAGCGCGGCGACGGCGAGGCGATGGCGGCCCGACGGCGCGGCGAGGTGGCTGAGTGCGACACGGGCGACGGCGGAGGATTCGCGGGCGCGGCGGGTGAGGCGCGCGAGGGTCGGCAGGAGAAAACCGCACAACACGCCGCCACCGAAAATCCACAGGAACGCCGCGAGGTAACCGGCGAGCGGGAAACGGCCGCCGCCGGCGAAGCGCACGGGCGGCAACAACGCGCACACGACGCCCGCGGCGACGAGCGCGGCGCCGAACCACGCGCTGCGCAACGCGACGTGCCCGGGCGCGGCGGCGGCGGAGCGGACGAGCACTTGCGCAGGGGGCGTGCGCGCGGCCTCGCGGGCCGGCCACCAGCCGGCGACGAGGCTCGCGACGAGACCGAGCACGAGCCCGAGGGCGATCTCGCCGAAGTCGAGCCCGGCGGATTCGACGGTGGTGGCGTAGTAGAGGGCGTTGACGGTTTGGCCGACGGCGCGGACGGAGAGTTGCGCGCCCGCCCAACCGAGCAGGAGCCCGAGCGCACCACCGAGGAGCCCGAGCACGGCGGCTTCGGTGAGCCACGCGCGCCGGATCGTTCGTTCTTCGACGCCGAGCGAGCGGAGGATGGCGATTTCGCTGCGGCGGCGAACGACGGCGCCGTCGAGCGCTTGGAAAATCAGATACAGGCCGACGAGGAGCGCGATGAGCGAGAGGACGGTGAGGTTGAGGCGAAATGCGCGCGTCATCGTCGCGGCGGTTTCGCGGCGCGCGCCGGGCGAAGTCACGGTCCAGCGCTCGCCCGCGGCGCCGAGTTTTTCGAGCAGCGCGCGGAGTTCCTCGCGGCGCTCGTCGGCGCGCGGACCGGGCTCGACGAGAAACTCGACGCGGTCGAGCCGGCCGAGTTTTCCGGTGAGGCGTTGGAGTTGCGGGAGATCAAGGAGGATGAGATTGGCGGGGACGCGCGGCGCATCGGCGGCGCTCGGAATCACACCGGCGAGCGGGAGCGCGTGAACCTGTTCGTTGATGACGAGTTCGAGCGTGCGGGCATTGCCGAGCGAAGCGGCGAGGGTGCGGCTGATCCAGATTTGCGGGCCGGCGCGAAACGCGCTCCAGAAATCCGGCGGTGCTTCGGTGCCGCGACCGCGGGTGTCGGCGGCGTGCTGCTGGGCGAAGTAGGCGGCATCGGCCGCCTGCGAGCGCGCGAGGTTGGCGACCGCGATGAGATCGACGCCGAGCAGCGTGAAGCTCGTGCGGCCGAAGTTGGCTGATTCGCCGTCGCGGCGCGGGCGCGCGGCGGTGGATTCGACGACGGGGAAAATTTGCACGGGCTGCGCACCGAGCGCCGCGCGCAGCTCGGGCAGGACGCTCTCGGGCAAGGTGCCGGCGGCGGGCTGGATGATCCAATCGCTTTGGCCGGTGATCGTCTCGGTAAAGTGTGTGAAGCTCGCGACGGCGGCGCGGTTTGCGAGACGCACGGCGACGAAGACGGCGACGCCGAGGGCGAGGATGCCGACGAGGAGCAGCGATTGGCGCGGGGCGAGCCGCCAGTGGCGGAGCGCGAAGCGGCGCAGGAGGAGCGTTTCGAGCGTGAGCATCGCGGCGCGGGCTCAGTCGACGATGCGGCCGTCGCGGAGATGGATGCGGCGATGGCAGATTGCGGCAGCCTCCTCGCTGTGGGTGACGAGCACGAGGGCGGTGTGCGTTTCGTCGGTGAGCTCGCGGAGGAGCCGGAGAATATTTTCGCCGTTGGCGGAATCGAGATTGCCGGTGGGTTCGTCGGCGAGGATCAGCGCGGGCCGGTGCACGAGGGCGCGGGCGATGGCGATGCGCTGCTGTTCGCCGCCGGAGAGTTGCGAGGGCAGGGCGGCGGCGCGCGCGGTCAGGCCCACGCGGTCGAGGGCGGCGGCGACGCGCGCGGCGCGTTCGGGGGCGGCCAGGCGGACGAGTTGCAGCGGCAGCTCGACGTTTTCGGCGGCGGTGAGCGTGGGCAGCAGATGGAAAAACTGAAACACGGTGCCGACGCGCTCGCGGCGGAGGCGCGCGAGGCCGTCGCCCGAGAGATCATCGATGCGCTCGCCGAGGAGCGCGATGGTGCCGGTGTCGGGGCGGTCGACGCCGCCGAGGCAGTTGAGCAGCGTGGTCTTGCCGCTGCCGGAGGGGCCGGTGAGCGCGATACGTTCGCCCGCGGCGACCGAGAACGACACGTCGGCGAGCACGGCGCGCGCGCCGTAGGATTTGCCCACGCCGGAGACGGCGAGGACGGTGCGGGCGGACGTGGCGGGCGCGGAGACCATGGCCGCCATGCAACGGGCTTTGCGGCGAAAGGCGAATCGGCGGCGCGGAATCGGCGGTTGGAGCACGGCGGTGGTGGTCGGGAGGTGTTGTGCGCTACAGTTAGACCGACAACTTTTTTGAACTCACCCGCTGCGGTCGTGATGGTGCGGCTACTCAATCGGTCGGCGATCCCTCGCTCGTCGATTTTTTGCCCCTCCCGAAAACCTCAGCCCCCTGCAAAGCTCCCGTTTGGCGCGCCCGCGGCGTCGGCAAATGGCGGCGCGTTCCTTACCCAGCCAACCATGAAAACCCGTGTAACCCTGATCTCGGCCCTCGCGGCGCTCTCCGGCGCCTGGCCGCTCGCGGCACAAACCGCTCCGGCGCCCTCGGCCTCGACCCAAGCCAAACCCGGCGCTGCTGCCGACGCCGAAGAAGTCGTCAAGTTGACCCCCTTCGAAGTCGCGACCTCGCGCGACACCGGCTACCAGGCGACCGAGACGCTGGCCGGCACGCGCATCCGCACGGACCTGCGCGACGTCGGCGCGGCGATCACCGTGATCACCAAGGAATTTCTGAAAGACGTGGGCGCGACGGATAACGCCACGTTGCTCCAATACACCACCAACGCCGAGGTGGCCGGCACGCGCGGCACCTACACCGGCCTTGGCAACGGCACGAGCGTGGATGAGACCGCGACGTTGCGCGCTCCTGGCGGCGCGCAGCGCGTGCGCGGCCTCGCCGCCGCCGACAACTCCCGCGATTTCTTCGTCACCGATATTCCGTGGGACTCCTACATCGTGGACCGCGTCGATATCCAGCGCGGGCCGAACTCCATCCTCTTCGGTCTCGGCAGTCCCGCCGGCATGGTCAACGCCTCCACCCGCAACGCGGAGTTCCGCAACTTCGGTTCGACGGATGTGCGCCTTGGCTCCTACGGCTCGGTGCGCGGCACGCTCGACCTCAACCAGCAGCTCATCCCAAAGGTGCTCTCGCTGCGGCTCGACGGTTTGTGGAGCAACGAGAAATACCGCCAGGAACCGGCCTTTGAGGACAACCGCCGCTACTACGGCACCCTCCGCTACGATCCGCAGCTGTTCGCCGACCGCTCGTTCCACACGAGCATCAAGGCGAAATACGAAAACGGTGACATCAAGGCCAACCGCCCCCGCACCGTCACGCCCAACGACAATATCTCCGCGTGGTTCCGCCCCGTGGACAACACCAGCCTCAACGGCGGCCTGGGCAAGCTGGCCGTGAACAGTGGCTACGAGCTCGGCGCCAATGCCGCCGGCACCAACCCGTGGCTCACCGCGGGCCTCGCCAACCAGCAGCAGCCGATCTGGTTCATCGACGGCACGACCAACCAGCTCTACCGCATCTACGGCGGCTACATCAATTCGGGCGCACTCAACAACGACGGCTCCAATCGCGGCGCCTCTGGCAGTCTCATCGGCCAGCGCTACGCCGACCAATTTTTCGGCATCGCGTCGTTGCCGGCCTTTGCGACCAACGCCCGCCTGCCCAACTACCAGTTCGGGCAATACAAGAACACGTCGATGCTCAATCCCTCGATCTTCGACTTCTACAACAACCTCATCGACGGTCCCACTTCCTCGCAGTTTGAGCACTGGAATGCCCACAATATCACGCTCTCCCAGACCGGCTGGGGTGATCGCGTCGCGCTCGAGCTGAATGCCGACCGCCAGAAATACTCGCGCGGCGGCCAGGCCCTCCTCGGCTTTGGTCCCAGCATCAACATTGACGTGCTGCGCAACTTCCAGGACCTCACCGCCAATCCGAATTTCGGCCGTCCCTACATCGGCGCCGGCCCGGGCAGCGGCAACTCCTACGCGAGCGACCGCGAATATCTGCGCGGCTCGCTCTTCGCCGAGCTCCGCGCCACCGACGTCGTCGCCAAGGGCAGCTTCCTTGAGAAGCTGCTCGGCAAACACCGCTTCAACGGCGTTTACAGCAGCGAAACCTACGCCACCGAGAACCGTTCCTGGCAGATGTATGCCAACAGCCAGGCGTGGGCCGGCTACTGGAACCAGACCAACGGCGCCTCCTCTCCCTTCACCGATCGTCCTCCGGTGGCCGCGATCTACCTCGGGCCGTCGCTCGCCGGCGCTTCCTCGGCGGCCGGAGCCAACATCTCGCCGATCATCGCTCCCGTCGCCCTCACCAGCGGCGGCGTCTACACCTTCAACGCCACGTGGCGTAACCTCCCCGGCGTGACGCCCTCCGCGCCGTGGACCGTGCCGGCCAACCTGACGCCCACCGTCTTCGACGCGGCCAATCCCCCGACCGGCGGATTCACGCAGGCTTCGAATCCCGCCAACTACGTCGGCTGGAATTCCAACTTCCAAAACAACCTCCTCGCCTACAACAACGGCGCCGATCCCAGCCTGCTCACGCGCGCGCAAAAATCGGAGCGCGTCACCAAGTCCTGGGCCGGCTCCTGGCAGGGATTCCTCTGGCGCGGAGCCGTCATCCCGACCTTCGGCTGGCGCTTCGACGATGTCGCCGGCAAGGCCGCCACCGCGCTGCCCGTCACGCTCAACCGCGGCATGCTCAACCTCGCGCCCGATGTTTACAAACTGCCCGACGCCTTCCCGGCCGGCCAGATCTTCAAGGCGCACTCCACCAGCGGCGGCCTCGTCGTCCACCTGAACCGCCTCGTCGAAAACGACCGCCTGCCGCTCAACGTCAGCCTCTCCTTCAACAAGTCGGACAACTTCCAGGTCACCGATACCCGCCGCGACATCTACGGCAGCCCGATCGGCAATCCCACCGGCAAGACCAAGGACTACGGCGTCGTGCTCTCCACCAAGGACAACAAATATTCCCTGCGCGTCGTGCGCTACGAGACCAGCGTGGCCAACGCCAGCACGCAGGCCGATCTCGGCGGTCTCGCCGGCACCATCACGCAGGGCCTGCGCTTCCGGAATGTCTTCCTCTACAAAATGAGCGCCTACACTTGGGATGGCCGCGAGCAGACCAACAATACGCCCGGTCAGCGCTACTTCTGGACACCCGCTTACGTGAACGCCCAGGGCCGGCCCGTCGCCGACTTGAACGCCGTGGGCGGCAACACGGCCGGCACCACGCTGGAGACGGAGGCGCAGGCCAATACCCACCGCGACGCCTCGATCAAAGCATGGAATGCGATTCAGAATTTCCTCACCGGAAAAGGCTTCTTCAGCGCGTGGGGTTACACGCCGACCACCGCCTCCGCACTCACCGACCGCGCGACCTACGAGGCCACCCTCGGGCCGAACACGACCACTGAAAACGGCCGCGCCATTCCCGTGCAAAACAACGCGGCGCTCGTTCCTGCCATCTCGACCCTTGCCGCCTACTCCGCCATCGCCCCGCAGGGCCTTTCGGTCACGGCCGACACGCTGTCGAAGGGCTACGAGCTCGAACTCACCGCCAACCCGACGCCCAACTGGCGCCTCGCGTTCAACGCTTCCAAGACCGATGCCGTGCGCAACAACTTCGGCGGCCCCTTGCTCGACGAACTCGTCGCCTACATGGACACGCAGATGGCCGGCGTCGCCGGCGACATGCGCCAGTTCAACGGCAACTATGTCGCCACGAACGAAGTCCGCCAAAATTGGAACAACTGGCGCGGCCAATACAACCTGCTGAAACTCCAGCAGGGCACCTCCGCCGCCGAGTTGCGCAAGTGGCGCTGGAACGTCGTCAGCAACTACAGCTTCCGCGAAGGCTCGCTCAAGGGCGTGGGCGTCGGCGGCTCCTACCGCTGGCAGGAAAAGGTCGTCATCGGCTACCCGCTCGCCGCGACCTCCGGCACCGTTGCCAACTACGACCTCTCCAATCCCTACTACGGCCCGTCCGAAGACGCGCTCGACCTGTGGCTCAATTACGAGCGCAAGCTCACGAAGCGCATCAACTGGAAGGTCCAGCTCAACGTGCGCAACGCGCTCGCCAAGGACAGCCTCATTCCGATTTCCGTGGAACCCGACGGCAAGACGTGGGCTTCGGTCCGCATCGCGCCGACGCAGGAATGGTTCCTGACGAACACGTTCTCCTTCTGATCGTGGCAACAGCCCGGTCCCGCCCAGCGCGGGGCCGGGCTTTTTAGTTTAGGCACCCGGATAGGTGTGCCGCCGGGCCCCGAAAATTTCATGCAAGCCCTCGTCCTCGAAAAGACCCAGTCGCTCGCGCTACGCGATTTTCCCCTCGAGGAGCCGCTCGGCGTCCACGATGTGCGCGTCGCGATCAAGACTGTGGGCGTGTGCGGCAGCGATATTCACTATTACCAGCACGGTCGCATCGGACCATTCGTCGTGCGCGAGCCGATGATCCTCGGCCACGAAGCCGCGGGCGTGGTGACCGAGGCCGGTGCCTCCGTCACCAATCTCAAAGTCGGCGACCGCGTGTGCATGGAGCCGGGCATACCCGATCCTCACGGGCGCGCCACGCGTCTCGGCCTCTACAATCTCGATCCGGCGGTGCGCTTCTGGGCGACCCCGCCCGTGCACGGTTGTTTGCGCCCGAGTGTCGTTCATCCGGCCGCGTTCACCTTCAAACTTCCCGAGAATGTCTCGTTTGGCGAAGGTGCCATGGTTGAGCCACTCGCCGTCGGGATGCACGCCGCCAACAAAGCCCGGCTCCGCCCGGGTGACATCGCCGTCGTGCTCGGTGCCGGTCCGATCGGCATGGTCACCGCCCTCGCGGCGCTCGCCGGCGGTTGCGCGCACGTGATCATCACCGATGTGCAGGCGCCGAAACTCGCGCTCGCCGCCACGCTCGGCCCGATCACGCCGGTCAACGTTCGCGAACAAGACCTGAAAGCGGTCGTCCACCGTCTCACCGATGGTTGGGGTGCGGACGTGGTGTTCGATGCCGTGGGCCTCCCGACCTCCGCGGCCCAAGCCGTCGATGTGCTCGCGCCCGGCGGCTGCGTGGTGCTCATTGGCATGCCCGGTGCGCCGATCCCATTTGATGTCGTCGCCGCCCAAGTAAAAGAGGCGCGCTTCGAAACGATCTTCCGCTACGCGCACGTGTTTCCCCGTGCCCTCGCCCTCATGGGCAGCCGCAAGATCGACGTGCGTCCGCTCATCACCGATACCTACGCCTTCGCCGATGCGATCGCGGCCTTCGACTACGCGGTGGCCATGAAACCCACCAGCGTGAAGGTGCAGATCAACTTCCCCTAAACCGTGAAAACCAAACTCCTGCTCGTCGTTTTCCTCCTCGGTTTGAACGTCGCGGCACAGACGGCATTGCCTCCCGGGCAGCCGTTGATCGCCGGCGACCCGCTCGCGGTCTTTTCCGAAAAGGTCGAATCCGCCGCCCGCGCGCAGGCGAAACTCTCCGTCGTCGATGCCGCCGGCCCCGGCTTCAAGCGGGCCTGGCGCATCGCGACGCTCAAGGACACGAGCCCGATGGCCGCGATCGAACTGCGCGCGCTCAACGCCCGGCCTGTCGCCGTGGGCGATGTGGCGCTACTGAGGTTCTTCGCGCGCGCCACGGAGATTTCCGACGAGACCGGCGGCGGTCGCGTGCAGCTCGTCATCCGCCGCAACGGCGTCGATTGGAACAGCAGCTTCGAGGGCGACTTCACGCTCGACCGCACATGGCAGGAAATTTTCGTGCCCTTCATCTGGACGCAGGACTTCGCCGTCGACGGCGCCGCGCTCATGCTGCGTTTTGGTTTCAAGCGCCAGACCGTCGAGATTGGCGGCATCGACGCGGTTTTCTACGGCCAGACCCGCACCTTTGATTCCCTGCCACGCACCCGTTTCACCTACGTCGGTCGCGAGCCCACCGCGCCGTGGCGGAAGGACGCGCTCACCCGCATCGAAAAAATCCGGAAGAGCGATTTTGCTCTCAAAGTCACCGATGCCGCCGGCCGGCCGGTGTCCGGCGCGAAAATCACCGTCGCCCAAAAACGCTCCTCCTTCCAGTGGGGCTCCGCGCTCCAGATGGAGCGGCTCGTGGTCGATACGCCCGACAATCTCCGCTACCGCCAAATCACCGAGGAACTGTTCAACGCCGCCGGCCCCGAGAACGACCTGAAGTGGCCCGTGTGGCTCGGCGAGTGGGACGGCAATTTTTCGCGCGAGCAAACGCTCGCCGGTCTGCGTTGGCTCCAGGCGCGCGGCTTCCACGTGCGCGGCCACGTCTTCGTCTGGCCCGGTCACAAGAATCTGCCGAAGCCGGTGCAAAGTCTGATCGGCACACCGCGCCAGGCGGAAATCCCCGGCATCGTGCTCGACCATATCCGCGAGCAGGCACGCGCCACAAAGGGCCTCCTCCACGAGTGGGATGTGCTCAACGAGCCGTTCACCAATCACGACCTCATGGATATTTTCGGTCGTGAGGTGATGCCGCCGTGGTTCAAGACCGCGCGCGCCGAGCTCCCGGGGGTGCAGCTCTATTTCAACGATTTCAGCAATCACGACGCCACGACGGATGCGGATCACGTCGCGCACTTCGAGCAGACGACGCGCTACCTCCTCGATCACGGCGCGCCCGTCGACGGCCTCGGCTTGCAGGCGCACTTCAACGGCCGCCCCAACGCCCCCGAAAACATCCTCGCCGTGCTCGACCGCTACGAGCGGCAGTTTCACCTCCCGGTGCGCATGACAGAATTCGATGTCTGGACGCGCGACGAGGAACTGCAGGCGGACTTCACGCGCGATTTTCTCATCCTCAGTTTCAGTCATCCGAGTGTCGTCGGCGTGCAGCACTGGGGTTTTTGGGAAACCTGCCACTGGCGCCCGCCCGCCGCGATGTATCGCGCCGATTGGTCGGAGCGCCCCAACGCCAAAGTCTACAAGGATCTCGTGCTCCGCCAATGGCGCACCAATCTCGCCGCCACCACCGGAGCCGACGGCCGCTACGCCGCGCGCGGCTTCCACGGCGACTACGTCGTGACGGTCGACGCCGGCGGACGCCGCGCGGAAAAAACCTTCTCGCTCGCGCCCGGGGCCAAAGCCGTCGAACTCACGCTCACCCTCCCATGAGATTTACCCTCAGTTTCCTCGCGCTCGCAGCGACGCTCTCGCTGGGCGCTGCCGAGCTCCCGCACCTCCGCAAACAAGGCACTGCGACCCAACTCATCGTCGACGGTGCGCCGTTCCTTGTGCGCGGTGGCGAGCTGAGCAATTCCCACGGCGAGCCCGACTACCTCCGCGCTTCGTGGCCGAAGCTCAAAGCGCTCAACCTCAACTCCGTCGTTGCGCCCGTTTACTGGGACGTGATCGAACCTGCCGAGGGAAAATTCGACTGGGCCACGGTCGACGGCCTCATCACCGATGCGCGCGCCCACGGCATGCGGCTCGTGTTGCTCTGGTTCGGTTCGTGGAAAAACAGCATGTCGTGCTACGCGCCCGCGTGGGTGAAGACCGACTCCGCGCGTTTCCCGCGCGCGCGCAATTCCGTCGGCCAGCCGATGGAAATCCTCACGCCTTTCGACACCACCAATCGCGACACCGACGCCCGCGCGTTTGCCGCGCTGATGCGCCACCTGCGCGAGTTCGACGGCACCCAGCACACGGTCATTCTCGTCCAAGTCGAAAACGAGATCGGCATGATCCCCGAAGCCCGCGATCGCCACCCGGCGGCGGATGCGGCCTTTGCCGCGGCCGTGCCCGCGGAGCTGATGGCCTATCTCGCGGCTCATCGTGAAACGCTCGCGCCCGAGTTGCGCGACGCCTGGGTCGCCCGCGGCGCCCGCACGAGCGGCACGTGGACGGAAATCTTCGGCGACGGTCCCGCGGCGAGTGAATTTTTTATGGCGTGGGCCTTCGGCCGTTACGTGGAGGTCGTCGCGAAAGCCGGTCGCGCCGAACTTGCGCTACCGCTCTTCGCCAACGCCGCGCTGATTCGTCCCGGCTATCTGCCCGGCCAGTATCCGAGCGCCGGCCCGTTGCCGCACCTGATCGACATCTGGCGCGCCGCCGCGCCGACGTTGGATTTTATCAGCCCCGACATCTATTTCCCGAACTTCACCGAGTGGGCCGACCGCTACACGCGCAGTGGCAATCCGCTCTTCGTCCCTGAAGCCCTGCGCAGTCCCGACGCGGCCGTGAACAACCTGTATACCTTCGGCAAGTGCAGCGGCTTCGGCTTCGCACCCTTTGGCATCGAGGCGATTGGCGAGCCCGCCGCGAGTTTGCTCAAGGCCAGCAATGATCTCATCCGCCAACTCACGCCGCTCATCACTGCGCATCAGGGCAAGGGCACGATGACGGCGCTGTTGCCGCCCGCCGCCGAGCAGCGCAAGCCGCACGAAGTCGTCTTCGGCGGTCTCACGATGAGCGCGACCTACGAGCGCCTCGAATCACCCGGTCTCGCCGACGGCGTGATCAACGAAGCCGGCGACCGCTCCGCGAGCCGCGCGCTGCTCCCCGCGGGCACGATTGTGATCCAGCTCGGGCCCGACGAATTTATTTTCGGCGGCATCGGCGTCACGATTACCTTTGCGGCGCCGACGCCCGGCAATCCGGTGATCGGCATTCTGAACTGCGCCGAAGGCCGCTACGTCGACGGCCAGTGGCAGCACGTCCGCTGGCTCAACGGCGATCAGACACACCAAGGCCGCCACCTGCGCCTCGAGCCCGGGCGCTTCACGCTCCAGCGCGTGAATTTTTACCGTTACCGCTGAGATGAGAAGGTGTGACTTCTGCCGGTCCGACGTAGCCCGCCTCGTGAGAGGCGAGACGGTGGCCCGGCGCGGTTCCGCGTTGATCCCTGCTCTCACGAGCAGGGCTACGGGCGGAGGTATGGGGCCAGCAAGACGCGCTGCCGCTTCCTTTCCGTGAAAATTTCGCTCCCGTTTCTTGCCATGGCTCTCGTCTGCGGAATCGCCAGTGCGCTTGCGGCGCCGGCCAAACGCGTGGCGCTGGTCTTCGACGACGGTCCGAAGCCGGCGGATGCCGGTCCGCTGCTCGCGCTGCTCGCGAAAGAAAACGTGCGCGTCACCTTCGCGCTGGTCGGCAACCGCGTGGACGAAAACCCCGCGACCGCGAAAGCCATCGCTGCCGCCGGGCACGAAGTCGTGAACCACTCGCAGAGCCACGTGCACGCGCGCGATTTGTCCGACGCCGCGCTCGATCGCGAAGTGGACGCGGCGCAGCAGAAAATCACGACGGCGGTGGGTGTGGCGCCGAAGTGGTATTGGCCGCCGTTTCTTGAAACCGACGACCGCGTGCGCGCCGCGGTGGCCCGGGCAAAGCTCGCGGTCTACACGCCGCGGCACCTCGTGGTGTCGATGGACTATGACCGTAAAGTGCCCGCCGCGGAAATACTGCGCCGCTCCACGACCGCCGTCCGCGACGGCTCAGTGATCCTGTTTCACGAGTGGCGCACGGAGACGCGCGAGCAGTTGCCGGCGATTCTGGCCGAACTGCGGCGGCAGGGAATTGGGTTCGTGACGTTCAGTGAGTTGGCGGCTGAGGGGCCGTGACCTTTGTCAGGCGCGATGCGTTAGGGCAACCACACGGGAGAAACGTGAAATGGGCCACGATGTAGCGGCG
>CALRZR010000043.1:0-38954 GCA_943372705.1 Opitutus sp. GAS368 | reverse complement strand
TGCCGCGGGAGAAGTCGGGCGCGCGCGAATCGTCGAGAGCGACGACGAGGAAGCGGGAGGCGTGCACGGATTATTTGGTCGCGGGTGCGGGGGCGGACGACGGGGCGGGCGCGGCTTTTTTCTTTTTCGCGTTGGGGTCGCGCGGTTTCGGGTGGCCGACTTTGTCCCAGGTGGGGGCGCCGGGGGTGGGCGGGAGTTCTTCGAGGGTGATTTCTTTGGCTTGGACGAGGGCGATGCCGCCGCTGTGAATCTGGATCGCGATCTTGCCGTCGAGCGCGACGGAGGAATCGGCTTCGGTGTAGTCGACGGTGGGCACGCCATTGATCCAGGCGCGGATGCGAGGGCCCTCGGTGCGGATGCGATATTCGTTCCAATCGCCTTTTTTCACGGCGGCATCGGCAGCGGCGGCGTTGAGGGGTTCGGCGATGACTTTGTTGCGGCGGGATTCGTCGTAGAGTTTGCCCCACCATTTGTCGCCGGCGTCGACTTGGTAGCCGCTCATCTCGGTGTCGGCGGGAACGCGGAGGCTGCGGATTTGCACGCCGCTGTTGATCATGCCGGTCTTGGGATCGCCGGTGAGCTTGAGCTGAAGGCGGAGCTCGAAGTTTTGAAACGAGCGGGTGGTCGCGAGGAAGAAGTTGCGCGGGACTTTTTCGGTGGTGGAACCGCCGGTGAGGGCGCCGTCGGCAACGCGCCACCACTTGAGGTCGCCTTCCCAACCGGTGAGGGAGTGGCCGTCGAAGAGGGAGGTGGGGGCGGCGCGGAGAGTGAGGGTGGAGGCGAACGTCAGGAAGACGGAGAGAAGGAGAGCGGGGGAGAGAGGGAGACGTGGGGAGGGCATGGCTGGAGGGGAGCGGAGTTTTTTTGGACCGCTAATCTTCGCTAATTTTTAAGGAGGGGGAGATACTGGTGAAATTTTGATGGTCTAGAGTAATTGTCGCGGCAGTGCTGCGACTATTATTTGCGGAGTAAAACCAGAGAAGGTGCGAGCGTGGGCGGCGGCGAGCTGGGGCGACAAGCATCATTCAAAACGCCGGCGTTCGAGGCAGGTGCGGGTAGAGAACCGGTCACGATACACTGCGGTGCCATGGCTCCGCCGGAGGCGGACCGTCGTGGTAAACAAGATGGAGCACGCGGCGATGCCGTGGATTCGTGGCAGGTGATGAAGCGTGCAGGAGCAACGGCTTCATCAGCAGAACATCCCCCGTGCGAGCAGTGCACGCGAGCTCTCCGAAGCGTCGGGCGGTTTCGGCGAGTTCGGCACTTTTGAGCACACCGTCCCGATGAGTTCCGGGAGAAACCCGGAGTGGCCCGTTGGAAGCATCGCAATCGTCGAGATGAAGTCGCACGGCGAGCAGGGCTTCGAGCACTGCGCGCGGTGGACGGGCGTAGTCGATGCCCCCTTTTGTTGCAGGAAGATCGTAGCCGGATGATGTGGCGGGGCGGGCCAGAGGAAACATGAGGTCCTGGTGCCAGGTGACCTTCCAGTTGGTTGCGGCGGTTTTGTCGAACGCGATGGCCTGAATGGCTGTCGCTTTCGGAGACAAAATTTGGGCCGAAATGAGCGACGAACAGAGACGTTTTGCCGTTTCTTGGACACAGGGCTCGTCGAGTAAGCAGCGAGTGCCGGCGAGCTCCAAAGCGAACAGGCTTTCGCGCAGGGTCGCGAGCAGTTCGGAGGCGAGTCCCGACGGCATCATGGTCCAGCCATGCTCGCTGAGGTTACTCATAGATTTCACGGAAAGGGCCGACGGGGGCAGGTGCAGGTGACGAGCCGCAATCTCGGTGGAAGAAGAGAAAATTTACGATGCAGTGTTCGATTGAGCCCCCGCCGACTTATCGCGGTTTCTTGGTTGCGAGATGAGTCAGCAAGGTCTCGGCGCAGGCGTGGGCGAACGACGGGTCGTTGATTTCGACGTCGGGGGTGAGGACGGGGATGTCGGGGCGGAGGTGTTGGCGGAGGGAACTGAAGAGGGCGGTGTCGGCTTCCGGGGAGTGGAAGGGTTTGCCGGGGGCGCTGATGACGCTGATGGCGCGGAGGGGGAGGAGGACGGTGACCGGCGCGGTGTAGCGGTTGATTTTTTCCGCGAGGATGCGGCCGAGCTCGGTGCACTCGGCGGGCGTCGTGCGCATGAGGGTGACCTGCGGGTTGTGTTGGTAGAAGAGGCGGCCGGCGAACTTGGAGGGGACGGAGGTGGGTTCGCCGAAGTTGACCATGTCGAGGCAGCCGGGAGCGATGATCGCGGGGATGCGGGCCTTGGCGGTGGCGTCGAGGCGGTCGGGGCCGGCGGTGAGGACGCCGCCGACGAGTTCGTCGGCCCACTCGGTGGTGGTGATATCGAGGACGCCAGAGACGAGGCCGCTGGCGATGAGGGATTCCATGGCGCGGCCGCCGTTGCCGGTGGCGGCGAAGACGAGGACTTCATAGCCGGCGGCTTCGAGGAGGCGCTTCGCTTCGGTGACGCATGCGGTGGTGTTGCCGAACATGCTGGCGACGATGAGGGGGCGGTCGGGGGGCGGGGGCGGGGCGTCGGAGCGGACGGCTCGGAGAGCCGTCCCTACCGAGGGATGGTTGGCGGTGACCATGCCGGCGATGGCGCCGGCGGCATTGGTGAAGATGGCGCGGGAGACACGGTTGAGGCCGGAGACGTCGACGATGGCGGGCATCATCGTGATGTCGGTCGTGCCGACGTAGGGCGCGACTTGGCCACTCGCGAGGGTCGAGACCATCAGTTTCGGAAAACCGATGGGGAGCGCGCGCATCGCGGTGGTGGCGATCGCGGTGCCCCCGCCGCCGCCGAGGGAGATGATGCCGTGGATGCGGCCGGCGGCGTGCAGCGCGGTGACGAACGCGGCGGCAGCGCGGGCCATGAGCGTGACGCATTCGCCGCGGTCGCGGCGGGCGAGGATGGCCGCGGTGTCGGCGGGCGCGGACGGTGACGAATCCACGGTCGGGACGCCCGGGCCACTCGAACCCACGGGCAGGATGCCCGTGCTACCTCGGAGCGCGGCGAGGACTTCGGAGCGGGGAATGTCGGGGGTCGTGGTGGGTGAATCGAGGCTGCCGACGTCGATCAGGAGGGGGGTGTGGCCGGCGGCGCGGAGGAGGTCGGCGATGAAGGCGTGTTCGGGGCCTTTGCTGTCGAGGGTGCCGAGGACGGCGATGGTGGGCATGGCGGCAAGGCGGAGGGTGAACCGCTGATTTACGCTAATCTTTCGGAGGCGGGTGGGCGATGGGACGTGTGCGGGCTTCGCCTGATCGGCGAAGCGGGGACGGGTAGGGTAGGAGTTTTTTTGACCACGGATTTCACGGATGGCACGGATGAAGACCGCGTGATGCGGAGGTTTTTTCCGGGGTGGTCCGTGTAATCGGTGGTCAGATTTTGAGGGCGGGTCGGAGACCCTGCCCTACTTGCCGGAGGCCCATTTTACGGCGTTGGTGAGGAGGGTTTGGTAGGGCTTGAGGTCGTGGACGCGGGCGTCGTGGCCAAGGGTGAGGCCGACGATGCGGGCTTTGGGGTGCTGCGTGGTCCACACGACGGGGTGCGGTTTCTTGAATTTGATCGAGGGCGAGGTCTCGGCGAGGACTTCGATGGGCGAGGTGCCGGGCGGGATTTTTTCGGGCTCGGCGTTGATGTAGTAAAGTTCGTCGATGACTTCGAAGGTGGCGGGGACGCCTTGCATGATCGGGTGCGCGGGTTTGAGCGCGTTGACGGAGTAGGCGCCGAGTTTGTCGTGGCCGCGGGCGCCGCCGCCGACGATCTGGGCGTTGAGTTCGGGCCAGCGTTGGAAGCCATACCAGGTGCCCGGGTGCAGCATGACGATGCCTTTGCCGGCGGCGGCGAAGGCCATGACGGCTTTGCGATATTCGGGGGTGTCGAAGAACATGCGGTTGACGCTGATCACGGCGACATCGGCGCTGGCGAGTTCGGCGGCGGCTTGGTCGCGGTCCTCGGTGTAGTGCACGGTGTAGCCGGCGGCGCGGAGCGTGGCGGTATCGGTGGCGCCGAAGAACTCGGCGAATTTGTGCGAGCTGCCGCCGGTAATGATGAGGACGCGTTTCTTGCCGGGTTCCCAGACGATGGGCGTGGCGGCGGGGAGGGGGCCGTCGTTTTTGCCGCCGGTTTTGGGGGTGAGGTCGGAGGTTTGGGGTTTGGGGTCTTGGGTCTGGGGATTGGGGGTGGTGGAGGCGGGGCCGGAGTTGGCGGCGAGGTAGGCGATGATGTCGCGGAGGCCGGCGGTGCCGAGGCCTTCGAAGCCTTCGGGCATGAGGGAGCGGCGGGTGTTTTCGCGGGTGGTGATATCGGCGATTTTGACTTCGGTGTCGCCGCCCTGGTTGCGGACGACGAGCGCGGCGGTGGTTTCGGAGGCGATCACGCCGGAGAAGGTCTCACCTTTTTTCGTGGTGATGTTCCACTGCCAGAAATTGGGTTCCACCTGGCGATTCGGGTCGACGATGGCGGTGAGCAAATCGGCGGGGGCGTGGGCGCCGATGCCGGCGAGGGGCGGTCCGACGTCGCGGGTGCCGACGTCACCGAGTTTGTGGCAGATGGCGCAGGCGGCGCCGTAGAGGACGCGGCCGTTGGCGATGTCGCCGGGCTTTTGCACGTCGGGGAGAAGTTTCGCGATGAGTTCGTCTTTGGCTTTTGACGAAGTGTTGGTGGCGCCGAGGACGACGAGGGCTTCGCGGGCGACTTTGGTGGTGGGGTGTTGGCGGAGGCGGGCGATGTTGGCGGGCCCGAGGGCGGAGGGGCTGACGCGGTTGGCGGCGATCGCGGCGACGAGGGCGAGGGCGGATTCCTGGCGCTTCAGGATTTGCTCGAAGATAGGATCGGATTTCGTCTGGACGAAGGCGTTGATGAGCACGTCGACGGCTTCGCGACCGGCGAGTTCGCCGACGGTGGCGATGAGGGGCGCGGCGACGGCGGCGGGAGTGGCGGGGTCGCTGAGGAGGGTGGCGATTTTGGCGAGGGCAGCGGAGCGGTGAGCCGGGAGGGCGACGAGCGCGGTGGCGATATCGGCGCGCGTAGTGGCCGGCGTAGACGGTGCGGCGAGGTCGGTGAGGACGCGACGAGCGGCGGTAGCAACTGCCTCGGTGAGAGCACCGGTAGTATCCCACTTGGCGGCGACGCCGAGGGCGGCGGCGGTGGTGTCGGGGGCGTCGAGGAGGGTTTGAAACGCGGCCGTGGTCGCGGCGTCGAGGGCCGGTGGTGTGGCGGTGGATTGTCCTAAGCCGCGCAGCAGGGCGGAGGAGAGTGGGCCGGGCGAAGCGGCAGCTGTGATGACGAGGCGCGGCATATCGGCAGGAAGTGCGCTAGGGGCGAGAGAGGTCACGAAAGAGGTGAGCGCGGTTGCGAAGCTGCCGCCGGAAAACATGGGAGCGGCTCCGAAACCACGGCTCATGCCGATAGCGGCAGTGAGGTAGTCTGCGGCGTGGTCGACGGAGGCAGCGATGAGGGCGGATTTGATCCAGTCATCCTTGGCGAACGCGTAGTCATTGAGGACGGCAGCGCGTTGGAGGTTGGTTGTAGCGGCTTGGGCTTTGTTGTAGGATGCGAGGGCGGTGCTGCCCATCTTCGGTGTGAGCGAGGTGAGTTGCGCGGCGCCGGCGTGATTTTCCTGCGCGAGACGGAGCGCGAGTTTTTTAACGTGGGCGTTGGGGCTCGTCTGAATCGCGGCGATGAGGCCGGGGAGATTTTTGCGGTCGAGGGCGACGGCGGGGAGCGCTTTCGCCTCCTTGTGCTGCACTTTCCAGATGCGGGAGAAGTAGTGGTCGCGGTCGGGGCGGACGGCGGCGTTGGTCTGGCTGTGGACGGGGCCGCGGGTGTCGTTGTGGATGACGGCTTGGTTGTAGAAATCGACGACGTAGAGGGCGCCATCGGGGCCGACGCGATTTTCGATGGGGCGGAACCAGAGATCGGTGCTGCGCATGAACTCGGTTTCTTCGCGGCCTTTTTCTTTCTCGATGGAGTAGCTCACGCCGTCGGGGCGAACGAACTGGTGGTGGACGATGTTGAGCGTGGGCTCGGTGGTGAAGTAGCTGTAGTTCCACTTGGCGGGCCAGGCGCCGCCTTCGTAGATCGCGCAACCGGCGGCGGCGGTGAAGCGGCCGACTTGGTCGATCTGCACGTAGGCTTGCTCGGGCCACTCCAGCGCGGGGAAGGAGCGCTGGTTGGTCATCATGCCTTTCCAAGAGGTGGTGCCGGGGAGTTTGCCTTTCGCGAGGACGCTCTCGGGGAGAACGGAGTGGAAAAAGACGGTGCCGCTGGTGGGCTGCGTCCAGAAGACTTGGCCGTTCCAGGTGATGTCGAGGCCCCAGGTGTTGCCGTTCTTGCTGGAGTATTGCTCGAAGGCGGAGCCGTCGGGCTTGAAGCGAACAACGCCGGAGCCGTCGGGGCCGAATTTTTTCGTGCCGTCGCCGGAGGTCACGTCGCCGCGGGAGTAGCCGTGCGTGGCGTAGACCCAGCCGTCGTGGCCCCAGCGGAGGTTGTTGATGACGGCGTGGGTGTCGTTGATGCCGAGGCCGGTGTAGAGCTTGGTGCGTTTGTCGGCGACGCCGTCGTTGTTGGTGTCTTCGAGATACCAGATGTCGGGCGAGGTGGCGGCAATGACGCCGTTTTTGTAGAGGACGAAACTGGTGACGAGCTCGAGTTTGTCGGCGAAGACGTGCTTCTTGTCCATGATGCCGTCACCGTTGGTGTCGGTGAGGATGGAGATGGAATCTTCGGGGTCGCGGTCGGCGACGAAGGGTTTGTGGGAGCCGGAGTCTTTCCAGCGCGGGAGGGCGGAGTTGGCAGGGGTGTTGGGCTTGCGGCGGCCGTTGGGATACTCGGGGGTTTCGCAGACCCAAAGGCGGCCTTTTTCATCCCAATCGATGTTCATCACTTTGTTGATGAGCGGCTCGGAGGCGACGAGGGAGAGGTTGAACTCGGGGTGAACTTGGATTTTCGCGGCGGCTTTGGCGGGGGCGGTGGGGCCGCCTTCGGGGTAGCGGAGGGTGTCACCGAGTTCGTTGGCGCGGCAGAGTTCGTCGGCGTTGGCGCGGTGGCCGGCCCAGGCGATGCCGCGGAGGAGGAGGGCGCGGTAGTTGGCGCGGTTGAAATTTTCGTAGAGGTGGCCGGGGATGGAGACGAAGGCGCGGTAGGGTTTGGAGGTGGGAGTGAAGGTGCGCTCGTAGGTCCACATCTGGGGCTGGATGTCGTAGATGTTGACGGCTTTGTTTTTTGCGACGGCTTCGGCGGCGCGGGCCTGGGCTTCGCGGTTGCCGCGGCCGCCGGTGTCGATGGCTTTGGGCGTGTAGGCGGTGGCGAGGACGTGGGCGTCGGGCGAGAGATCCATGTCGTAGTAGATCTCGTCGTTCATCTGCCAGTTGGAGGCGTCGCGGGTGATGGGGTGGGCGCGGTCGATGAAGTAGAGGTGCATCGGGGCTTCGAGCCACTTGGTGGTGCCCTGGCGCCACGAGCCGCCGATGATGCTCTTATACCAATCAGTGTCTTTCGAAACAGCAGCGGCGTGGACGACGACGATGCCGCCGCCGCGGGCGAGATAGGCTTCGAGATTGGTGCGGTCGGCGCCGGTGATGTCGCCACCGTTTTGGGCGTGGATCACGAGGACGTCGGTCTCGGCGAGTTGGGCGGCGGTGGGAAAGGTGTTGCCGCCGGAGGCGACGGCGCCGCGAGAATTGAGGAGCGGGACCCACTCGGCGAGGAAGCGCGGGTGGTCGTGCGCGCCGGGGCCGTGGGACTTCGGGCCGGAGCGGATGTAGACGCGGAGGGGAGCGGCCGCGGAGGCGAAAGTCGAGAGGAGGACGAAGAACGAAAGCGCGGTGAGGGTGAGGAGGCGTTTCATGGCGGGGAAGGGGGGAGGGACGAAGGGACCAGAGGGTTTAACCGCTAATCTTCGCTGATTTTTCGATCTCGGAAGATTCGCCTCATCGGCGAATCAAGGCGGGCGAAAGGAGTGAAGAAGGGGCAGGGGTGGAGGATTAGCGCAGATTAGCGGAAATTAGCGGTTCAAAGAATGGGTTTTGGGTTCGACGAACTCAGGCGCGGGTTTGGCAGGCGGGGAGATTTTTGCGGAGGCTGGCCCAGGGTTCTTGGGTGGAGACGTCTTGGGGGTCGGCGACGGCGGCGAGGTCGTCGGGGAGTTTCGCGGGGGAGAGCATCGCGAGAAAGACGAGCGGTTCGGCGTGGGGGTTGTAAGTCGCGTGAATGGTGCCGGCGGGGATGTGGGCCATTTCGCCGGCGCTGAGGATGCGGTATTCGTTACCGACCCATTGCTCGGCGCGGCCGTAGATCACGTAGATGATCTCTTCGCGGTGCGGGTGGTAGTGAAACGGGTGGCAGTGGAACGGGTCCATGTTCGCGCGCACGAGGAGGAGTTTCTCGGCGGCGACAAGGTCGGGGCGGCAGAGCCATTCGTTGTTGGTCCAAGCGTTGGGCTCGCGGAGGGCGTCGGCGATTTGGACGAAGCGGCGGTCGGCGGGGGAGTCGGCGGGAGACGACATGGGCGGAATTTATTTTTTCGACACGGAGGTCACGGAGACGGAGCGCGAAGAGTTGGGAGCGGGGAGGAAAGGCCTCGGAGGATTGGCCGCAAAAAGGCGCAAGAATCGGAGGGCGATGGGTGGTCGAAAGGCGCCTAGAGGCGCGCGGGAGTGGAAAGGGGCGGAATTTTTTGGCCGCGGATTTCGCGGGGGACGCGGATCAAGACAGTGTGAGGCGGATACGTTATCCGTGGAATCTGTGTAATCCGTGGTTGAACTCTCAAGGGGCGGGTCGGAGACCCTGCCCTACTTTTTTGGGGAGCGTTTCAGGGATTTGAATTTGCGGGTGAGGTTGGTGAGGGATTCTTCGACGCCCATGCGTTCGAGGCTGCTGGCGCCGACGAAGCCGTCGCACGTGGTGGCGGAGATGACGCGGTGGGCGTCTTCGGGCGTGTTGATGGGACCGCCGTGGCAGAGGAAGAAGATGTCGTTTCGAATGGTGGACGCGGCGTCGATGATGTCCTGCGTGCGCTTGATCGTGTGATCCCAGCTGACGACGGCGTTAGTGACGCCGATGCTGCCGCCGACGGTGGTGCCGACGTGGGCGATGATGGCGTCGGCGCCGGCTTTCGCCATCTCGATGGCTTCCTCGGGGGAGCCGACGTAGACGACGGAGAAGAGGTCCATGCGGCGGGCGAGGGCGACCATCTCGTATTCCTTTTTCACGGACATGCCGGTCTCTTCGAGGACGCCGCGGAAGTGGCCGTCGACGATGGTGTGCGTGGGGAAATTGTTCACGCCGGAGAAGCCCATTTCTTTGACCTGGCCGAGCCAGTGCCACATGCGGCGGCGGGGGTCGGTGGCGTGGACGCCGCAGATGACGGGGACTTCTTCGACGACGGGGAGCACCTCGTATTCGCCGATCTCCATGGCGATGGCGTTGGCGTCACCGTAGGCCATCATGCCGGCGGTGGAGCCGTGGCCCATCATGCGGAAGCGACCGCTGTTGTAGATGATGATGAGATCGGCGCCGCCCTTCTCGATGAACTTGGCGCTAATGCCAGTGCCGGCACCGGCGGCGATGATCGCGTTGCCCTTGTCGAGCGTGGCTTGCAGGCGGGCGCGCACTTCCTCGCGCGTGTAAGGGTTTCCTTTTCCGGTCCAGGGATTGGGCATGGTGGGTGAGAGGGAGTTGAGAGTTGAGGGGTGAGAGTGGAGAGGCGAGAGGG
Organism: Opitutus sp. GAS368; assembly: GCA_943372705.1. Lineage (GTDB taxonomy): Bacteria > Verrucomicrobiota > Verrucomicrobiia > Opitutales > Opitutaceae > GAS368. The sequence goes on along the minus strand of CALRZR010000043.1, from coordinate 29,240 downwards.
GGGAAAGGGGAACGGGGAAGGACCAAGGTTCAAGGACCAAGGGCCAAGGACCAAGGACGGGGAATGACTAATGACTAGTGTCTAATGACTGAGGGGGAAGGGTGGAGTTCACACATGCGGGTGATGTTTTTCCACATGGGAGGGGAGAAATTTTTTAACCACGGATGGCACGGATGAACACGGATAATACCACCGGCTCGTGAGATTTGGACGATGGGGTCGGCGCAGGCGTGAGCATCCGGACGCAGCCACCGCTCGTTAACACGAGCGGCTACCCCGAGCCTGCTAAAGTCCAATCTTCATCAGCGTTCGGTGTAAAACTTGGGCGGGCGTGAGTTGATCCGTGTTCATTCGTGTAATCCGTGGTGAAAAGGGTTTGGGTGGAGGGAATGAATCCGGTGTGGGAAGAAACGACGATTGATGGGGCGCGGACGCGGCGGTGGTCGCTGGATGCGAAGCAGTGCACGGAGCTCGCGGTGAATCGGATCGCGTGGCTCGGGATCGATACGGTGGCGGTGCCGTATCGGCGGGTGCGGCTTGCGCCGTCGGGGAGTTTTGTGCTCGCGACGCTCGCGGGCGAAGGGCGCGTGTGGCTGGAGGGGCGTTGGCAGCGAGTGGGGGCGGGCGCGGTGTGCCTCGCGCCGCCGCGGGTGCTCAATGCGTTTCATGCGGTGCCGGGGAGCGCGTGGACGTTTGCGTGGGTGCGTTACGAGGAGCCGCTGGGCAAGGGGCCGCTGGTGGGCGCGGATTCGCCACTGCGGTTGAAGACGGGGGCGGAGGAGTTGGGGCGCGTGCTGGAGGGGTTGCGCGCGGAGTGGGCGGGTGAGCGCGATGCGGCGCTGACGAGTCACTGGGTGAGTTTGGTGCACGGGCAGGTGCGGCGGCTGGCACGGCCGTGGCGCGGTGATTCGCGCGTGGGCGGGCTGTGGGAAAAAGTCGCGCGGGAGCTGGCGGCGGATTGGAAACTCACAACGCTCGCGGCGGCGTGTGCGGTGAGCGCGGAGCATCTGCGGCGGCTGTGTCGGAGCGAACTCGGGCGCACGCCGATGGAGCACGTCACCTATATGCGCGTGCACCGCGCGCAGGAATTATTGGCGGAGACGAATGACAAACTCGACGCGATCGCGCCGCGGGTGGGTTACCACAGCGCGGTGGTGTTTTCACGGGCGTTTGTGCGCTGCACGGGAATGACGCCGACGGAGTATCGCGAGCGCGGGCGGCGGAAGTAAACGGCCGCGCGGTCCATCTATTCGTCTTTGACCGCGGAGATGGCGCGTTCGAGCAGTTCATCGCGGCCGGCGATGACGCCAGCTCGGGTGGGCTTCACGGGAATGGTCGGCGCGATACCGACCCCGTGATGGCGCGAGCCGTCGTGCTTCAGAACCTTCATCCCTGTCCAAATGATGCTGTAGCCGCCGGGCAGCGCCATGGTGTTGATGTTGCCGTTGGTGCCCGCCGTGGTCTCGCCGACGATGGCGCCCAATTTATAGTGCTCGACGATCCCCATGCACGATTCGGCGAAACTGATGGCGCGGCCATCCGTGATGAAGGCGCGCTTGGCCGCGAGGTAGGGTTCTTTGGGCGTGATCCGCCACTCGCCACCGCGCACGAAATTCATGTCCGTATGGTCGGGGCGCGAAATGTGGGGGGTGTGCCACTGGGCGCTCGTCAACGGGTCGCGACTGAGATGCGCGAAGAATTCAAATGCGTTTAACCCGGCGGGATAACCGCGCAGATCGAAAACCAGCCCGCGGGCTTTTTCGAGTTTCGGCAATGCGGCGAGAAAATCCGCAGTCTTTAGACGATCCAGATCGAGGTAGAAAATCCCAGGCTCCACTTCGAACAGCGTTTCGTGCGGACGTTTCACCGTAGCGGATTCAGGCACGGTGCGCGCGACGGCGATGGTCCGGCGTTCGGCAGGAGTGGCGAACGGCGCGACTTCAAGCCCCAGTTTGCTGCCGAGCGGACCGGCAAAGAGCTGTCGGGCGGCTTTGGAACGAATCCACTGCGGAGTGGCACCGGAAATCTCCGCCTCGATGTCGGCCACCGCCGCCGCGATGGGCCGGCCGTCGAGGGCGACGATGGCGTCGCCCACTGCCAGCGCGGGAGCCGACCCGGAATTCTCCGCCACAGAGACGACGATCCATTGATCTTCGATCCACTCCGCCCGGAATCCGGGCAAGGCGCTGCGGGGATTTTCTCGGTAGTTCACGTTGCCGTGTCCGTCGTGCAGGGCCGCGACCAGACGCCGCAAGGTGCTGAGAAACGTGAGCGCGTCGGCGTCCGTGGCCGCACGTCGTAGCGCCGCCTGCAACTCGTCCGGCCAGTCGGTTGTGACCGCGTCGAAATAGGGATAGGAGTGCTGGAGGACGTTCCACGCGAGAGCCACAACGGCGAGGCGGGTCGCGCGGTCCGCAGGATTTGCGCTGCCGCCGGTGGGCGGCGGTAGAGCGGTGGTTTTAGCCGAAGCCCCCGAGCGCGCGGGCACGTAACGCGGCAAGGTTTCTCCATCCACCAGCGCGACGGTCAGAGGCACGGCGCACTCCACCCCTCCGCCGAGCGACGCGGTCCACGGTGCGAACCGGAGATCGGCTTTTTCGTCGGGACCGGGAAACGTGCGCGCCACGCGCTTGCTGGAATAGATACTCGGGCCGAGACCGCCGCCGGAGAGACCGACATGTTGCCACTGCATGATGCGGCCGGCGGGCGGCGTTGATCCGAGCGCCGCAGACGGCGCGACCGTGGTGATCTGCACCGAAGGAGCGATCGGCGCGAAGAGATTGCCAAGAGCGCGCGCGAGTTCCTCCACATTGCCCGCCGATTCGACCCGGCGAATTCCGGTGATCGCGAAGGTCTCCCAATTCACCGTGGCGGCTTCGTCGCTCGGATGAAAGTAGCGCACGTAGCCGAGCAGGCGGGTGAACGCGACGATGTTGGCCAGACCTTGTGAGGTGAGCGGTCGAGGGGCTTCGACGACCGCCGGCACGGCATCGCCCAGAATTTCGAGTGACGCATCGTCGAACCAGACGCGGCCGGTTTTCAGCAACATGCAACCGACGAAAATCTGGGTGGCGTCGGCCGCGACGTCTCCGACGATTTCGTAGTGAGTCCAGATTTTCGCCGTGATGGGCCGGTCCGCCATGTTGTCGAAAAATCCCATCGGAGCGGGGCCACCGGCTGGAGCAGCGCGGTCAACGCGGAGCCAAAGCGCCGCCCGATCGCGACCCGCCACCTCGGCGCGCACGGCGGCACGGAAACGCACCCGCTTCCCGCGAAATGGTGCGGCATCGATTGACTGAAGTAGGTTCCCGAAGGCATTGGCATCGGTCACGACATCAAGCGACGTGAGCAGCACGCAGGATTGGCCTTGCGCGGGCAATTCGGTGACGAGTTTGGCCGTGTAGCCGGAGCGTCGCAAAGCCGCAGGCACGCGCCAGCCGGGCGGTTCTGCGCCGGGTTCACCGGTTTCAAAATCAGCGTTGGTCAGCTGTGGGAACTCGGGCGTCTGCGCCTGAGCCAGGATGACAATAAGAGCGAGCAGAGGCAGAGCACGGGCCAAACGACACAGGGATTTCATGGGGAGGCCTCTAGAGGTGGGTGAAGTTTAATGAAACTATCGCGCGAGACGGCGAGACCGATGTGATCACGATCGCGCCGGCGCTTTATTAGATGCGCTCCGGCAACTCAACGACCAGCGGTTCTTCGACGCCGCGGTGGGCGCTGCGTCGAGCGGCGGGAGATACGAGTGGCACAGGCGTTCCCATTAGCGCGAGACGGGGACGAAATTCTATCGGCACGCTGGGCGGCGAACGACGACCGGCAGCAACGGGCGACAAAACAGGCGAGGCCGAAGTCGTCGCGCGAGTCGGGGCCGAGGCACGACGGCCGCCGCCGATGTGAGCGTTCATCTCTTCGACGGCCTCGCCGAGGCTGGCGCCTACGCGGGTGCTGATGTCCACGCCGAGCTGGCTCTTGGTGATGCTGTCTTCGAGGCGATCGGCGGTCTTGCGGGCGGCATGGGCAGAGTGTTGGGCGCGCGTGGGCCGGATAAATCAGCCGAAAGCGCGGGCTGAAGCTCCGCGCTACGGGGTGAATTCGAGGACTTGGCCGGCGGCGAGTAGTTTAGATTGGAGCTGCGGGTAGGGGACTTCTTGCACGGCGACTTTGGCGTCGATGGCGAGGGCGGCGGCGGTGCCGGCGGCTTGGCCGAGGACCATGTAGACGGGCTCCATGCGGATGGACGTGTAGGTGACGTGCGTCGCGGAGAGGCAGATCGGCACGAGGAGGTTGGTGCACTCGGCTTTTTGCGGGACGAGGGCGTAGTAGCTGATTCCGTAGGGGCGGATGGCGCGCGTGACGAGGTGCGAGCCTTCGAGGCGGACGCGGCCGTCGGTGTCGACGAAGGTGGACACGACGTGGGAATCGAGGGCGTAGGAGCCGATGGCGACGGGGTGGCCGGCGTCGACGCGGCCTTCGCGGCGGAGGTTTTCCTCTTTCATCACAAAGGTGCCGCGCATGCGGCGGGCTTCGCGGACGTAGAGTTGGTGAGGGAAATTTCCGTTGTCGGTAAACTCGTCCTTGGGCCAGCCCCACGGGGCGAGTTCCTCGCGGATGGCCGCGGGGACGCGCGGGTCGTGGGCGAGGGTCCAGAGCATGCCGAGGGCGTAGTCGCGGTGCATTTGGGCGAGGCGGGCGCGTTCGGCGTGGGTGGCGGCGGGGTAGTCGAAATTGGCGCCGACGAAGTCCAGGTGGTTGGTGTCGGTCTTCCGATTGGGCATCGGGGTGAGCGAGACGATTTTTTGGAGCGGGGTGTCGGGCTTCAGTTGCAAGAAGCGCACGAGGGCTTCGTGCCAGAGCGGGTTGTAATTGGCGGGTTTGGTGAAGGGGACGCGGTTGGCAGGGTCGTTGGTGAGGGTGACGCGGTAGCAGTAGGATTGGCTGCGGTTGTCCTGCTCACCGGGTTTACCCCAGAGGGCGCGGTCGATGAAGGGCAGGAGGCCGGAGGTGGGATCGCCGGGGCGGATCCACGGATCGATGGAACGCGTGGGCGTGCCAACGATGCCGGCGGGGCGGATGCCGTTCATGGTTTCGCCGTAGGTGGCGTTGGCCTCGCGGCCGATGACGTGGCTTACGCCGGCGCGGGCCATGAGGTCGCCTTCGTAGGTGGCGTCGATGAACGCGAGGCCGGCGTAACGGTCGCCGCTCGTGGTGCGGAGGGCGACGATGCGGTGATCGGCGAGTTCGACGGCGTCGGGTGTTTCCGCGAGGAGGCGGGAGCGGACGACGGTGACCCCGGCGCGGTGAAGCATGTCGGTGAGGATTTTTTCAGCGACGTGAGATTCGTAGACCCACTGCATGTGGAGCGCGTCGTTTTTGCCGGTGTAGGTGCGCTTCTTGGAGCGCTCGAAATAGTCGGCGCGATCATCGCCGCGCCAGGCGGAGGGCTGCAGGTAGTGATCGTAAACGAGGCCGTAGAATTCGCGGGCGATGCCACCGATCACGGGGCTGCGGTTCATGTCGGTCGCGGTGAGCCCGGCGGTGGCGACGCCACCGAGGTGGGTGGTCGTCGAGAGGAGCACGACGGATTTTCCCGCGCGCGCGGCGGAGATCGCGGCGCTGATGCCGGCGAGGGTTTCGCCGTAGACGACGACGTCGTGGGCGGCGCGGACGGGTGTGAGAACAGCCGCGAGGAGAACGAAGAGGAGGGTTCGGGGAGTCACGGGGTGCAGGGTGGGGCTAAGGTTGGAGAGGACAAACTTTTCGGGTGAGCGCGGTTGGGTGCGGCTCACGAACTGATGCAGTCCGAATCGCTGGCAATTCCCGAATGGTGTTTCTCCGGACAACCCACTTATGCTGTGCCGCTTCCCCTCTATGCCCGCGCAATCAACCGCCCATGTTATGCGACAAAAACGGAAGGTTCGTGTGTCGCTCAATCTATGTTAGGCAGACGAACAAGCTCCAACGCCAACCATGAATCTCGGAGCCGAGAGCGTGGATCGTAAGCATACCTATGCTTTATCCGTGTCCTGACATTGCTATGATTGGTGCTGGATCAGGGATGCTTGTCGCCGTATTGGCAGTCGTGTTTGCTATAATACTAGCACTCACACCACCTGTTATGCTTTTTGACTGTGTTTTGCTTTACACAGCAGGAAGCAAGGAGACGGCACGACGACGGGCCAAGTGGTTGATTCCAATAGTAATTTTCGAGATCCTAACCCTTGCGGTATATTTTTTCAGAAGATGAAAAATGAACCTAATATAGGATTGAGCGACGGTGATGTTACGCGGGCTTGGTAAGGCGTAGCTCGCCCCCCCCTGATTGTCGCAGCAAGAGAAGGGGCGGGCTCAGACCGAGCCGGTCTAGCTTGCGCAAAGCCAGCGCGCTTTTCCTCTCTTCACTCCATGCTTACTAAAGACCGCATATTCACGACGCCCGTCGCCAAGGTTTATCCCTACTACATCGCCAAGGCGGAGAAGAAGGGGCGGACGAAGGCGGAGGTGGATGAAGTGATCTGTTGGTTGACGGGCTACACGCCGCGGCAGTTGGCGGCGGTGCTCAAGAAGGGGACGGACTTTGAGACGTTTTTTCGGGAGGCGCCGAAACCGCATCCGGCGCGGTCGTTGATCACGGGCGTGATCTGCGGGGTGCGCATCGAGGAGATCGCGGAGCCGACGATGAGGGAGATTCGTTATCTGGATAAGCTGGTCGATGAGTTGGCGAAGGGGCGGGCGATGGAGAAGGTTTTGCGGGGGTGAGGGAGCGGCCCGCCCGGAGGTCGGGCCCCACCGGCTGGAGGGGGCGAATGCGGGCACGGGGACGTGCCCGCCCACCTTATGGACGAAGCGGGAGGAGGTAGCGCGCGAGGTCGGTCTCGGCGGTGCGGAGGGTGCCGGGGGCGGGTGGGGGCGGGCCGGGGAGGATTTGCAGCGGGCGGTGGTCGCGTTGGAGCGCGGCGTCGAAGTCGCGCGCTTGGCGGGTGAGACGGGCGACGACGTCGGGGTGTTGAGCGGCGACGTTGTTTTTTTCGGCGAGGTCGGCGGTGACGTCGTAGAGTTCGGGCGCTGCGAGGAGGCGGTGCTGGTTGTTGAAGGCGGCGGGTTGGTGGTCCCACCAGAGGCTGGCGGGGCGGGGAGTCGGGCGCGCATCGGTGGGGAGAAAAAGTTTCCAGCGGCCCGCGCGCACGGCCTGCGCCTGGTAGCCGAAGTAGTGGTAGAGCGTGCGCGGCGGGAGCGGGGCGGCGTCGAGCAGGAGCGCGGAGACATCGAGGCCGTCAAGCGTCACGCCCGGCGGGAGGGCGGCCGCGGCGAGGCGCGCGATGGTGGGAAAAAGATCGAGGTGCGAGATCGGCTCGGCGACGGCGGGGCGCGGGGAGATTTTGCCCGGCCACCAGGCGATGAACGGCACGCGCACGCCGCCTTCGAAGGTGGTGCCCTTGCCGGCGCGGAGCGGGGCGTTGCTGCCGGCGAGATGGCGACCGGGGAAGAATTCCGGCGCGGGGGATTTTTTCGCGGCGCCCGCGGGACCGCGCGAGGGGGCGCCGTTGTCGTTGGTGAAAATCACGAGTGTGCGGGTGTCGAGGTGGAGCTCGCGCAGGGTGTCGAGGATCGTGCCGGTGCTCGCGTCGAGCTCCTCGACGGTGTCGCCGTAGAGGCCGCCGCGGGATTGGCCGGCGAAGCGGGGCGAGGCGTATTGGGGCACGTGCGGCATCGTGTGCGGCAGGTAGAGGAAGAACGGGCGGTCGCGGTTTGCGCGGATGAAGGCGACGGCTTGCTCGGTGTAGTGGCGCGTGAGTTCCGCCTGAGCGACGGGAGACTCGACGACGCGCTCGCCCTCGACGCGCGCGAGCGGGCCGAACATCGAGAGCTGCATGAAGGCATCGCCGACGCGCCATTCGCGCACGTCGTTGGTGTGGAGCAGGCCGTGAAAACGATCGAAGCCCTGCGCCAGCGGGTGAAACGGGGCGCGCCAGCCGAGGTGCCATTTGCCGATGCACGCGGTGGCGTAGCCGCGCGTTTTCAGCAGCTCGGGGAGGGTGATTTCGGCGGCGGGCAGGCCGTGGTGTTCGGTGGGGAACAGCACGTAGGGCAGACCGGCGCGCGCGGGCAGGCGGCCGGTGAGGAGAGCGGCGCGGGCGGGGCTGCAAAACGGAGCGGCCGCGTAGGCATCCGTGAACCGAATACCTTCGCGGGCCATGCGATCGAGGTGCGGCGTGGCGATCGTTTTCGAGCCGTAACACCCGAGGTCACCGTAGCCGAGATCGTCGGCGAGGATAACGATCACATTGGGCGGCGGCGGTGTGGCCGAGGTGCCGATGGTGGGAGTGACGAGGGCGACGAGTGCGACGAGGGCGAGCGGCGCGAGCGAGAGGGGTGAAATCCACGCGGGGAAACGGGGCATGGAGGGCAGAATGGGAGTCGCGCGGAGGAGGTCGAGAGCGGGTGCGGGGCGTGGAGCGCGGTGGAGGCGTGGACGTGGGTGATGCGAATCGAGACGATGGAAAAGGGGCAAGGCAGGGCCACAGAGGACACGGAGCCCAGACACAGAGGGCACGGAGGAAGACAGGGAGCCGGGAGTGGTCGGGCGAGGAACGGAGGGAGGAGGATCCGGAGGCGGGGCGGAGCGGGGGCTAACGTTTTTGCGGGAGGGCGGGTTTGGCTTCGGGGTGGGTGGCGAGGATGGCGCGGAGTTTCGCGACGACGGCGGGTTGCTCGGCGGCGAGGTTGCGCGATTCGACGGTGTCGGTCGCGTAGTCGTAGAGTTCGATTTGCGCGGTGTCGGCGGGGGCGCCGGGTTTCTTCCACTCGACGAGGCGGTAGCGCTCGGTGCGGATCGCGCGGCCGAGTTCGGTGCGCGGGAAACAGTGGTAGGCGTGGTCGCGCACGCGGGCGGCGGGATTTTTCAGGACGGGCACGAGGCTGGTGCCGTCGACCGGCAGCGGGCCGGTGGGCTTCGGCAGGCCGGCGAGTTCGGCGAGCGTGGGATAGAGATCCACGGTCTCGGCGAGTTGGCCGGTGGAGGTGCCGGGGCGCGTGACGCCGGGCGCGATCACGACGAGCGGGATGCGGTTGGCTTGCTCGAAATTGGTGTGCTTGGTCCAGATGCCGAGGTCTCCGAGGTGCCAGCCGTGATCGCCCCAGAGGACGACGATGGTGTTGTCGGCGAGTTTCAATTCGTCGAGCGCGGCCATGACGCGGCCGATCTGCACGTCGGCGTAGCTCATACTCGCGTAGTAACCGTGGATGAGCTTGCGCTTAATGTCGTCGGGGTAGGGATGCACGGGCGGCTTCGGCACGGGGAAAAACGCATCGATTTCGCCGCCGCGTTTCATGGCCATCGGCACGGCGCCGTCGGGGGCGTTCTCACGCGCGGGCATGGGGAGTTTGGCGGGATCGTAGAGGTCCCAGTATTTTTTTGGCGCGGAGAACGGGAGGTGCGGGCGCACGAAGCCGACGGCGAGGAAGAAGGGCTCGGCGGGTTTTTCTTTCGCGGCCCGCAGGCGCGAGATCGCGTGGGTGGCGACGCGGGCATCGGCGTAGGCATCGTCGGGCACGTCGGGCGATTCCCACGCGGCGCCGCGCGGGAGCGGGCCGGAGCCGGGCGGACGGCGGAGGTTGGTGAAGAGCGCCTGCTCGTTGGTGGGTGAGCCTTCGCGCGTGCTGGCGGGATCGGCATACTCGATGACGAGATCTTTGTGCGGGGGCAGGCTCCACGAAGCGGGATCGTCGTAGGTGCCGTGGCCGACGTGAAAGACTTTGCCCATCGCTTCGGCGCGGTAGCCGTGGCGCATGAAGAATTGCGGGAGGGTGACGGCGTCGGGGTAGGTGTCGCGGAAGTTGCGGCCGAATTGGTAGAGCCCGGTGGTGGTGGAGCGCGCGCCGAGGAGGAGGGTGAAACGCGAGGAGGCGCAGACGGCCTGGTTGCAATACGCGGCGTCGAAGCGCAGGCCGCGGCCGACGAGGCGGTCGAGATTCGGCGTGATGGCGGTGCGATCGCCGTAGGCGCCAAGGTTGGGCTTCAGGTCGTCGACGAGGATGAGGAGGACATTCGGGCGCGAGGGGGTGGCGGCGGCGCGGAGAGTGACGCAGGTGGCGAGGGCGAGGAGGGTGAGGACGAGCGGGTTTTTCATGGCCGGCGGAGGGCGGGTCGGAGACCCTGCCCTACTTTTGAGTTTTGGGAAGGACGCGGTGGGTGTTGGCCCAAGTATCCCAGGCGGTGGTGAGTTCGCGGAGGAGGGCGGGTTGGGCGGCGGACTGATCGCGGAGCTCGGTGGGGTCGGTGGCGAGGTCGTAGAGTTCCCACGGGGAGTTCTTCTCGGCGGGTTGGACGGCTTTCCACGCGCCGTGGCGGACGGCTTTGTTGTCGTATTGCTCCCAGTAGAGCCAGCGGTCGGCGGGGAGATCGGCGCCGTGGAATACGGGAGCGAGACTGCGGCCGACGGAGGGTTGGATGGGCTGGCCGGCGAATTCGCGCGGGTAGGATGCACCCGAGACTTCGACGATGGTGGGCATAAAATCGGTGAGGTAGCCGACGGTGGCGGTGAGGGCGCCGGGTTTCGTTTTCAGGCCGGCGGGCCAGTGGGCGATGAGCGGCGTGGCGATGCCGCCTTGGTGGAGGCGGGATTTGTAGCGGCGGAAGGGGGTGTTGGAGGCGTTGGCCCAGCCGGTGCCGTAGGAGGAACCGCCGGTGCCAATGTGTTTGCCGCCGGAGCCGGCGGCGCCGGGCTGGTTGATGGCGGTGAAATCGCCGCCGCCGAGGTCGTCGTAGGGTTCGGCGCAGGCGCCGTTGTCGGAGAGGAAAAAGAGGAGCGTGTTGTCGAGCTGACCGCGGGAGCGGAGCAGATCGACGAGGCGGCCGATGTTGTAGTCCAGGCGGTGCACTTGGGCGGCGTAGACGGCCATGCGGTAGTCGAGCTGGGTCTGTTGCTCGGGTGTGAGGGCGGACCAGGCGCGGACGGCTTCGTCGCGGGGCGAGAGGGTGGCGGTGGCGGGCACGACGCCGAGCTCACGTTGGCGGGCGAAGCGTTGTTCGCGGAGCTGGTCCCAGCCGGTGCGGTAGCGGCCGACGAATTTCGCGATGTCTTCGTCGCGGGCGTGGAGCGGCCAGTGGGGAGCGTTGAAGGCGAGGTAGAGGAAGAACGGGTTCTTTTCTTTTTGTTCGGAGACGAAGCGAAGTGCGTGATCGGTGAACGCGTCCGTGGTGTAGTAGTTTTTTTCGTCGGGCGACGGGAGCGGCGTGTTGTCGAGCGTGAGACCGCGTCCTCCGGTCGGGCGGTGGTAGCTCGCGGCACCGGAGATGATGCCGTAAAAATGTTCGAAGCCGCGGGCGAGGGGCCACTTCTCCTGACCGTGGTAACCGAGATGCCACTTGCCGGCCATGTAAGTGTGATAGCCGGCGGGGCGGAGGACTTCGGCGAGGGTGACGCTGTCGCGGCCGAGGACTTCGCGGTAGCCGAGGGCGGCGTGAGCGGGCGCCTGTTTGCCGGGGTCTTCGGCGAGCGTGCCCATGCCGGCTTGGTGAGGATTCAGCCCGGTGAGGAGTGCGGCGCGCGTGGGCGAGCAGCGGGCGGTGTTGTGGAACTGCGTGAAGCGGAGGCCGCCCTTCGCGAGTGCGTCGAGGTTCGGCGTGGGAATCTCGGAGCCGTAGCAGCCGATGTCGGAGAAGCCCATGTCGTCGGCGAGGATGATGACGATGTTGGGGCGCGAGGCAGTTTGCGCGGTGAGGTCGGCCGTCGGGGTGAGGAGAGCGGCGGCGAGAAGGGCGGCGGCGCGGGGGAAGAATGGCTTCACGGAGATGATTTTTTGACCACGGATGGCACGGATGAAACGGATAATGGCGGGGCGCGGCGGATATGATGCGTGGTGGCGTGATTTTAACGGAGGCGGGGGTGGTGGGGAGGGCGGGTCGGAGACCCTGCCCTACTTTCAGAATTTGCCTTTGAGGCCGAAGGTCCAGAGGGCGGCGAAGTCGGTGCGCTGGCGGAATTGGGCGTGGGCGGGGGTGCTGGGGCCGGCAATTTCGAAGTCTTCGGTGGCGTCGTGGAGGTTGCGGAGATTCGCGAAGAGGGCGAAGCGGCGGGAGAGGTTATATTCGCCGAGGACGTCGATATAGAGGCGCTTGTTGCCCCAATTGTAGGTGCCGGGCTCGATGGAATTGCCGGTGGCGACGAGGCCGCGGCGTTGGCGGCCGCGATAATTCCAGTGCATGCGGACGTTGTATTTTGCGCGCGTAAGGCTGACGCCCCAGCTCGCGGTGCGCGGGATGAAGCCGGCGAAGTTGTCGGCGCCTTCGCCGGTGGCGCGCACGGAGGAGGCGTTGGCGAAGACCTGCACGCCGCGCGCCCAGGGCGGGAGAAACGTGAGGGCCTGGCGGTAGTCGAATTCGAGGCCGGTCATGGTGAGGATGCCGGGGACGTTGTATTGGGTGGAGACTTCGAAGCCGCCGTAGGTGGCGGGATCGAGTTCGTAGAGGGCGAGTTGCTCGGGCGTGGCGGCGGCGGCGCGGGTGTTCCAGAAATTCGTGAAGTCGCGGCGGAAGGCGCCGACGGAAATCTGGCCGACGCGCTCGAAATAATATTCGAGGCGGACCTTGGTGGTTTTCGCGGTCCAGGCTTTGACGCCGGGGTTGTTGACGACGATGCGGTTGTTGACGCTGGCGACGGCGGAGGTGTCGGGGAGGGTGACGCCGCCGGCGTATTGGTTAAAATCGGGACGGCCGACGGACCAGTAGTAGGCGCCGCGGGCGATGAGGTTTTCGCGGAGCGTATAGCTGGCGTTGAGACTGGGGAAGAGGCGGAGGTATTCCTTTTCGGCTGAGAGGCCGCGGTCGAGGAAGGTGAGGCGCGAGATGGCGAGGGCGTCGGTGGCGATCGTGAGCGGGCGGCCGTTGGCGCCGAGGACGAGGCGGCCGGCGGAGTCGCGTTGGAAGTTGAGCGTGGGATCGCTGCGCGGGCCGGCGGCCTCGACGTTGGTCTGTTCGGCGCGGAGGCCGGTGACGATTTTCAGGCGGCGGTCGAGGAAGGCGGCGTCACCGCGGAGGAAAGCGGAGGAGATGGTTTCCTCGGCGTATTTGGAATTATTTACGGTGGAGCGATACTGGGCGTTGGAATCGACGGTGAAGTGTGTGGGCGCGGCGACGTAGTGGCTGTAGAGCTGGGTGTTGCTGACCCAGTCGATCTGCGGGAAGCCGAAGGGCGCGATGCGCTGGGAGAAATCGCGGTCGATGAACTGGGCGGCGCTCTCGGTGCCGGTATGCGTGAACGTGGTGGACATGCCGCGCGTGTCGCGCTCGGCGACGCGGACATCGAGTCCGGCTTTGAGCGTGAAGGGCACGCGCCAGGCGAAGTCGCGCGCGGTGTTCACGTAGGCGGTCTTGCGGCGGTCGCTGGAGTCGCGGGGATTCGAGGTGGCGTTGGAAACGGTCTTGGTGTCGAGGCGGTAGGGATCGATAGGGGCGCCGGTGACGCCGTCGGCGACGGTGATGCGACCGGGGCGGAGATAGAAAATATCGTCGAACGCGATGCTCAGATTGCCGCGCACGGCGGTCATGTTGTTGAAGAAACCGAAATCGATATCGCGGTCGGAGTTGGTGGAGCGCGAGAAGCCGAGACCGCCCTCGGCTTTCCACACGGGGCCAGTGTGGCGCCATGTGAACGTGGGCATGTAGGTGCGATTGGTGCGGTTGATGGCGTTGTTGAGGGTGGTGACATTGCCGGCGCCGGTGCCGCGGTCGCCGCGCGTGAAGGTCGGCGAGAAGTTGCCGGGGAGGACGCGGCCGATGGTGAACGTCAGTGTGCGCGCGAAGAAATCGACGTAGTTTTGCGTGGCCTGAAACGCGAAGGAGAGGCGGTCGCGGTCGGTGAGGCGGTAGTCGACGCTGGCGCCGAAGGACGTGCGGCCAGTTTCCTTGAGGTCGTCGCGCACGGCGAAATCGGAGAGGTAGGGTTTGTCGGGCGTGGTGTGGGGGAACGCGGCGCCATTGGTGGCGGAGCCGGCGCCGCGCCACGTGAGCTGCACAAAATCCTGCGGGGAAAACTGCGTGGCGTGATTCGCGGAGAGCGTGAAGCCGAAGCGTTTGTTGACGGGGACGGAGTAGGAAAAATCGAAACCGGGGTGGACCTTGCGGCGCGGCTCGTGGGTGGGGCCGGGGGTCTTGTTGAAGTGGCGGTCGTTGTCGCGCGTCATGAGGAAGATGCTGCCCTGCAGCTCGGCGCGGGCGCGTTCGAAGGCGGAGCGCGGGACCATATTTACGGAGCCGGCGAGGGCGGCGCCGGGCGACTCGGGCGTAGGCGAGTGGAGGACCTCGACGCGCGAGACGTTGTTGATCGAGACGAAGTCGAGGGCGGCCGCGCGACCGGTGCCGCCGGTGCCGGCGCTGGAGAGATCGAAGCCGCCGACAGTGACGGGGACGTTGCCGGCGGGGGCGCCGCCGATGGAGATGCTGCGGGCATTGCCGCCGCCGTAGTCGATGGAGACGCCGGGCATAAATTTGAGCATCTCGGCGACGTTGCCCTCGGCGACTTGGCCGAACTCCTGGGCGGAAACGACGTTTTTGATTTCGGAGGCGAAGCGCTGCTCGTTGATGGCGAGGGCGGAGCCGTCCATCGACGTCGAGCCGACGACGAAGGCGGAGAGTTTGACGACGGACGGATCGATGGCGGCGGGGCCGGTGGCCGTGGGCGATAGGGGATTCGCGGATACGGAGGTGGAGAGAGTGAGATTTTGCGTGGCGACGCGGCCGGCGACGACGGCGACGGTGGTCGTCGAGGGCGCGAGGCCGGTGCGGAAGGCGGAGAGTTGCGCGGAGCCGGCGGGGACGCCGTCGAGACGGAAGTTGCCGTCGGCGTCGGTGAACGTTTCGAGGGCGGTGCCGGCGACGGTGAGGCGGACACGTTCGACGTAGGCGCCGGTGTCAGGATTGAAGACGCGGCCCTCGATGGTGCCGGTGGCCCGTTCGACTGGCTCAGGGCGGGCGGATTGCGCGCGGAGCGGGGCGGAGACGTGGGCAAAGAGCGCGAGGCAGAGGAACGACGCGGTGGCGAGACGACGGAGCAGGGACGGGAGGGGCATGAAGACGAGGGGTTGGGCGGAACCTTGGGCGCAGGGGACGGGCGAACAAGGGCGGCGTGCACACATTCGGCTGACGAATTTCCACATCGGCGCGCGGCGGGGACGGGGTGGGTGATGGGGCGGGGAGAAAGATTAAGAGAAAGAGGAAAGAGAAAGAGCTGGGAGGGTGAGAGGCAGAGTGAAATCGTGCGTTGACGGGCGGCGGGCGGGGCGGCGAGCGTGACGGTCTGTTTTAATCGAACTCACTCCTCTATGATCCGCGTCTTTGTTTCCGGTTGCTACGACATCATCCATGCGGGGCATGTGCAGTTTTTTCGCGAAGCGCGGGCACTGGGCGATCACCTGACGGTGTGTTTCGCGTCGGCGGAAGTGCTCTGGCACCACAAGCAACGGCGGAGTTCGCTGCCGGACGAGCACAAGCGCGCGCTGATCGCGGCGATGGAGGTGGTGGACGAAGTCGTGGTGGGCGAGGGCAAGGACGAGGGGATCGATTTCAAGGACCACTTTCTGCGGCTGCGGCCGAATATTTTGGCGGTCACGGACGACGACAAATACGGCGGGTTGAAGCGGGCGTTGTGCGCGGAGGTGGGCGCGAAGTATGTGGTAATGCCGAAGACGCCGCCGCAGTTTCCGCCGATCTCGACGACGCAGATCGTGAAGTTTATCCGCGCCCCCGAAGTGGCACCGTTGCGGGTGGATTTTGGCGGCGGCTGGCTCGATGTGCCGCGGCTCGCGCGGGCGGGCGCGTATATCGTGAACTGCGCGATTTCGCCGACGGTGTCGTTGCGCGCGTGGCCGTATGAACGCAATGCGGGCCTCGGCGGCTCGGGTGCGTGGGCGTTGCTCAACGGCAAGGACGGCGTGAGCGCGGAATTGGACCTCGGCGTGGGCTGGCAAGATCCCGCGGTGATCGCGGAGACGGGGCTGTGCGTGTGGCGCAGCGGTCAGCGGCCGGACTTGGAAGTGAAGACGAGCGGCGAATGTCTGCGCGGGCGGATGGCGCTGCTGTGGACTGGTTCGGAACACGACACGCCGGGCATGGTGGGCGGGGCGCGCGACTACGATGCGATTGCCCGCGCGGGCGCGACGGCGCGCGACGCGGTGTGGGCGAACAATCTCGCGGGGCTGGCCGATGCGGTGCGGCAATCGTATGCGGTGCAGCGCGCGGAAGGCATGGCGGAGTTGCCGGATGCGGCAGCATTGCCGGGCGCGCTGGCGTGGAAATATTGCGGCGGCGGCTTCGGCGGCTACGCGGTGTATCTTTTTGCGGATACGGCGCAGCGCGACGCGGCGTGTGCGGCGGCGGGGCTGCGGGCGATCGAGCCTTACGTGGCGACGCGGTGAGGCGGCGGGCGGATGGCGAGAGGCTGGGCGGGCGCTACTTCAGCACGCGAAACATGCTCGTGTAGTCGTCGGTCCAGAGGGGAATGGAATTTGGAGCGGCGGGCGGGCTGGCGGCGGCGGTGAGCCGGGGGTTGGCCATGAACTCGCGGTTTTTGCTCAGGACCATGAACGTCGAGCCGTAGAGCCACCAGGCGCCTTCTTCTTCGTCGGTGGCGCCGTCTTCGCACTCGATCTGGTGGACGAGAAAACCGAAGGCGCGGGCGGCGTTTTCGACGACGGGGCGGAGATCGAGGTAGCGGTTGGAAATGTTTACGATGATCGCGCCGTCGGGCTTGAGTTGGCGTTGGTAAATGGCGAAGGCCTCTTTCGTGAGCAGGTGCACGGGGACGGCGTCGCTGCTGAAGGCGTCCATGATGATGAAATCGAAATTTTGGGGCGGCTCGTGTTCGAGGGAGAGGCGGCCGTCGCCCATGACGATGTCAATTTTGGCGGGGCTGCGGGCGAGGTAGGTGAAGGGTTTCGCGGCGATGGCGGTGACCTGCGGGTCGATCTCGTAGATGCGGAGGTAGTCGCCGGGTTTGCCGTAGGCGGCGATGGTGCCGACGCCGAGGCCGAGGAGGCCGATGCGCTGGTTTTCCTGGCGCGGGAAATTGCGCAGGGCGAGGGCGAGGCCGCTCAGCGGGCCGAAGTAGGAGGTCGGTTTCGTGGCGAGATCGGGCGAGGCGAATTGGAAACCGTGCGTGATGCGCCCGTGCTGCAGGAGGTAGTGATGCGAGGACTCGTTGCCTTTTTCGTATTCGTTGACGGCGAACACGCCGTAGAAATTCCGCCCGCTCACGAGGGCGTCGCTTGAGGTGGTGCGGATCTGCACGAGCAGCATGACGACAAGACTGCACAGACCGAGGGCGAGCAGGCTGCCCGTGACGAAGCGGGCGTCAGCGGGGGCGGAGCGGCGTCGGCGGAGAAACGCGAAGGCGGCGGCGAACACGGCGACGGCGATCCAGAACGGCCAGTGCAGGCCGGCGCGCGTGTGGTCGGTCCAGAAAATCTCGAATGACGCGAGCCACGCGAGGTCGTGATTGCGGAGCAAGGCGACGCCGGCGGTGAGCGCGTGATCGGCGCCGAACGTGGCGGCGAGGGCGAGGACGCCGGTGAGCACGCGCGTGCGCCCCGGGCTTAGCGCGGTGGCATCGGTGAACGAAAGCGCGAGGAGGAGGAGCACGACGAGCGCGAGGCTGAGGTGCATCTCGTAGTAGTTGTTGAAAATGGCCGGGGCGACGAGGGCCACGAACAGACCGCCGACCGCGCCGCCGGCGGAAATCATGAGATAGTAGGACGTGAGGTGGGCCGGGTGGGGTTTTTGGCGATAGAGTTCGCCGTGGCAGAGCATCGCGCCGACGAACATGGTGGCGGAGTAGATCACGACCTGTTGGACGATCGGCATATCGGCGCCTTCGAAGAGGGCATGGCAGACGGCGACCATCGCGACGACGAGCAGCAGCGTGAACCAGAAACGTGAATACCAGCGCGGGCTGTCGAAGCTGATGATAAACGTGACGAGATACAACGCGAGCGGGAGCACCCAGAGGAACGGAATGACGGCGACGTCCAGGCACATCTTGTTGGTGACGGCGAGGAGCAGGATCGAGGCGCAGGCGGGCAGGCAGAGCCAGAGGACGCGTTGGTAAACGGTGGGACGCGGGGCGGGGGAATCGGCAGAGGGCGCGACGGGGAGAGAAGAGGAGGCGGACGTGGTGGGCGCGGAGGAGGCGGACGCGGCCGGTGACGTTTTGATGACGCGCCACGCGCAGAAGGCGCAGCAGGCGGCGTAGCAGACGAGTCCCCAGGACCAGAATTGGGCTTGGGCGAGACGGGTGAAATTCGTTTCGAAGTAGAACGGGTAGCTGATCAGCGCGAGGAGCGAGCCGACATTGGAGAGGGCGTAGAGGCGGTAGGGCGAGGCGCCGGGGGACGTGCGGCGAAACCATTCCTGGAGGAGGGGGCCGGTGGCGGACAGGACGAGATACGGAAGCCCGAGGCTGACGGTGAGCAGGCTGAGGATGCGCCACACGGGATCGGCGGCATCGGTGGGTTTCCACGTGTCGCTCGGCGTGATGGGGAGCGAGGCGAGGGCGGCTACGAGCAAGACGAGGTGGAGAATCGCCTGTGTGCGCGGCCGCAGGTAGCGGCTCACAGCGTGGGCGTAGGCGTAACCACCGAGGAGGAGCAGTTGGAAAAACAACATGCACGTCGTCCAGATGCCGGGGCCGCCGCCGAACCACGGCAGGATGTATTTGCCGACGAGCGGCTGGACTTGGAAGAGGAGGAACGCGCCGGTGAAGATGGTGAGAGCGAAGGCGGGCATGAGGGGGTTAAGCCGGCCAACGTGGGCGGGCGCGCGGGGGAAATGAAGCGAAAAGGGGCTCTGGCGACGCCGCGATGCGTCGCGCGGCCAGTTTAAGTGGGGAAGTTGAAGTTTAAGTGCGCGAGCGGAGGGTGGACTTGCCAAGTAGGGAGGCGCGGGGCAGGTTTTTCGCATGAAGATGCCCGAGCGAATTGAGATTCGGCCCGACGTGATGAGGGGTAAACCCTGCATCAAGGGCACGCGAATTCCGGTGTATCTGTTGCTGCAAAAAATGGCGGCGGAGGAAACCCACGCGACAATTCTCGGGGCTTATCCGCAATTGAAACAGGCCGACCTGATGGCGTGCCTCGACTATGCGTCGCAATTGGCCGCCGAGGAGACTGTGCTCGCGAGTGCGTGAAGCTGTTGCTCGACGAAAATCTTTCTCCGGCTCACGCGCAGCGAGTGCGTGAGGCGGGACACGATGCGGTAGCGGTGTTGGAGGTGGGATTGGGTGGAGCGAGCGATCCTGCGGTGCGGGACTTCGCGTTGAGAGAGCGACGCACGCTCGTAACGATTGACGCGGATTTCAGCCAGATCGTGCGATTTCCTACGGTGGGGACACCCGGCGTGATTTGGCTGCGACCGTGGCCACCGACGGAAACGACGATCGCGATGTTGCTCGACAGTGCCCTTCAGCAACTCGGGGAGATGTCGGTAGCGGACAAGCTCGTGGTCGTGGAGCCGGGGCGGATCCGGATTCGTTGAGGGAATGGTGAAGTCAGTAAATTCAGAACGGTGCGGAAAACGAAATGCGCTGCGGAGGTTGGAGCGAGGAAGGGAACGACGAACGATTGCGAGGAACGAGAACGATTGCTCAGTCGCTGCGGAAGGCGAGGTTGGGGTCGATGCGGGTGGCGCGGCGAGTGTAAGTGCGCGCGAGGGAGAAAGGTTAACCGCTGATTTGCGCTGATTTTTTTGAGCCGGTGAGAGCGAGCGGACGCGTGCGGGCTTCGCTTAATCGGCGAAGCGCGGGGGATGGAGTGTCGGGATGAAGTTTAGGCTAGTTGGCGTTGAGGCCCCAATTGCGGGTGAAGAGTTTTTGTTTCCAGCGATTCTCCAGATCGACGATTTCGGCGGGGGTCGCGGCGGACGAGGCGATTTCCAGCACGGTTACCTGATACTCTGAGTCGGGCACTTCGCGGAGGCGGAGGTTGCCGCCGTGGCCGGACGCGACGTAGTCCATCCAGCGGCCCCAGAAGCCCCGACTGCCGTGGGCAGAGCCGACGTAGAGGCGGCGAGTTTTTAGGCAGGTCAGGAGATAGACTCCGGAGACCGACGAGAGGGCTTCGCGCCAAGCGGGTGGGAGATGGATCAGTTCATCCAGCCGCGAGCAGAAATCGCGGAAGCCGGGGAAGGGCGGATCGGAAACCGTGCGACGCAATTCGACCACGGATTTGTCCTGCTTGTGGGCGAGTTGGACCCAAGAGCGATAGCCGGCGCCCCATGCGACCAAAAGTTTGCCGCGCAGATCGGCGAGGGGCGAACTGAGGGTGAGATCGTAATGGTGAAGGCCGCCGACGTCCTCACCTGAAATTGGATCGAGGGTGCCAGCGGGGACGCGGCCGAGGCCGTGGAGTTCGTAGAGGCCGACGAAGAGTGTGTCGTGGTCGGTTGTGCCGACGAACGAGGCGAGGAAGCGGGCATCGGAGAAAACGGCACGGCGTTGGATGCGCTGGTAGGTTTCAAAACTCGCGACGTCTTTGCGCCACAGATCGTAGGGCGTGGGGCGTCCGGGGAACCGATTGTCCTGGTGGCGGACGAGTTTCACGTCGGCGGGGTCGATGGCCTCGGCTCGGAGCAGGGTGTTGAAACGCAACATGGGCGGGGCGGTAAGGCTAGGCGCCGTCCACGAAGACAATTTCGACGATCACGATTTGTCGGATGGCATGATCAGCCCAGTAGGAGATCAGCCACTCATCGTGCGAGATGACGGAGACTTTTCGGCCGGCGGAGTCGGTCTCAATGAAGTCAGGTGGGCGAAACGGATGAGTCGCGAGGTCGCAAAAGCAGTCGTGGAGGATACGCTGGTGGCGCGCGGTCGCCGCGGCGAAGGCGAGTTGAACGGCCTCGGCGGTGACGAACGCGTAGCGGTTCATTCAGTCGGGCCGTCGGCGGGGGGCTTCAAGTGCCGGAGCAAGTCGGCTTCGGTGGCGAAGCGTCCGGCGTGGACTTGGTCGATGCGCTGTTTCAGCTCGGCACGGTGCGAGGGGTCGTCTTTGCGGCGAAGGTGGACGAGGTAGGACTGGAGCTTGAGCCGCTCCTCTGGGTTGAGCGAATCGACCTCTTGCATGACTTCGGCCAGGGACATGGAGGGAAGCAATACTCGGCGGAGCGGGTGTGGCAAGAGTGCGGAAAAGGGCGGGCTTTTTCTAATTCGCGCACGCAGAAAGCGGGCTCAGCTCCGCTCGTTAACACGAGCGGCTACCGGAGCAGGTGGCGGCCGGTCTTGATCGGCGTCGGGGGCTCAGTCGATGCGGAGGGCGAGGTTGGGGTCGATGCGGGTGGCGCGGCGGCTGGGGAGGTAGCAGGCAACGGCGGCGACGAACGTGAGCAACAACGGAACGAGGGCGAAGGTGGGCGGGTCGTGGGGCTCGATGCCGTGGAGGAAGCCGGCGAGGAGTTGGGCGGTGAACCACGCGCCGATGAAGCCGAGGACGAGGCCGCACGCGACGAGGAGCAGGCCTTGGCGCAAGATGAGGCGAACGACGGCGGAGGGTTCGGCGCCGAGCGCCATGCGGACGCCGATCTCCTGCGTGCGTTGAGAAACTGAATACGCCATCACGCCGTAGATGCCGAGGGCGGCGAGGAAAAGCGCGACGGCGGCGAAGCTCACGAAGAGGCCGCCCATGAAGCGTTGCGACCACATCGCGTCGCTCGCGGTCTTGGTGAGCGGGGCGGGGTTGTAGATCGGGATGCCGGGGCGGGCGGCGACGATGGCGTCTTGGGCGGCTTGCGCGAAGGTCGCGGGATCGCCCTGCACGCGGACGACGGCGCTCATAAAGTTGTCGGGTTTCTGCGCGGACGGAACCCAGAGGGACGCGCCGGGCTCCGGGGCGGTGGGGTGCTGCATGATGTCGCCGATGACGCCGACGATGGTGGCGAATTTTTTAGGTTCGGCGTCCTTGTGGTCCTCGAATGTGACGCGGCGGCCGAGGGGATCTTCGTTGGGGAAATATTTGCGGACAAACGAATCGCTGACGAGGACGACGAAGGGACGGTCGGCGGTGTCGCGATCGTCGAAGAGGCGTCCGCGGCGGAGGGGGATGCGGAGCGCGGGGAAGACGCCGGGGGTGGCGGCGCGGAAGAGGGCGGAGGGGCGTTCGCCGGGTTTGGGTTCGGGGCGGCCCTCGATGGCGAACGAGTAGTAGTTGGTGGAGTTGGCGATCGGGAGGTAGCTGAGGAAGCCGGCGTGTTCGACGCCGGGGAGTTCGCGGAGGCGGTCGGCGGCGGTGGCGAAAAACTGGGCGGATTTTTTCTCGTCGCGGTCGATGGTGGGCGGGATGCCGGTGCGGAACGTGAACACGCCCCGGGGATCGAGGCCGGGGTCGGCGGATTGGAGGTGGAGGAAGCTGCGCGTCATCAGGCCGGCGAGGACGAGGAGGACGAGGGTGAGGGCGAGTTGGGCGACGACGAGGTAGCTGCGGAAGCGTTGGCCGCGGCCGGAGCCGGTGCCGCCGCGGCTGCCGTCTTTGAGTTCGTGCGCGAGGTCGGGACGGGAGATTTGCAGCGCGGGGAAGAGGCCGAAGAGGAGGCTGGAACCGGTGGTGGCGGCGAGTCCGAAGACGAGGACGCGCCAGTCGATTTCGAAGCGGATCCAGAAGGGAATCTCGACGGGGATGAAGCTGCAGACGAAGTCGATCTGCCAGAAGGTGAGGATGAGGCCGGCGAGTCCGCCACAGACGCCGAGGAGGAGGCTCTCGGTGAGCATCTGGCGGATGAGGCGGAAACGGCCGGCGCCGAGGGCGGCGCGGATGGCGATCTCGCGGGAGCGGGCGGAGGCGCGGGCGAGGAGGAGGTTGGCGACGTTGCCGCAGGCGATGAGGAGGACGGCGAGGACGGCGCCGAGCATGAGCTGCATGGCGAGTTTCTCGTCGCGCACGGCTTCCTCGCGGATGAAGAGAGCGCGGTAGCGGATGCCGGTGTTGGTCTTGGGGTGCTCGGTTTCGAGGCGGCGGGCGAGGGTGTCGAGCTCGGCCTGGGCCTGCTCGCGCGTGGTGCCGGGCTTGAGGCGGGCGTAGATGGGCCAGCCGTGGGAGCCGCGGTTTTCTTCGCCGGTCTGCATGTCGTCGGGGAAGGGTTGCCAGAGCTGGCAGGTCTCCGGGAAACCAAAGCCGGAGGGCATCACGCCGACGATGGTGACGGGGTGGTTGTTGAGGGTGACGACTTGGCCGAGGATCTCGGGGTTGCCGCCGTAGGAGCGTTGCCAGAGGGCGTGGCTGAGGATCGCGACTTGGGGGGAACCGGGTTTGCTTTCGTCGGCGCGGAAGAGGCGGCCGAGGGCGGGTTGGACGCCGAGGGTCTGAAAACCATCGGCGGTGATCCAGGCGCCGAGGGCGCGTTCGGGGCGTTCGCTGGTGCCGAGGATGTAGGTGCGGTTCCAGGCGGTGAGCGCGTTGGCGAGGGTCTGCGAGGTGCGGCGGATGTCGTGAAAATCGGGGACGGAGTTTTCGAAATCGTCCTTGGGTTCGCGGACGTTGTAGCTGCGGATCGTGAGGAGAGTGTCTTCGTCGGTGAGAAACGGGAGGGGGCGGACGAGGAGGGCGTTGTAAAACGTGAACATCGTCGTCGAGGTGGCGACGCCGAGCGCGAGCGCGACGACCGCCACGAGCGTGAAGCCGGGAGACTTCAGGAGTTGGCGGAAGGCGAAGCGGAGGTCGGAGAGCATGGGGAAGGACCAAGGTTCAAGGACCAAGGACCAAGGGCCAAGGGCCAAGGATCAAGGGCCAAGGATCAAGGGCCAAGGATCAAGGACCAAGGGCGGCGGTAGGGGGAATCTTTCTCTTTATCTTTCCTCTTTCTCTTTCGTCAGGGCGCGGCGGGAGAGAGATTAAGAGAAAGAGGAAAGAGAAAGATTTCTTGGGCTCAGTGCGCGGCTTCGGTGTGCTCTTGGACGACGCGGCCGTCGAAGATGTGGACGGTGCGTTCGGCGTGGCGGGCGAAGCGGGTGTCGTGCGTGACCATCACGATCGTGGCACCGCCTTTGTGGAGGTCGGCGAGGAGCGCCATGACGGAGTCGCCGTTTTTCGAATCGAGGTTGCCGGTGGGCTCGTCGGCGAGGAGGACGGCGGGCGAGCCGGCGAGGGCGCGGGCGACGGCGACGCGTTGTTGTTGTCCGCCGGAGAGCTGGGACGGGAGGTGTTTCGAGCGGTGGCCCATGCCGACTTTTTCGAGGGCGGTGGTGACGGCGGTTTTGCGCTCGGCGGCGGGCATGCCGCGGTAGGTGAGGGGGAGCTCGACGTTTTCGTAGACGGTGAGGTCGCCGATGAGGTTGAAGGACTGGAAAATGAAACCGATCTCGCGGTTGCGGATGCGGGCGCGCTCGGGGAGCGAGAGGCTTTGGACGGGGCGGCCGTTGAGGAGGTAGGTGCCGTCGGTGGGGGAATCGAGGAGGCCGAGGATGGAGAGGAGGGTGGATTTGCCGCAGCCGGAGGGGCCGGCGATGGCGACGTATTCGCCCTGGCGGATGTCGAGGTGGATGCCGGAGAGGGCGTGGGTTTCGACTTCGTCGGTGAGGAAAACTTTGGTGACGCCGTCGAGTTTGATGAGGGAGGCGGGGGACGTGGGCGAGGGGGAGGACATGATGGGTGGGAGGATTTTCGATTTGAGAGTTGGGAATTTCGATTGGGGCGGGGGAGGAAGGGGAGGGTCTGGGAGATGGGGTCTTGGGTCTGGGCCGGAGGTGGGCGGGCGAAGTTTAGCGATGGTCGGCGGTGTCGTGGGCGACGAAGGCGATCATCAGGGCGAGGACGAGGGTGAGGGCGATCATGGCGGGTGTGGCGGCGTGGCGTTGGCGGGCGGTGAGTGTGGCGTTGGAAGAAGCGGTGGTGCCCACGAAACACACGAACGACACGAGAGGTTACGGAGTATTTGAGAGAGGAGGCGGTTGAACGGAGGGCGGATCAGTTGAGTTTGATGCGGTCGTTGGCGTCCCATTGGGACATGTCGGAGAGGATGACGCGGTCGCCGGGGGCGAGGCCGGAGACGATTTCGATGGTGTTGACGGAGCTGCGGCCGAGTTTCACGCGGGTGCGGACCGCGTAGGGGCCGGTGGCGTCGAGTTTGAAGATGCCGACATCGCTCTTCTCGCCACCGAAAGCGGGGCGGCCGACGTAGAGCACCTCGGTGAGGCGTTCGAGTTCGATCGTGCCGTCGACGGAGAGGTCGGGGCGGGCGCCTTTGGGGAGTTCGGCGGTGAGGCGGACGTCGACGGTGACGGTGCCGTTTTGGACGGAGGGATCGATGCGGGAGACTTGGCCGGCGACGAGGCCGTTGCGGGTGTCGATGGTGGCGGGTTGGCCGATGAGGATGTCTTTGGCTTGGGTCTCGGCGACGCGGACTTCGGCTTTGAGGCGGGCGGGGTCGGCGACGCGGGCGAGGTTGGTGCCGGGTTGGACTTGGGCGCCGACTTCGACGGGGAGCAGTTGCAGGACGCCGTGCATGGAGGAGCGGACGGCGAGGGCGTCGAGTTCGTCGCGGCGTAGGCGGGCTTGGGCACGGAGGCGGTCGACCTCGGCCTGTTTCACGGCGAGCTGCGGGGCGATGGAGGCTTGGGCAAAGGCGAAGCGCTTCTGCTCGATGGCGTGGCGGGTGGCGGCCTGCTCGGCGGTGACTTTGGAGAGCTGGCGATCGAGGGAGGAGACGAGGCCGTCTTTGAAGAGCTGGTCGTTGACCTCGGCGCGGAGCTTGGAGGTTTGGTAGTCGGCGTTGGCACCGGCGGCGACGGACTCGGCCTGGAGGACGGCGGATTCGAGGGTGACGCGGAGGTTGGCGAGTTCGGCTTCGGCGGCTTTGAGCTGGGAATCGGCGTTGGCGGCGGCCTGCTCGACGTCGGGGTTGGCGAGCATGAGGATGACGCTGTCGGGCGTGACGGTGGCGCCGGGGCGGAGGATGATTTTGTCGACGCGGCCGGGGGTGCGGGCGGCGATCCAGCGGATTTCCTCGGGGACGAGGGTGCCGAGACCGCGGACTTGGCGGAGCATCTGGCCGCGTTTCACGGTGTCGATGTAGACGAGATTGCGGTCGAGCGTGGGGGCTGCGGGTTTGAGGCGCGCGAGGAGGAAGGTGATGGCGACGAGGGCGAGGACGGCGAGGGCGCCGTAGATGAGGCGTTTCTTCCGCTTGGCTTTGGATTGGTCGGGGCGCGCGATGTCCATGGAGACGGGGACATTTGCAACGGGCGTGCCCGCGGGGTGCGGCGGTGGCTAAGTGATTGGCCGGAAGCGGGAAGAAATTTTCCGGGGAAAATCGGGCGGCGGCTAGGGCTGGACCGGGGCTGCGGTGGCGGGACGGGGGTTTCCCGGAAGTGGGACGGGGCGCGGGCGCGGCCGCGGGCGGGAAACGGGAAGGCGCAGACGCGCACCGATCAACGCCGGCTGGGCGCTGACCGCAGGCGGGGCTCAGATTTTGGTTTTCGCGATCAGTGCGGCGGTCGCCGCGCGACCCTCCTTGGTGAGGAGATGGCGGCGCACGAATTGGCTCGCGGAGGCGGGCTCACCCATGGCGAGCCGGGTGGCCAGCCAGGCGTTGGAGACGGAGGAGGTTTGCTTGAGGGCGGCGGCCAGCAGGACTTTTTCGGGCGAGGATTTCGGCGCGGGCAGCTTGGCCAAGTCGATTTTGGCGACGCGGGCGAAGGCGATGAGGCGCTCGGCCCAGAGGGTTTCGCGCTCGGCCCGCACGGTGGCGGGTTCGAGGCCGGCGAAGCGTTCTTCGAGGGCGCCGCGGTCGGCGAGTTTCTGTTTCAGTGAGGCCCGGAATTCCGCGCTGCCGACGCACCAGCCGCGGCTGAGACGCTTGGCCACGAGGCTCTTGCGCAAGGGTTCGTCTTCGGCGAGAAACTCGAGGTAGGTCAGGTATTTTTTCCAACCGCCGGGAGTGTCGGCGAGACCGCCGGCCGCCTCCAGAAACTCCGCGGCTTCGAGCCAGGCGGGGCGGGGGCGCGCGATGAATTTCGGCAGGCTGCTCCACGGGTAGTGGGCGGCTTGGGCGGGCGGCACGAGGCGGGCGCGCACAGGGTTGAGGTGGATGTAGTGGCAGACCTGGGCCAACGCGTGGCCGGGCTCGACGAGCAGGGCCTTGTAACGGCCTTGGAAGGGACGGCCGATGAGGCGGCGCAAGGCGTTGTAGCGGCGAATCCAGGTGCCCTGGAGCCACTTCATGCCCTCGCTGAGGTTCGGCTCGGTGAGCTGGAGGGCGAGGTGAAAGTGGTTGCTCATGACTACGTAGGCGTGGATGCACCACTGGAAGCGAGCGGCGGCCTCGGCGAGGGTGCGTTCAAACGCGGCGGCCGCGCCGTCGCCGGTGAAGAGCGCGCGGCGGTAATTGCCGCGATTGATGACGTGGAAACAAGCGCCGGCAAATTCGATGCGCAGAGGTCGGGCCATGGGCGGGAGCAGGGCCGTGGCCGGGGGAATAGTCAAGAGTCAAGACCTGACGTCGTTTGGCGGTTCGACGCCCGGGATCTGTCGCAGGCGCTCGGTGGCGGGATAGGTTTCGCGGGCGAGCGTTGCGAGTTCGGTGTCGAGGGCTTTGATCTGGGCGTTGAGGGCGTCGACGGCGGCGAGCAGCGGCGCGACGAGGGCGGCGTCCGCGGGGGCGAGTTGCGCGCGGACTTTGCGTGTGAAGGCCATGGCTTTGATCGAGGACGAGACGAAGACTCCAAGGCTTTTTAGGAGGAAGCGCACGGAGTTGATCAGGTTGACGCGGCTGCGCACGAGGGCCTCGCGGACTTTGAGCCGCACGAGGGCGCGTTGCGTGGCCTCGCTGCGGTGGCGCACCGGACTGAGTAACTGCGGATCGGCGCGGCCGAGGCGCGCGAGCATCTGCGCGTCTTCGCGGTCGCACTTGGTCTGACTCTGCGAGATCGCGCGGAGCTTGCGGGCGTTGGCCACGATCACGGGGTGGCCTTGCGCGGTGAGCAGTCGCGAGACCCACGGGCTGTGCGTGCCGGTCTCCATCACGAAGGTCGCACCCGGATAACGAGCGCTGAAGGCCATCAGCACCTCGCGGGTGTTGGCAAACGTCTCCTCGGCGATGATGTCGCCCGTTTCGTTGAGCACACACGCGGTGTGCCGGCGGTCTCCCAAGTCCAGTCCTACGGTCAGTGTTTTCGTGTTCATAAGGCGGGTATTATACTCCCGCCTTCTCATTCCTACTTGTTCGGCTTTTTTCGTCCTTCTTCGCAAAGGCGCTCGCCTAGCAATAAAGCGATATCGAGGCTCGGATCACACCGACGAGCAATATCCCAAATCTTGGTATAGAAGCGATCGAAGACCTTGCGGACGCGAATTCTACCGAGTGCTTTGATATCTTTTCGGATGAGAGAATAAGAGTCCGCATTCTCATCCAAATGGCACATTGCTGCTTTGTAGTGAACGATTGCATTCCGTATCTCGAAAATACGCTGAACTTCCAGTCGCATCGCCGCTGGGAGCTTCGAATCAGAGAACATCTCGAAAAACCACGTCAGCTTCGGAACGGTATTGTGGGATCGAATGAGCTCAGTGGTGTGTGCTGCGTCGATGCCCCGAAGCTCAATTAAGCTACGAAGAACACCATTCAACGACTGCTCAAGCGCGGTTGCCAACAGAACGATTGCAACCTCTTTGTGCCCATCCTTCCACGATGCCTCAGCTTGATCGACGAATGCATGCTCGATAGCGATGCCGATCCGCATTCGCTTAATCGCAAACTTCTTCCTGCGGTATAAGGTCCTCCGCACGTGGTCGAAGTCTGCGACGTGCTCTCGGCGGAGAATTCCCGCTTTTACTAGGGGATAAACGAGCGACGGGAAAAAGTGCTCGTAGAATTCTCGATCGGCGCGGGTATAACGCATGGTTTTTGCCTAACGCTACAGCTCAGCCGCGCGCGGGAGCGAGCGAGCGGTTTTCTTCGACTGACAACGCACCGTCGCGCGGACGCGCGCTGCGGAAAATCGAGGGCCCAGTAAGCGCGTTGGCTGTGGCGGCTGGTGTGTGCCCGGCATGGGAGTGAACTGACGGGGTGAAAGTCCCTGATGCAAGATACCAAAATGAAAGTAAAAGCATTAGACGAAGGCAACTGCGGGGCCGCGAGGTCTCGTGGGAAAGAAGCTGGAGTCAAAGCGGCGAGCCCACGAACAGAAACGGGCTGTGAGGCCGGCGGCGCGGACGAGTTCGCACGACAGAACGAAGTCCCGGTGTCAGCGCCGCAGGTAAAGTCCGGG
>CALRZR010000042.1:0-40400 GCA_943372705.1 Opitutus sp. GAS368 | reverse complement strand
GTGCCCAAACTGCAGCGCGCTCAACCGCCGATATAGCCCGTCCGGCTTGGCCGACAGCTCGTCGTGATTCCCCACCTCCACCACGCGCCCGGCTTCGATCACCGCGATCTTGTCCGCCGTGCGGATCGTCGCGAGCCGGTGCGCCACGATGAAAGTCGTGCGTCCCTGCATCAGCCGGTCCAGCGCCCCTTGCACCAGTCGCTCACTCTCGCTGTCGAGCGAACTCGTCGCTTCGTCCAAAATCAAAATCGCCGGGTTCTTCAAAATCGCCCGCGCAATCGCCACGCGTTGACGCTGCCCGCCCGAGAGCTTGATCCCGCGGTCACCGACCAGCGTCGCGTATCCTTCGGGAAACGAGGAGATAAACTCGTCCGCATTCGCCAGTCGCGCCGCCTCGCGCACCGCCACGTCGTCCGCCCCGGGCCGGCCATAGACGATGTTCTCCGCGATCGTGCCGCCGAAAAGCAAAATATCCTGCGGCACGATCGCCATCTGCCCGCGCAGCCACGCCAGCGGATAGTCGCGCGCATCGCGCCCGTCGATCCGCAGTCGACCGCTCTCCGGATCGTAGAACCGCAGGAGCAGCGCCGTGAGCGTCGACTTGCCCGCCCCGCTCGGCCCCACCAACGCGATTCGTTCGCCCGGCCGCGCCGTCAGCGTGATGTCGTGCAGCACCGCCACCTCGGGCCGGTTTGGATAACGGAAATTCACCGCCTCAAACGCCACTTCTCCCCGCAACCGCCCGGTGGGCGTCGCCGGCGTCTCCGCTCCGCCCGCGCGGCTCGCGTCCATCGTCGTCTCCGTCGGTTCGCGCAGGAGTTCTCGCACGCGCTGTGTCGCGCCGACCGTTTTCTGAATCTGGCTGAACAGCTCCGCCGCGTGTCCCATCGTCCCCGCCACAAAGGTCGTGTAGAGCACGAAGCGTGTCAGCTCACCGGGACTGATCTCGCCGCTCTTCAGCAGTCCCGCGCCAAACCACAACACGATCAGGGTCCCGCCAAACAGCGCGATGATGAAGAACGCCACGAACACCGCCCGCCACCGCGCCGCGCTCAACGCCGCCGCCAGCACGCGTCCGTTGGCCCGCTGGTAGCGGTCCAGCTCGAAGGCCTCGTTGGCAAACGCCTTCACGCTCGCGATCGCCTGCAGCGTCTCTTCGACGATGGTGTTCGTCACCGCGAGCTGGTCCTGCGTCTCGCGCGAAAACCGCCGCAGCCGTCTGCCGAAAAACACCGCCGCCGCGATCAGTAACGGCAGTGTGCCGAGCATGACCGCCGTCAGCCGCGCCGAGGTCAACGCGATCATCGTCACTCCGCCGAGCAGAAACACCGTCTGACGGCAGAGCTGCGGCAGGGAGTCGATCAACGCCCCTTCGATCTGCGCCACATCGGTCGACACGCGGCTCGTCAATTCCCCGACGCGGCGCTGCCCGAAAAACGCCATCGGCAGCGCGATCAGGCGCGCGTAGCAATCGCGCCGCAGGTCCGCGAGCGCGCTCTGCCCCACGCGATTGAAGGCCAGCGCACTGTTGAACGTCGCCAGCGCCTGCAGCGTCACGGAGCCCGCGAGCAGCCACGCAACTTGGTTGAGCGTCAGCGCCCCGAGCACCGGCAGCGTCGCCGCGCCCGGCCGCAGCGCCACATCGATCAAAGCGCCCGCGAGCAGCGGAAACGCGAGCCCTAGTCCCGCGCCAACAAAGAGCGTCGCCATGCCGGACAAAAACCGAACCCGGTAGGGCGTGACATACCGCGCGAGCGCCAGCGTCTCACCGATCGTCTCGCGGTTCAGCGGCGCTTTCGGCAGGCGGTCAAGGGCGAGGTCTTCTTGAGTGGGTGAGCGGCGGGCCATGTCGCTGCACGTTCGTGTCGACGGCGAAAAAACACAAGGGGCGCGGCAACCCGCGCCCGCGGCGTCACATCGCGGCCAACAGGCGACGGAGCGTTTCGTCGACGAGCTTCGGGTTCGCTTTGCCCTTCGCGGCTTTCATCACGGGGCCCTTGAACGCATTGAGCGCGCTCTCTTTGCCGGACTTAAACTCGGCCACGGCCTTCGCATTGGCGGCGATGGAATCGCGGCACCACGTCTCAAGCTCGTTGGTGTCGGTCGGCGCGGCCTTAAGGCCCTTTCGGTCGGCAATGGCGTCGGGCTGATCGCCGGTGGCGGCCATCTCGACGAAAATTTCTTTCGCCGCGTTGGTCAGCACGGTGCCGGCATCGACGAGCTTCACGAGCGCGGCGATGTGCGCGGGGCGGATGCGCGACGTGGCGAGCGTGAGGTGCGCCGCGGCGACTTCGCGGAGGAGGTCGTTGACGATCCAGTTGCCGACCGCCTGGGCTTTGCCGGCGCCGGCGAGCTTCGCGGTCTCTTCAAAATAATCGGCGAGCGCGTGGTCCCACACGAGGACCGACGTGAGCGTGTAGGGCAGTTGATACTGCTCGATGAAGCGCCGCTGCTTCGCGAACGGCAGCTCGGGACACTCGGCCTGGATGCGCGATTTCCACTCGGCGTCGACCTTTACGGGCATGAGGTCGGGGTCGGGGAAGTAGCGGTAGTCGTGCGCCATTTCCTTCGAGCGGAGCGACTGCGAAGTGCCGGTCTGGCCGTCGTAATCGCGCGTCTCCTGCACCAGCGTGCCGCCGCGTTCCACGACGGCGATCTGGCGCTTGATTTCGTGCTCGATGCCGTCGCGGACGAAGGAGATGGAGTTGAGATTCTTGAGTTCAACCTTGGTGCCGAGGTGAGTGGCGCCGACAGGCCGGATGGAGATGTTGGCGTCACAACGAAGCTGGCCCTTCTCCATGTCGCAGTCGGAAATGCCGCCGTAGATCATCGTGGCACGGAGCGACGAGAGGTAGGCGTAGGCTTCGTCGGCCGTGTGCATTGCGGGATCGGAGACGATCTCCATGAGCGGGGTGCCGGCGCGGTTGTAGTCGACGAGGGAGTCGGTCGCGCCGTGGTTCAGTTTGCCCACGTCTTCTTCGAGGTGGATGCGCGTGAGCGGGATTTTTTTATGCTCGCCCATGACGTTGCGCGCGGAACCGGGCAACTCGATCTCGACCGCGCCGCCGATGCAGATGGGCTGGTCGTATTGGGAAATCTGATAATTCTTCGGCGAGTCGGGGTAGAAATAGTTTTTCCGGTCCCATTTGCAGACAGGCGCGATCTCGCAGCCGAGGAGGAGGCCGGCCTTGATGATGGCGTCGAGCGCGGCCTTGTTCATCACGGGCAACGCGCCGGGAAGTGCGAGCACGACAGGGTCAGTGAGCGTGTTGGGCTCGTGCCCGTAGCCGGCGGCCACACGCGTGAACATCTTGGACTGGGTCTTGATCTGGACGTGGACCTCAAGACCGATGACGGCTTCGTAATTCATGAGAGACGGTGTTTAGCCACAGAGAACACAGAGCTCGGACACAGAGGTCACAGAGCAAGGCGCCGGAGGCCGTGTTTGGTGAGCAGCGTGGTGCGGAAATTAAAGAGAAGGCCAATGCGGCAGGCGGAGAAACGGAGATAGGTGAGCACTTGGGCGTCATGCACTCCGAGGAGTTCGTCGATGGCCTTGAGTTCGACCACGACACTCTGTCCCACCAGAAAATCGAGGCGGTAGGCGTCTTCGATCAGCAGATCCTTGTAGCGGACCGAGCAGAGTTTCTGCTCTTCAAACGCCAGGCGACGAAGACGAAATTCGTGAGCGAGTGCCTTTTGGTAGGCGCTCTCCAGCAGGCCGGGGCCGAGTTCCTTATGCACGTCGATGGCCGCTCCGATGATCTGCTCTGTAAGCTGATTGATAGCTTCATTCATGGGATTGTCCTCTGTGAACTCTGTGTCGGAGCTCCGTGGTCTCTGTGGCGAAAAATCAGAGGATCGGATGCTTGGCCGACCAGTCGTGCGCGCGTTCGTAGCCGTGGGCGATGGCGAGGAGGTTGGATTCCTTAAAGGGTTGGCCGATAAATTGGGCGCCAATGGGGAGACCACTCTGCGTGAAACCGCACGGGACGCTGATCGCGGGGAGGCCGGCGAGGTTCACGCCGATCGTGTAGATATCCAGGAGATACATCGCGAGCGGGTCGGCTTTCTCGCCGATTTTAAACGCGGGCACAGGCGACGTCGGCGTGAGGAGGGCGTCGACGTCGCGGAAGGCGTTGAGGAAATCCTGCCGGATGAGCGTGCGGACTTTTTGCGCACGCAGGTAGTAGGCGTCGTAGTAGCCCGAGCTGAGGACGTAGGTGCCGAGGATGATGCGACGTTTCACCTCGGGGCCGAAACCTTCGGCACGCGACTGGGCGTAGATATCGACAGCATCCTTCGCGGCGGTCGAGCGGTGGCCGTAGCGGATGCCGTCGTAGCGGCCGAGATTGGACGAAGCCTCGGCGGTCGCGATGACGTAGTAGGTGTCGAGGCAGTATTGGGTGTGCGGCAGCGAGACTTCGCGGATTTCGCAGCCTTGGGATTTGTAGAACGCGATCGCCTGCTCGACCGACGCGGCGATTTCGGGATCGAGGCCCTCGGCGAAATACTCTTTCGGGATGCCCAGTTTCCATGGGCCGCGGTTGGTAGTGAGTGCGGCGCGATAGTCCGGGATTTCGGTTTTGAAGGAAGTTGAGTCGCGTTCGTCGTGACCGGCGATGGCACCGAGCACGATGGCGGCATCTTCCACGGTGCGGGCAAACGGACCGATTTGGTCGAGCGACGAGGCGTAGGCGATGAGGCCGTAGCGAGAGATGAGACCGTAGGTGGGCTTCAAGCCGACGACGCCGCAGAGCGCGGCCGGCTGGCGGATCGAGCCACCCGTATCGGAGCCGAGCGTCGCGATGGCTTCACCCGCGGCGAGGGCGGCGGAGCTGCCGCCCGAAGAGCCACCCGGCACGCGCGTGGGGTCCCACGGATTGCCGGTCGGGCCGAAAGCGGAATTTTCCGTAGAGGAGCCCATCGCGAACTCGTCGCAATTGAGGCGGCCCCAGAGGACGGCGCCGGCCTTCTTCAACTTCGTTGTGACCGTCGCATCATAGGGCGAGACGAAGTTTTTCAGCATCTTGCTGGAGGCAGTGAGCGGCTGGCCGGTGACGGCGATCACGTCTTTCAATGCGATCGGAATGCCGTCGAGCGCACCGAGCGACTGGCCGGCCGCGCGGCGGGCATCGGAAGCGGCGGCTTGCGCGAGGGCGTCCCCTTCGTCGAACGAGTTGAAAGCGTGGATACGCGGCTCGACCGCCTTGGTGCGCGCGATGACGGCGGCGGTGAGCTCAACGGACGTGAGCTGCTTCGCGTCGAGCGCGGCGGCGAGGTCGGCGATGGTGCGGAAATGGAGAGCGGTGGACATGGCGACGTGGGGGCGAAACGCTCGCGCGTTCCGCGGCGGATCATTCGACGACTTTGGGAACGGCGACCATGTTGTCGCGCTGCGCGGGGGCGTTGCGCAGCGCGTCGGCGACGGCGAGACCGGGCTGGGCGACATCGGCCTGCCAGACATTGAAGACGGGCGAAGCGTGCGCCGTGGGCTCGACGCCGGTGACGTCGACCTTGGCGAGTTGTTCGATGTGGTGGAGCACATCGCCGAGCTGCTGCGCAAACTTCGCCTTTTCCTCGGGAGTGAGGGCGAGGCGCGCGAGCTTGGCGATGTGGTCGATATCGAGCTGGGGCGAGGCGCTCATGATTATTTGCGAATCTGCCAGGGGGTGGTCTTCGCGACTTCGTCCTGAACTTTCTGGAAGACGGCGTTGACCTCTTCGTCGGTGAGCGTCCGTTCGGGCGAGCGGAAGACGAGCGAGAAGGCCAGGCTCTTCTTGCCCTCGGGAACGCCGGGCCCGGTGTAGACGTCGAAAGCGCTGACAGACTCAAGCGCGAAGGCGTTGCCGGCGGCAGCGCGCGCAAGTTTCGCGAGCGTCTTCTGGACTTCCGAGGCCGTAGTCGCCGCATCGACGACCAGCGCGATGTCACGCAGGGCGGCGGGCAGCAGGCTGAAGTCGGAGTAACGGCGGCGCGCGGTGTCACCGGAGATTTTCTCCGGGAGAATCGCAAAGATGCCGGCGTAGACTTTGCCCTCGATACCGAGTGATTTGACCATCGCGAGATTCAGCAGGCCAAAACGGGCGGTCCAGCCGTGGTCGATGTCGCCGGCGGCGGCGGAGTGGCCTTCCTGCCAGCCGAAGAACGGCCCGGTGATCGGCTCAAGCGGCTGGCGCACGAAGTCGATGCCAGCAGCGGAGGCGAGCGCGGCGACGTGGTGTTTCGCGGTGAAGAAATCCTCGGTAGGCGTGCGCGTGGATTTCAGCCACGAGCGTTGGCCGACGGGCTCGGCGATGATGAAGGCGACGGCGGCGCATTCGAGATTGTGGCCGTTGCGCTCGATGAAAACGCGGCCGGTCTCGCAGAGGCGCGACACGACGACGCCCCGGGACTGGTTGAGCTTCAGCGATTCGAGGAGACCGGTGACAAGCGTCGGGCGCAGGTGCGATTGGTCTTCGACAAAGGGATTCGCGAGCGCGAGTTCCTGGGCGGCGGTGGCGGAGACCCACGTGGCGATTTCCTTCGCCGGACGCAGCGTGTAATTCACGCACTCGTGGAAATCGTGGCCGACGAGGTAGTCGGTGACGCGGCGGTTGAAGACCACAATCGGATCATCGTCGGCGAGCAGACCGGGCGATGAAACGACGGCGGCAGGAATTTTTTCCGTGCCGTAGAGCCGCAAGACTTCCTCGACGAGATCGATGGGGCGGTCGAGGTCGTCGCGCCAGCTCGGGATACCGACCGTCCACGCGGGGCCGCGCGCGGGATGCACGGTCGGCTCTTCGCGGGTGATGGTAAACTCGAGCGCCTCAAACGCGGCGCGCATGTCGGCGGCGGGAATATCGAAGCCGAGTTTTTCCGTAATATAATCGTGGGTAACGACGATCTCACGCTGCCACGGGACATCGCTGCCGACGCGGAACGCGGGACCGACGACGGAGCCGCCGGCGGTGGCGAGGATGAAATCGATGGCGCGATAGGCGGATTCAAGCGAACCGTGCACATCGACACCGCGCTCGTAGCGGTAGGAAGAATCGCTGGAGAGACCGAGGCGCTTCGAGGTGGCGCGGATGGACTGGCGTTTGAAAAACGCGCATTCGAGGACGAGGTCGGTGGTGTCGGCGCTGACGCCGGAATCGACGCCGCCCATGATGCCGGCGATGACGACGGGCTTGGTGGCATCGGCGATCACGAGCATGCGGCTGGTGAGCACGCGCTCCTTGCCATCGAGCGTGGTGATTTTTTCGCCGTCAGTCGCGCGACGCACGACGATCTGCGCACCGCCGAGTTTGCGCGCATCGAAAGCGTGCAACGGCTGGCCGGTCTCGAGCATCACGTAATTGCCGACGTCGACGACGTTGTTAATCGGACGGAGGCCGACGGCGGTGAGACGCTCTTGGAGCCACGCGGGGCTCGGGCCAATCTTGATACCGGAAATAATGTGCGCGGTGTAGAGTGGGCAATCTTCGGGGCTCTCAACGCGGACGGAAGAAAGGAGATCGGAACGCGCCTGTGCATCGCTGGAAATGGCACCGCGGAAAGTCTCCTGTGGGTAGACGAGCGGAAGTTTGAACCATGCCGCGAGCTCGCGTGCGATACCGAGATGAGAGAGGGCGTCGGGACGGTTCGGCGTGATCTCGATGTCGAACACGGTGTCGCCGGGAGGGAGCACGTCGTTGATCGGCGTGCCGAGCGCAGGCGAGCCGTCGAGGATGAGGAGACCGTTGCCGGCCGGCAGCCCGATCTCATCAGGGCCGCACATCATGCCCTGCGACTCGTGCCCGTATTTTTTCGACTGGGTAATCTTGAAATCGCCCGGCAAGACGGCGCCCGGCAAGGCCACCGGCACGCGGCGGCCGGGGTCGCAGTTGGGCGCGCCGCAGACGATGGATTTCACGCCACCGGCCGGACCGACATCGACGGTGCAGAGCGAAATTTCCTTTTTGGGATTCGGGACCTTGGTGCGAGTGAGGATTTCGCCGACGACCACGAGATCGAGTTTCGGGGCGCCGGTGTTGATGATGCCCTCGACCTCGAAGCCGAGGAAGGTGATCGCGCGGGAAATCTCCTCGTTCGAGATGCCCGCGAGGGCGACGTAGTCGTTGAGCCAGTTAAGGGAAATTTTCATCGGCGGAGCTCAGGCAAACTGCTTCAGGAAACGGAGATCGTTTTGGTAGAAATAGCGGATGTCATCGATGCCGTAGAGGAGCATGGCGAGACGTTCGAGGCCCATGCCAAACGCGTAGCCGCTCCAGACCTCGGGATCGTAGCCAACGTCGGCAAACACGGTGGGATCAACCATGCCGCAGCCGCCGATCTCGATCCACGGCTTTTTGACTTTGGGCAGGTGAGTCGCGGTGAGATCGACTTCGAAACTGGGCTCGGTGTAGCCGAAATAGTGCGGGCGAAAACGGGTCTTGGTGTCTTTGCCGAGCAGTGATGCGAAGATGTAGTCGAGGAGCGCCTTGAGGTCGCGGACGGTGACGTTCTTGTCGACGTAGAGACACTCCAGCTGGTGGAAGTTCGCGGAGTGCGTGGCGTCGGTGGTGTCGCGGCGGTAAACGCGGCCGGGCGAGACGATGCGAACGGGCGGCTCACCTTTGAGCATCGTGCGGATCTGCACCGACGACGTGTGCGTGCGGAGGAGATATTTTTCCTCGGGGTTCTTCTTCGAGACGTTGGCGAACTTGGCCGACTCGGGGAGATAGAACGTGTCCTGTGCATCGCGCGCGGGGTGATCGGCGGGAGTGTTGAGGGCGTCGAAACAATAATACTCGGTCTCGACCTCCGGGCCGTCGGCGACGGTGAAGCCGACTTTGCGCAAAATGCGACACATCTCCTCACGGACGAGCGTGAGCGGGTGATACGTGCCGGGGCCGATATCGGGAGACGGCAGCGTGGCGTCGACGGCGGGCCCGAGTTGGGCCTGGAGCTCGCCGGCTTCGATCTGGGCGAGCGCAGCGTCGAGGAGAGCTTGGAGCTTCGTCTTGGTCTCGTTGATGAGCTTGCCGAGAGCGGGACGCTGCTCCTTCGGCACGGAACCCATTTGCTTCATGAGAGCGGTGAGTTCGCCGTTGGGGCCGACGTAGCGGGCCTTCGCGGCTTCGAAGTCGGGACGCGATTTGAGAGCGGCGAGTTCGGGCTGCGCCTTGGCGACGAGGGCGGTGAGGGTGTCTTGCATGGAAATGGGAGGGACGAGGTTGCCCACGGAACACACGGAATACACGGAAAAATCGGAATGATTTTCCGCCGGCCGTTCGGACGGAACAGAAAAAAAAGAGGACGGCGCTTCGGATGAAGCCCGTCCTCTGAAAGTTGACCAGAGAGCGAGCCGCCGGGGCTCGCGTTGGATTTGGTTAGGCCTTCTTCGCTGCGGCGGCCTTGGCCTTCAACGCGTCCTGGGCTTTGGCGACCAAGCCGGTAAAAGCGATTTCATCACGAATCGCGAGATCGCTCAGAACCTTGCGGTCGAGCTGGATGTTCGCGGCGTGGAGACCTTCGATGAAGCGGCTGTAGGTGATGCCATTATTGCGGCAGGCAGCATTCAGACGCACGATCCAGAGACCGCGGCGATCAGCCTTCTTCTTCTTACGATCGATGTAGGCGTATTGCCAGGCATGCTGGACGGCTTCTTTCGCGTAGCGGAAGAGCTTCGATTTTGAACCGAAATAGCCCTTGGCGTATTTCAGGATTTTCTTGTGCCGCTTTTTGGCGGCGGGAGCGTTCGTTGCACGAGCCATGTTGGTTTATTCCTTTTGGTTAATCGTCGGCAGGTCGGCTTAGTTCACCTGCCGGACGAAGTTTTGGTTGATGCCTTGCGCGGACGGCTGGTTTAGAGGCCGAACGGCAATGCCCGCAGAAGGGGCTTGGCATGGCCTGCAGCCACGAGCTTGTCACGAGAAGCACGACGTTTGGACTTCGTGCTCTTCGCGGAAAGCAAGTGACGGAAGCCGGGCGTGCGGCGAATCAGCTTTCCGGTTCCGGAAATTTTGAAGCGCTTGGCGACGGACTTTTTGGTCTTTTGCATGGAGAGAAAGGATGAAAACAGAGCGCGCGAGCGGCTATGGCAAGGGGAAAGTTGGGCGGATTTGCCGCAAAATCCGCCCAAAACAACGAGGCAAGCAAGGCGGCACGGGACAATAGGGGCGATCGGGGAAACGCGCCGTGTTCACCCGCGCCTACCAGCCCGCCGCCGCATTTGTGCGGCGCGGGTCCGCGTAGCCCGTGAGCGAACCGTCTGAATTGATTTCGATGGCGTTGAGTCCGCCAAAGTGTCGGCCGCGACCGGGCTCCTCGGGCAGGACGACTTTCCAGCCGAGTTTGCCGAGTGCTTCTGCATCGGCGGCCGGGAAACTGCGCTCCGCCTCAAATGTCGCGGGGGCGGTGCTGTTTAGCGAAGGCACATAGTGCACACGCGTATCGCCAATGGCCTCAGCGAGAGGACGGTTGAGTGCCAGGCGGTCCAAGAGGGCCTGCAGCATCGCCGTCGGAATGCGCGCGGCACCGGGAATACCGATGGCAAAGACCGGCCGGCCGGAGCGGAAGACGATCGAAGGCGAGATGGTGCTGCGGGAACGTTTGCCAGGGGCGACGTAGTTAACGCTCTCCGGATTCGTATAGGCGAAGTTGCTCATCGAATCATTCATGACGACACCGGTGCCGGGCGGGACGACCCCGGCTCCGAAATGGAGGCTTTGCGACTGCGTGGCGCACACGATATTACCCTCGGAATCGGCGACGAGGAAGTGCGTGGTCGCCGCCATGGGACTTTCGTAAAACGGACCTTCTTCGGGCAACACAGCGGTGAGACCTTTGGGTTTCGCAGCAAATGCTTCGGCGCGGATATCACGAATCGATTCGGGCGAAAGCAATTTGGCGACAAGCGCGCGGGACTCGGGCGCATCGCCAACCGCACGCGACACGAGGGGCGCAACGATGCGAAGAACTCGGCCAATCTTGTCCAAATTGGCCGGATTGCGCAGCGGACCGCCCCCGAAGGTGTCATCTTCAAGGACCTTCATGATCGTGAGGAACAGCGCAGGGCCTTGCGTGGGCGGCGGCGACGCGAGAATCCGGTAGCCGCGAAAATCAATCGCGAGTGGTTCGGTGACGCGGGCTTCGTAACGAGCAAGGTCATCGAGGGTAAGCACTCCCCCGCCCTGCTGAGAGGCTTTCACAATCGCGGCGGCGACGGAGCCGCGGTAAAAGCCGTCACGGCCCTGTTGCGCAAAGAGCTCCATCGTGTGCGCGAGGTCGGGATTCGGAAGAAGCGAGTCGACGGCGGGGAGTTGGCCGCCAGGGAGGTAGAGACGGGCGATCTCGGCATCGCCACGGCGAAGTTTCTTTTCCTGTTCCGCGAAAAAATCGTGCGACTTGGGCAGTATCCGGAACCCGGTGCGGGCAAGCGCGATGGCCGGCTGCACGTCGTCAGCGAATTTTTTCGCACCCCATTTTTGGTGGGCGGTCCAGAGCGCGGCGCCAAGACCGGGCACACAGACGGAGCCGTAGCCGTAGCTGCGGTCCTCGTCGGGGCGCTTTTTGTAGGTCGCGACGTCGAGAGAGCCGGCGGCGTCCATTCCGTCGACGACGTAGGTTTTGCCCGACTTGGCTTCGTAGTAAACGAGCATGAGCTTACCGCCGAGGCCGGAGCCGTAGGGCTCGGCCACGCCGACGGCCAGCGAGGTGGCGACGGCGGCATCGATGGCATTTCCGCCGGCTTTGAGAACGGCGAGTCCGGCTTCGGCCGCCTGTGGATGAGCGGCGACCACCATGCCGTGTCGGCCGGACACGGGCTTAACAGTGACGGGCGTGGCCGCGGTGGCGTAGCCGAGGGAAAAGGCAAAAACGAACGAGATGAAAAAGTGTTTGGACATAAAAAAGGGCCGGTCAGAGACCGGCCCAACGACCGACAGAATTAGAATTTCCTGGTAAGCTGCAGCGACCAACTCAGGCCGCGGGCCATGAGGTTATATTGGGACGGATCGTAGCCGCGGGAATCGCTGGAGAGTGGCGGCTTCGAGTTGAGGAGGTTCACGATGCCGAAGCGGATGTTCGTGTCATTCAGGTAACGATTCTGCGCGGAAACTCGGTAGCTCACGAATGTGTTGTAGGTGATCGAATCATGCACGACGTAGCGGTAGGAGTAGGCACCATTGTTGAAGAGCGGCTGGATGTAGGTCGGGTTGCCGAGGCTGTCCCAGATGGCCTGGGTGGTGGTGGCGCCGCTATCGGTGTAACTGCCGATATAATACGCGCCAAGACCGGCGCCCCAGGCGTTGCGCCGCCAGTTCACGTTGACCGAACCGCGCCATTTCGCGTTGCCGTTGGTCCAGCGCTGCTCGGTGCGGGCGGAACCGGCGGCGGTGTAGGAGTGAAAATCGTTCAGGTAGGTCCAGTTGGTGTTGAGGTTGATGTTGCCGAGCGCGAGGCGTGGCAGACGGTAACTCACGTCGAAATCGAAGCCGTTTACGAACTCTTCGGCCTTGTTGAAATACGAGGTGAGGATGCGGTCGATGGCGCCGACGGTGGCGCGCTGGTTTCCGGGAGTGCGGGTGGCGTTGTAGGCTGCGAACGCGGCGGTATCGGCGGCGGTGACCGGGAGGCGCACGACAGACGGGTCGCCTTGGTAGGAAGCGGTGCCCGAGCCGAGGTTGATTGCGCCAATAGCGGTGCCGGCGGCGAGCGCGGCTTGGGTGGCGGCCTGAAGCGCCGCAGTGTCATCAGGGATGCCGCCGCCGGAGGAGATGATGTTCTTGTGACGGATTTCCCAGTAGTCGACGCCGATGGAGAGACCCTTGATGCGTGGGACTTCGACGACGATGCCGGCGGATTTGCCGGTGGAGAGCTCGGGGGCCAGATTGGGATTACCCGAGGCCACGCTGCGGCGGTTCGACGGGCCGTCGGTGGTGAGACCGGTCACCGCGCTGCGGTAGGTATCGGTGCTGCCGGTGACCGTGCGGATGAGCGTGCCGGTGAAGAGCTGGGCAAGGTTGGGAGCGTGGAAGCCTTGGTTATAGGAGGCGCGAACCATCGCCCAGGGAGCGGGGCGCCAGTTGACCCCATACTTGGGCTTCGTGGTGCTGCCGAAATCGGTGTAGCTCTCGTAGCGAGCTGAAGCGGTGAGTTCGAGGGAGTGCACGAGAGGGAGCGTGAATTTGCCGCCGACGAGCGGCACGGCGGTCTCGAGGTAGGCACCGGCGACGTGGCGGTTGCCGTGCGTGTCGGAATTGGGCGAGAAGCCGAGAAAGTCGTTGGAGACGGGATCGAGGCCGGAGCCGTCCGGATTCAGACCAGCGTAGGGCGGGCGAAAATCATCGTAGGCTTCATAGCGAAACTCTCCACCGAAAGCCGCACCAATGCTGTTGCCACCCCAGACGGGAAAAACGTCGCCGCTGGCACGGAAGTCGCCGCTGCCGAGTTTGGTGATGCCGCTGCGAATGAAAGAGGACCGAAAGGTGGAAGTAACGCTATCGGGATTCTTGAAGTCGCCGGTGACGGCCAGCGTGCCATTTTGCACAGCGAAGGTGCGGGTGAAGGGGTTAAACGCTTTCGCGGGATCGGTCTGGTTGATCGCGGCGATGAGGAGGCTCTTTCGGCTGGGTCCTTCTTCGTTTTCGATAACGCGTCCGGTCGACCAGAGCAGAGCGGATTCCCACGTCCAAGTGTTGAACAGTTTGCCGCGCAAGCCGGCGACGCCCCGGTAAACCGAGGTGTCGACCCAATCGGTGCGGGTGGCAAGATCGGTAAGGCGTTTGTTGGTGATGGAGACGGCGGAGGGCGTGCCGGTGAGGCGCGGAGTGCCATCGGTGTTGGGTGCTCCGGTCGTCGACCAGAAACGGTTACCGAAGGGGTTGTAGGGATTCGTCACCGGGACGATGATAAAACCGTCGGTGCTCTGCGTAATGCCGTCGGGCTCGCGGTAAGTTACGGAGTGGGCGCGGTAGAGGCTGGCTTCGACGAACGCGGTCAGCCGGTTGGTGAGATCGTATTCGGCACTGGCGAACGCGTTGGTGCGTTTCGAGGCAGGCTGGATGACGCGATAGGCATTGTTGTTCCAATAGTAGTCATGGGTGACTCCGGCACGGCTGGGTGTGGCCGTAAGAAACGACACGCCACCGGTGGCATTAGGAGCGAGAAAGAACGCGCCACTCGTTGCAGCGAGCGTCGCCGGAACTCCGGCGGGACGCGCGCCGGCGAAGGTGCTCACGCCACCGAATGCATTCATGCCGGTAACGGTGCCGAGCAGGTAGTTGCCGTATTCGGTCGTGGCGGAGCGAAGGTTGAAGGTGGTGTTGGTTGAAACATTCCACGGGGCGGGCGCACGGTAACTATTGTCAGCCTCAGCGGAGAACGCGCGGTCGCGGGCATACATCGCCTCGCGGGTATAGTAGTCTGCGGTGAACATGGCGCGACCCTTGCCGCCGGCAAACTCGAGGCCATGCGTAAGCGTGGTGCGGGTTTCCTCACCGTCGTGGTATTTGGTCTGGCCGTAACGAAAGGCGAGCTCGGTGCCACGGAAATTCTTGTTGGTAGTGTAGTTCACCACACCGGCGACGGCATCCGTGCCGTAAACCGAGGATGCGCCGTCGCGGAGAATCTCGACGCGGGAGAGGCCGCGGTTGGGGAGTTGGTTGACGTTGGTCGA
Source organism: Opitutus sp. GAS368 (assembly GCA_943372705.1). Classification (GTDB taxonomy): domain Bacteria; phylum Verrucomicrobiota; class Verrucomicrobiia; order Opitutales; family Opitutaceae; genus GAS368. The sequence continues at coordinate 25,753 of CALRZR010000042.1, read as the reverse complement.
AAGCGTCGGGACGCCCGCCTCGCTCTGACTGATCGGATGCGGCACGAGACGGCGCCCGTTCAACAACATGAGCGTATTGCTCGACGGAATACCGCGTAGTGAGATCGAGGCATTGTCACCGCGGGCAGTCGCACCGAGGGTCGCGGATTCGTTGCCGGGGAGGCCGGTCACCTGCGGCAGCGAAGTCAGGAGATCGGAGGGTTGCGAAGCGTCGCGAACTTCCATCTCGGCGGTCCCAAGCACGGTAACCGGGAGCGATTTCTCAATGTCGAGGCGCTTGATGTTCGAACCGGTAACCGAGAAAGCTTCGAGCTTAATGGTTTCGTCGGGAGCGGCCTGTCGAGGAGCAAGAGGAACCGGTTGCGAAAACGCAGTAGCGGCCAAAGCGATTGCCACAGCAGTTGCAGCAGTTAGGTCACGGTGTTTTTTCATTTTACTTGGGTGCAATCGATCAAGCGTGCGTGCGCAAAAAATTAAAATCAAACCCTAGTTGAACCGACGGCGTCCGCCGCACCTTTCGCACAGAAGCAATGCCACAGTAATTCGCACACTTTGTGCAGTATTCGCAACGAAGCGCGTCCCGTCCCAAGGGCTGAGGCAGGATACACTTTCCAGACAAGCTAATGTGCAACCAAACACTACGGCACGACAATCGGATCCAGTCCACCCCCAACCTCATTGAAATGTATCGCGCTACGCACAGGAGCGAAAACAGCCGACCCAAAATCCACCGAGCGAAGACATTCAGCGAACGGACTTTCAGCACCATGATTGGTTTCGTGCACCGATATGGCACAGGCCCAATCAGCGATCTCAGGTGACTCCTCACCACCGCGCCGCCGATGAGCAATCGAGATGAATTCCGCGACCTTGCCTGCTCGAATGGCAGGCCGCCGGTCCTTCGCTACGCTCTCATTTACGATCTTTGCGACTGCCACTCCGACTACCACAGCCACCTATAAGCAAGATCTCACGTCGCCGACTATTCTATAACGGCAACAAACAAAAAGGGGCGACCGGCAAAGCCGATCGCCCCTTTGAAGGGTGATTTATTATATCAACAAACGATTACGGATTCGGCCCCTTGTAGGAGCTGGCTCCGAGATTCGTGGGATCGATGCTGTTGAGGTTTCCAGCCTTGCTGAGGGCGCTCAGATCAACAGCGCCAAGAGCGCGGAACGTGAGGCCAGGACCAGTAGCGGAGGCACCGTTCACGAAGATTGGATTCGTGATCGTGATCGAGCCGCTGGCATTCAGATCCAACTTCTTCTGGAAGGTGCCGCCACCGGAACCAGAGGTAACAATGTTACCGGAGCTCGTGAGGGAAACGTCGCCAGAAGCAACGCTGCCTGCAAGGAGGTTCAAGGTAGCATTTTCAACGATGGTCACCGCACCCGAGAGGAAGCGAATGGCACCGAGGGAAGCCGTGGAGCTGCCAATGTTAACCTTGGAGCCAACGGTGGTCGTGGTATCGAAGACAACATTGCCGGAAACAGTCAGAGTTCCGGGGCTGTCTTTGATTTCGCCCGTGCCGCCCGCCGTGTTGTTCTTGAGGGTCAACGAACCGCCGATGGTGGTGTTGCCATTGAGAACAGTCACAGGGTTGCTGTCTTGGATCGAGACGTTGCCAACGGTGGTGACTTGGATGCCAGCCGCGCCGAAGTTGTTCGCCGTTCCGTAGAGCGTTACACCGTCACCAGCAGCGGTGAGGGTCGTGGCGCCACCGACGATAACGCCCGCAGTGCCAGACTGGATGATACCGGCATTCTGAGAGATTGCCGCGAGCTTGCCGGCACCGGTGTTCACAGACACGAGGTTCAACATGCCGGCTTCAGTGATGGCTACGTCAGCGCCGCCGCTGGCGAGGGTCACACCACCGAAGTTGTTTCCGGTGTTGGCCAAGGTGATTGCACCCGCTGCGCTGGTGAAGCTGGAAGCTCCAAACGCCTTAACGGTTGCACCTGTAGCCTGCGTGATGGTCTTGGCTGCAGCGCTCGAGGAATTAACCGTGAGAGTGCCGGCCGAGACGGCGACGTTACCGAGGACGATATTGTTACCTTGGACAACGGAGGAGTTGCCGGCCGCAGTGAGGGTCACTGCGGTAGCGATGTTGTTCTTCGGAACGCCGGCATTCGGATCTTCGAGGCGGACGCCACCGACGTTGGCCGTAAAGGTCGCGGTGTTACCAGCGTTACCCAGGTTCGGAACCGAGATGTAGCCCAAGCCAGTGGTCTGGATGATATCACCGCCTGTGCTCACCACCGTGAGGCTGGCCGCACCAGCAGGAATCCCATTCGCAGCAAGAGCACCACCGGAGTTAACCTGCACATTCTTGAGGTTGGCAGAGCCACCTTCAGTGTAGGTGATGTTAGCGGTTCCATTGGCACCATTCGCACCCGTGGTCTCGAGGCTGACAGCACCGAGGCTGTGGCCGGAGTTGGTGATCGAAATGCTGTTCGAGGACTTGAAGCTGGACTCACCGAAGATCTTGATGTTCGGAGCCGAGTCAACAATGCCGCCGGAAGCGCCATTCGAAACGAAGGTCGACACACCGGTGCCACCGAGGGAGATACCAGAGCCCAAGGTGAGAACGCCATTGTTCGCGGTGATGCTGATCGCGCTCGTGTTGGCACCCGTGGTGACAATATTCTGGAGCGTGAGGGCGTTCGGATCAACAACGGTGACAGCAGCGGGAGCATTGAAGCTCAGGACTCCGAAGTCGCCACCTGCTGCGGTCGAAACGTTCAGGGTGCTAGCAGCGCCAAGAACCGTAATCGAGGTCGTGCCGGTTGCCGCCTTGCCATTTACACCGGTAGAACCGGCAATGACACTCGTGTTGACCGAGTTGGTGATCGCAACGTCTTTGGCGTTACCGATAACCAAATTGCCGGTGATCGCATTGCCGGTGTTGCTCAACGTAACGTCGCCGGGGCTGAAGATCGAATTAGCAGCGAACACGGCGTTACCGCCGAATTGCGTTACAAATCCGGCGTTGCCGCCGTTGATCTTGAGAGCGCCAGTGTTGACAATGTTCGAAGACAAGCTGCGGGCATCAAGCGAACCCGCCGTGATCGTGCCAAGGTTCAGGGTCTGGTTCTCATAGACGCTGAGGATACCGGTGCCGATGTCACCGTTGATTTGGCCGTAGGTGAAGTTGGCTGCGTTACCAAAGATATTGCTACCGAGAGTAACGTTATTGTTGTTCAGCGTGGTCACGGAGACGTTGCCGAAGATCGAGACGGCATTCGCATTCGTCGTGATGGCTCCGGTGTTGGTGTTGCTCGCCATCTTGAGGGTGAGCGTCGAACCAAAGCGGAGGGTATCGATGGCAGCTGCACCGATAGAGATATCGCCGGCGGCACCAGCGGCAGCGGCACCGGAGGTGATCGTGACAGCGGCAGTCGCATTGGTGCCCGTGCCGAGAACCACGGCGTTAGCATCCGTCACGCTGAATCCGCCGGTGCTGCTCGCACCACCAAGGAGAACGAGGTTACCGAAATCGTTGGTCGCCGTGTTAAGGGCAATGTCCGCAAGCGCATTCAATGTGGTCTTCGAGGTAGAGGTGATCGACGCGGATTGCGTGATCGATCCACCGGTAGACGTCACAACAAGGGTCGGAACGGTGATCGTGTTAGCCGCATTGTTTGCACCAAGGTTGATGCTGCCACCGCTGGTGATCGTGAAGTTGGCCGAGGTGGCGGACTTCACGATTGTTCCATTCGTGGTCACGGAACCCGAGAGCGAAGGAGCCGACAGAGTGGCTGCCGCAGTTCCAGAGGAGATCGAGCCAGTGGAGAGGCTGCCCGTCGAAGCGGTGAGGGTAAGGCCGGAATTGCCGATGGAGACATTTCCAACAGTCACAGAGCCACCGGAGATCGAAACCGTATTACCAGCAGTGATGTTGGTGGTGGTCACGGAGCCATTGGCGGCGGTCAGCGTCAAAGTTTGGGAGCTGATCGTCGTCGTGGTGATGCTACCAGCAGTTGCAGTAGCAGTGAGGCTGCTGGCTGCGCTGATCGCACCGAGACTGAGGTTACCCGTGCTGGAAGTGACCGTCAAATTGGTGTTCTGACCGGCATTCGAGCGGGTCGTGAGACCGCCGACGGTAATGTCGCCGAGAGCGGTGATGCTACCGACACCGCCGACGCCGTCGGTTGAAGTTCCAGACGTGACCACTCCGGTAACGTTGATTGTTCCGGCAGGGGCCGCGAGCGTGAGCGTGCTGGTCGTGAGCGCGGGAGTGACCGCGATCTTGCCCGCAGTGCTCGTCAGCGACATGGAGCGGCTGTTCGAGATGAGCGCGGGAGTCGCAACAGGTCCGTTTGCAATCGTGATGTCACCAGACGTCGAGACGGTGAGCGTGCTGGTCGAGCTGAGATTGGCGAAAGTAAGGTTACCAGAACCAGTGATCGTAACGCCGCGAGCGATTACATCGATATTCCCACCGGCGGTGACCGTGCCAGCAGAGGCGAGGTCGTTACCAGTGCCGATGTTAACCGTCAGCGTGCCGGCTGCATTGGTCGCGCCCAAAGCGAGACCACTCGTTTCGGTGATCGAAACGTTATTGCCGCTCATGCCGACCGTAAGGAAGTTGGTGTTGCCGAGCGTAATGTTACCCGCGCTCGTGCCAGTGCCGGCGTTGAGCGTGACCACGGTGCCAGTCGTGCTGGCGTTGAACTGGGCCGCGCCTTGGGTAATGTTACCGTTGGTGGAGCTGCCCGTGGTGTTAATCACAACAGCACCCGTAGTCGCAGAGACGCTGGGGGCGATGGTGAGAGTATTTGCCGCACCGGTAAGCACGACGCTACCACCATTGGTGGTCACGTTGAGACCGCCGCCGGCCAAAGGAACACCGACGAGGTTAACGCTAACCGGGCCAGTCGCAGCGAAATTGGTATTGGTGCCCGCGCCAGAGGAGCGAACAAAGAGATTACCAAAGAACTTACCACCGTCGACGTTAACGTTGTTACCGGCGAGATAGATGTTGTTGCCAGTTCCAACAGCTTGGATGGTGGCAGCGTCCGTGCCGCTGGTGGTGCCAGTGCCTTGAACCGTGATGTTCGCAGTCGAGGTTCCCGCGAAGCTTAGGGAACCATTGATGCTGAAGAAACCACTCGGCTCGGCAACCGTGGAGGCGTAGAAGCCGCCGGTGTTGATTTGTGCGGTCGGGGTGATAACGATACCTGCGGGATTCAGCACGTAAACGTTACCGTTGGAAATGAGGCTACCACTGATCGTCGAAGCCGCACCGCCCGAAACACTGTTCAGAACCGATGAATTCGAGGCCGGCAGGAAATAGTTGATGACATCTCCGGCAGCAATGGTGCTAGCACCGGAACCAAAGGCCTGCCACGTAAGGATGGCCTTGTCCGGCGCGGTCACATTCAGCGTGGTCCCGACGACCTGAGTCGTGACACCAGAAGACGTCGTGAGGTTGGTCGACGCGACGTCGGGCAACGCCCAGAGGGGAGCGGGCAACGTGGCCAGCGGACCCGCAACGAGGGCGGTCAAGAGCAACTTCCGCAAAGAGAAGTTGTTGTTCAGTTTATTATTCATGGGTTGAGACTAGTGTTGTTGAACGAATACGAGATTACGCCATTCCACGGTGAACAAGTAAAAGCCGATCAGCATTGGCAAGCACAAACTCCGGCACCGGAATCCCTTGACCATAGCGGTCGCAGAAAATGCCGAGCAAGAAGGCATACTTGTTTAGTCTGAATGACATTACTTTGGAGCGTGTCAGATTGCAGTTGGCGTGCCACGCTGTGGTTCATAACTTAAGACGCTATAAATTAATGGTTTAATCGGCTTTTTAAAGATGAACGACTAGCTATTTCTGCGCTCTCAGTCACATTTTTCGCCATCCGTTGGGGAATTTTCCCAATTTTGAGCGACCCGCGGAATGTCCAAGGCAATAGCTCAATTTCTCCGCAGCTTCCCTTGTTTTACGGTATGATGCCGCTCGTCATTGCTAAGCTGGGAACGGATTAAATTGGGCCACGTGCCGTGATCATTTTACCGGCGTTGAATCACAACAATTCGCACAAGGTTCTCGGCACGTTCCGAATTCCCGCAATCCATGATCCCCTTGTAAACCAGAGGGAACTCGATCACGGATTTGCGCCTCTGACTTCACCTATGTTTTTTCGTTTTTTCACTACCGTTGCCGCGTTTTTCACTTTGTCCGCAGCTGCTTTGGCGGCAGAAGGGACTGCGCAGGTTTTTCGTCTCTCGAAACTGCTGATTGCCGATACGGAGGAAAAAGCCGCCAACCTCCCGATGGAAAGCGGCGGCACCAGCACGGTTTTCGTCGATGGCGTGCCGGTCCTGTTGGGCGAAAACTTCGCACGAGCGATGTCGCCGTTTTTCGGCAAGCCCATCTCGGGAGAGTTGCTCAACGAAATTGCCAATGCGATTGCGGCATATTCCCGGGCCAATGACCGCCTGATAATTAAGGTGACTCCTCCCAACCAGGATATTTCGGCCGGCGTGTTCCGCCTTGCGGTTGTCGTGGGACGCTACAACGAGCTTCAATTCAAGGGAAACCGCTGGTTCAGCAGTAAGTTATTGGAAGAAAAGCTTGGTATTCACCCCGGAGATGAAGTGCGCATTTCAATTCTGGAGGAAGGAGTGAAATGGGCTAACAACAACCCTTTCCGTCAGATCAAGGTTCTCGTCAACGATTTGGCTCATCTTCCCGGCAAGGCGGACCTGATAATCGGAGTCGAAGAACGAATTCCGCTACGTTTTACGGCGTCCTACGACAATACCGGCAACGCGATCTTGGGTGACAATCACTACACCGGCGCGCTCCAGTTCGGAAATCTTTGGGGGCGTGATCACCAAGGCTCCTACCAGTATACTACCACGGATCAGCGTAAACTATTTCAAAGCCACTCAATCGACTACCGCATACCTTTGCCGTGGCGACACTACCTGCAGGTTAACGCAGGCTATTTGGTGGTTAAGCCCAGTTTTGGAGCAGGAGGCGCTTTTACCCAGACGGGGAAAAACATCGTCGCCAATGCTCGCTACACCGTGCCGCTACGAGGTGGCGAAAACCCGGTCGAATTTTCCGCCGGCATCGATTTCAAACAGGGAGACAACAACCTCGCCTATGGCGGCACGACTTTGCTGAACAATACGACCGACACGTTTCAACTTACCACCTCTCTCTCGATGGTTCGCCGCGACCGCCGCGGTGCTTGGCTTTTTGGCCTTAATATCGATGCCAGCCCCGGCAACGTGAATTCCCGCAACACTGATGCCGCCTTCTCCGCCTCTCGCTACAACACCAAGGCACGCTACGCCACCGCCACACTCTCGGCGCAGCGCATGCTGAACCTTGAGCGCGACTGGAGCCTTTACTCACGCGCCGTCGCCAAAGTCGCCACCGCCAATGTGCCCGGCAGTGAGCAACTCTCAATTGGCGGCTCGTCGACCGTGCGCGGCTTCGATGAACGCATCTACACGGGCGACCAAGGTTTCGTTTTTAGCAATGATCTCCAGACTCCCGCTTTCCGGAAATCCCTGCCGTTTCTGGGAAAAAACCGCGCCCCGCTCGAAACACGTTTCATTGCTTTCTATGACGCCGCCCAAGTTTTCTATAAAAATCGCGACCCGAACGACGCCCGCTTCACTCCTCTGGCCAGCGCCGGCTTCGGCGTCCGCGTCACCCTCCCCGTCAACTTCACGCTCTCTGCCGACTATGGCTGGCAAATCACTCACCTCTCTTACGCCTCACCGACGCATTCGCGCGGCCACGTAAAAGTCGTGCTCGCATTTTAGTTTTCGGCCCGGCACACGCCTGCCCGTGCGTATTCATCTAGGGCACCACTTCTACGGCGCGGGGAATCTCGGCGACGATTTTATGCTCGCCGGATTCCTGTCGGCGATGCGCACGCTCGCCCCGACGGCTACCTTCACGTGCTGCGTTCCGTTTGCACTCGATCCACTGCGAAGACGCTTTCCGTCGATCACTTGGCTACCGTGCGACGAACCATCCCGTGCAGCCTGCATCGGCGAATGTGATGTCTGGCTGGGGCTCGGCGGTTCGCCGTTTCAGCATTCTCTCTCTCGTTGGTTCGTCGATCATCTGCTGTCTGAAACCTCTCTTTGCCAGCGCCACGACAAGCCGATGTTCTTTCTCGGCGTCGGCGTCCAAACCGCCACCGAACTGCTCGACCCTGATATCCGCCGAATTTGCTCCCGCGCGAGCGCCATTTGGACCCGCGATCCGGCATCCGCCGAACGTCTGGCCACACTGCCCCAAGCGCCCCTGATCGTGGGCGCGGCCGACTTGGCCCATGTCTTCTTCCGCGAAAACCCGCCGCCACCATACCGTCGCGGCCGACTGACCCTTGTCGCCAACTTCGACTACGGCGCCTGGCCCGGGCAAGGCTCCCTGCTAAACGCCACGAAGGCCCACACTCCGTCGTTCGCACCTTCAGAGTTTGTCTGGCTCGCTCAAGAATCGCGCGCCTTACCTGGCGCCGAGCGCGCGCTCCACGCCGCCCTGCCCGACTCCGAGCGCTCTCGCTGGCAACTCATCGTGCCCGATGAACCCCTACCGGCCGACGCGTCCAGTCCTGCGTCCGCGGCAACTGCGACGCCCCCCTGCGCCCCCTCCGGCTCCCTCTCTTCGGTGTGGTCCCGTTGGCCAACCGGGGAATGGCTGGTCACTGCCCGTTTCCACGCCGCGCTCGCCGGCGCATGGGCAGGTTCGAAAATTGTGATCATCACAACCAACGAGAAACTCCGCGGCGCCTCCCGCGAACTTGGCTGTGTTGTTCTCGCCCCCGACGCAGCCGAACCGACCGCCACCGCGGCCCTGCATGCCGCGACGGCGCCCGGTCTTCTGCTCGCGTCACCTCGAGCAACTTCATCTGCCCCACAACCGCCGCGGGCCATCGCTGCGGACCGGCCCGCTGTCGCTCCCACCCTCCTCGCGGCCGCCGATCAAGCCTACGCCGCCTGCGCCGCCTTCGTGCGCGCCGCCAGCGGCAAACTCCCTGGCTCAGCCGTCACCTCCACTGTTGCACCCGCGCGCCCAACACCGTAGCTCGTCCCTCCGCCCGCATGTCCGCCCTCGCGCTTTCCTTCGCATTCTTTCTGTTTCTCACCGTTCTCGGACGGGCCACCCTCGCACTTTGCAAGTGGCGTGGCGGGGTGCTGAGGGCATGGCTATTGGCCCCCGCGACCGGTTTGGCGACGGCCGTTTTGACCATCATGGTGCTCAACCAAGCCGGACTGCCCGTGCGCGCCTTCGCTTGGCCCATGACCACCGGCCTCGCCCTTTTTGCCGGTGCCATCTTTTTCTGGCAACGCCGCCACATCGCGTTGCCGGTGCGCGCGCTCGCTCCCTATTTCGCCATCGCGCTTTTCGCCCTGCTCTGGACCGGCTGGCCGGCACTGCGGTTTGGCTTTGGCTGGCTGAGCTACGTCAACGACGACTACGTCAACTATTGCTTCGCCGCCGAACGGTTCAAAGACTTCGGCTTCTGGCGTGTGCCCACGACCGAGGAACTCGCCGGCCGTGATTGGTCGCAATACTACTGGTTCATGCACGTGCCCGGCCTCATGCGCTTCGGCAGCGAACACGTGCTCGCGTGGATCAGCGCCCTTACCGGCGTAAAATCCCTCGGCATCTTCATGCCGGTGATCATCGGCTTCGGTCTCGTGCAACTCTTCGCCGCCGCCGCTCTCACTCTTCATCACGGCCGCTGGCGCCGCCGCGCCCGGCTCGGCACCGCCCTGCTGGCTGCCAGCCCGCTGTTCATGTTGGGCATGCTCTACCAACTCATCGCCCAAGTCGGCGGTATCGCGCTCCTGCTGGCGTCGACCGCGATCCTCACGTCACGCCTGCCCGCCACTCGCCGTCGCCTGCTCCCGCACGTTGCCGTGCTCTCGATCATCGGCGCCGCACTCGCGGTCTTTTACCCCGAGGTAACCGCCTTCGCCGTGCTCACCGCGATCTTGGTCGGCTCGATTGAGTGGCTCCGCCACCGCGCCTTCCCCACCCCGCGCCTCGGCTTGGTGATGTATGGCATCGTCGGTGTCATCATCCTGCTCCGGCACAACATCCTCTCTTACCTCTTCACCATCCTCTACCAATTTGGTTCCGGCTTCCGCACGGTCGACCTCTCGCTCTCGCTTTTCCCTTATTTCCTGATCCCCACCGGCCTCGCCAACCTCTTCGGCTTCATGCCGCTCGCGGTCACGTTTAGCGAACCATTCACGTCCATCGCCATTGTCGCCGGCTTCATCTGCCTCGTCGCGGCCGTTACCTTCGCTCTCCGCGAAACCTTGTTCCGCGCCACGCCCGCACCGGTCACGGCACTCTTGCTCGTGCTTCTTCTGGTCTGCGTAAAACTCTACACCGGCGGCAACGACTTCGGCCTCTATAAAGCCGCCATGTTCATGCAGCCCGCGCTCGCCGCCGCGGTCGCCACCGCGCTCCTTTGCCTACCGCGCGCTCGCTGGACCGCCCCGACGCTCGTCGTCCTCCTCGCACTCAGCTGCGCCCCTACCGCGCTCTACTACACTCGCGTTTCCCAAGGAGAAAAAGCCGGCGGCATCACCGAGGCCAAGCTCGCCTCGATCCTCGGCACCGAGCCGCCCGCCACGCCCGCGCACACCCGCCTCCTTTGCGACATCTCCAATCTCGTCGCCGCCAAACTCGCCGCGGTCGAATTCCGCGGGACCGATCTCCGTTTCCTCTCCCGCGACTACTACCAGCAGATCGCCCCGATCGAGTTCGAACGCCTCGGCAACGAGCTCGTCAGCCTCCATCCGCACTTCGACGACCTCGCCCGCACGCGCGCCATGCTCGCGAAACGCGACTCCGATTCGATCCTCACGCCCACGCTCTTTGGCACCGGTTTCCGCGCGCCCAATCTCGCCTTCGCCAAGAACGATCCCGGCGACGCCTACCTTTTCCTTAGCGAGCAACTCGGTCTCTTCAACAAGCTCCGCCTCGCCGACGCCTCGACCGCACCGACCGCGTATTTCAAGATTCTCCCCGCCGCCTCCGCCGCCAACACCGCCGCGCACACGCGCACCGCGTCCAATCACCTCGTCTTCGTCCACTCCAACCGCGGCAACCACTACTACCTCGGCGACCGCCACCGCATCGCCATGTATCAGCAAGAGGCAGACCCGCACACGCCCGACCACGACATCACTGGCATCGGCCGTTTCCTCCTGATCCGCGTCGAGCAGCCCACTGACGAAATCTACCTCCGCGTCGCCCTCTCCAAAACCTTCATGGGCGCCAACCACACGTCGTGGACACCCCCGCGCAACCGCGTTCTCGCCCCCGGCGAAGCCCCGCGCGTCCTCGCGCAAACTGACGTCCCGCTCAACTTCGTCGGCAATGGCGCCGTCAACCGCATCATCGGCCCCATCCGCCCCGTCTGGCAGGATGGCGCCGCCTACATCGCCATCGACCTCGCCGAACAGCCTGTCCAATTCGTCGAGAAACGCCGCGGCCTCCAAGCCCTCTACAACACCCGTATTCCCCTCGATTCCCGTCTCCTCGTCGCCTACGGCCGCGACATCTCCGCACTCTCCCCGGCCCAAGTCGCCGCCCTACCCCGCCCCACGCGCGTCGCTAAATTCCCCTCCGACATCGTCCTCGCCCGCGGCCTCGAATTCTCCGGCATTTACGAAGACGGCTGGCTTTCGCCCCACTCCGAATTCGTCCTCGGCTCCGCTGCCGCCGCCGAACGGACCGGCAGTTTCCAACCGCCGCTCTCTGCGGCCCCCGCTCCGTCCCCCCAGACCCTAGACCCCAAACCCCAGACCCCGGGGCCCAGCCCCCAGCCCTCGCTCACCGCAGCCGCCCTCCGCCTCCGCGGCTACGTCCCCGAGCTCCCCAATATGCCACTCGGTCGCGGCACGTTCAAAATTTCCGTCAACGGCCAGACCTTCGAACTCCCCGCCGCCACCGGCACGTTTGACTGGCTTCTGCCCGTGGCCAACCCCTCCGCCCCCACGCGCCTCGCGATTATCCCGTCCGCCTCCGCCACGCTTCCAAATGGCGACAACCGCCCCGTCGGCGCAAAACTCGAACTCCTCGAAGTCCTCCCTGCGCTCCCCGGTCGCACGTTCGACTTCGGCACCGCCGGCAGCGTGCGCCTCGCCGCCGCCGGCATCGACCAAGACGGTTGGATGTCCCGCGACGCCGTGATCCATTTCCCCGCGAGCGACACCGCCACCGACGCCACGCTCCGCATCGAAAATCCCGACTGGTCCGGCACCCGCACAACTACCCTCACCACGCAGTCCGGCGCCGAGCCCGCCACCGCTCATACTCTCGCCACCGGTGCCTATGCCACGCTCCGCGTGCGTATCCCCGCCTCCGTTACGCCGCGCACGCTGCGACTTTCTGCTCCGGCCGATTTCCCGCTTCCCGCGCCCGACACCCGCCGCCGCACCGGTCGCCTGCTTCAAGTCGAACTCGCCCCCGCTCCATGACCGCGCCCGTGGCCCGCCCAGCTCCGCGCACCGCGCTCCTCCTCAAGCTCGACACCCTCGGCGATTTCATCCTCTTCGCCCCCGCTCTCCGCAGCCTCCGCGCCGCGTGGCCCGCCACGCGTCTCTGCGTGCTCCTCCGCCCCGCCTATCTCGACCTCGCCCGGCTCCTCGCTCCCAGCATCGAGTATCACCCGACCACCCTCGATCCTTTCGGCCAAGGCCCCGATGCCGCCCCCGCCGAGCTCGCCCGTCTCCGCACTCTCGTTACGAACCTGGCACCCGATCTCGTCGTCGCCGCCACCTCGCGCCGCAACTGGCTCGAAGTCGCCCTCGCCGCCGCTACAACTCCCGCCAGCCGCCGCGTCGCCCTCGGTTCCGAGACCTCCGACGAGCACTTCTCCACCCAACTGCGCGTCACTCTCGGCCTCGATGCCGCCGCCGTTTTCAGCGAACAGCTCCCCGTCCCGCCCGACGAACCCGACGCCAACCGTAACCGCCGTCTCGCCGCCCACCTTACCGGCCTCGCCTTCTCCGCCTCGTCCGTTTCACCTGAGTCCCTCTCACCTGTCGCGCTCCCTTCCGCTGTTTCCCAAAACGCCCGCGACCTCCTCGCCTCCCTCGGCCTCCCCCCCGGTCGCTACGTGGTGTGCGCCGCCGCCGGTTTCGCCAACGTCCGTCTGAAGACCTGGCCCGCCGAGCGCTTCGCCGCTGCCATCCGCCACCTGCACCAGCGCCACGGCCTCCGCACGCTCCTCATCGGCCACGAATCCGAGCGCCCCCACCTAGCCGCCCTCCTCGCCTCGCTCTCCGCCTCCCCCTCTCCCCCTCTCCCCCTCTCCTCGTCTTCCCCTGCCGCCCTCTGGCTCGGAAGCGAAAATTCCCTCCCCACCCTCGCCGCCCTCGTCGCCGACGCCTCGCTTTATCTCGGCAACGACACCGGCGCCATGCACCTCGCCGCCGCCCTTGATGTCCCCGTCGTGGCGATTTTCGGCGGCGGCACCTGGCCACGCTTCGTTCCCACTGCCCGCCGCGGTCTCGCCCTCGTGCAACCGCTCCCGTGCTTCGGCTGCGCTTGGGACTGCGCCTTCTCTGCAACCGATGCCCCATGCCTCTCCGGCATCAGCGCCGCGGATACGATCGCCGCCGTCGACCGCCATCTCGCCGCACCCGACGCCCCTTTCGCCGTCCATCCGCTCGCCCTCTCTCCGTCTCTCCCACCCTCTGTCTTCATCGCCGCGGCCTCCGCCCGTTACCGCTCGCTCCGCGCCGAGCACCTCGCCCGTCAGCATAAACTCGAACAGCTCACCGCGCTCGACCGCGAAAAAGACGAGGCCATCGACGAAAAGGAAAAATCCATTTTCTCCAAAGAGGCCGAGATCAACTCCAAGGACACCGAGATCACCGCCCTCAAAACCGTCTGCGACGAACGCGAGCGCCTCATCATCGAGCAGGACGGCCACATCAAACATTTCCAGCGCGCCGTCGCCGACCGCGACGCCCAAGTCGCCGATCTCTCCGCGCGCCTCACCGCCGCCCACGACGACAAAGCCCGCTTCCAGCACGCCCTCGCGCAGCTCCCGCCCGACACCGCCAAAGCCGCCGAGACGCTCGCCAACCAGTCCGTCCACATCCGCAACATCGAGGCCCTCGTTTTTCTCCGCGACCGGGAAATTTCCTCGCTTCGCGCCATGCTCGCCGAGCGCGACGCCTCGCTCGCCGCCTACGCCTCACCCCACGCGTCCACCCACGCCGCCCTCGAGCAGGCGAAACACTACGGCCGCCTCCTCGCCGAAAAAGAAGCCGTCCTCCAATCGCTGAGCCGCGCCTGTGCCGAACGCGAAGCCGTCATCACGCGCCTCGCCGCCGAAAGCTCCGATTCCACCTCCCTCCTCCACCGGCTCGCCTTGGCCGGCTCCGCCTTTGTCCGCGAAAAACTCTGGCGCCCCTTCGATGCCTGGCTCTTCAGCCGCGTTGTCGAGAAATACTGGATGCAGATCGGCGTCCTCCGTCACCACGCGCCCAAACCCCTCGTCTGGGACCGGCTCCCCCAAACCCCAGACCCCGGACCCCAGACTCCAAATCCCCTCCCGCAGATCGCCATCGTCACGCCAAGCTACGGCCAGGAAGCCTACATCGAGCGCACGATGCTCAGCATCCTCGATCAAAATTACCCGCGCCTCCTCTACGTCGTCCAAGACGGCGGTTCCAAAGACGCCAGCCCAGCCATCATCGCCCGCCACGCCGCTCACCTCCGCCACTGGGAATCCGTCCGCGACGCCGGCCAGGCCGACGCCATCCGCCGCGGGTTCGCGCGCGTCACCCCCGAGCTCGGCCCCGACGATCTCATGGCGTGGCTCAACTCTGACGATCTCCTCGGCCCCGGTGTGCTCCGTTACGTTGCCGATTACTTTGCCGCGCATCCCGACGTCGATGCCGTCTACGGTCACCGCATCATCATCGACGAAAACGATGGCGACGTCGGCCGCTGGATCATGCCGCGCCACGATCCCCACGTCCTCGAGTGGATCGATTACGTCCCGCAGGAAACTCTCTTCTGGCGCAAACGCGCGTGGGATCTCGCCGGCGGCATCGACCCCAGTTTTCAGTTTGCCCTCGATTGGGACCTCCTCGCCCGCTTCCAACAAGCCGGCTGCAAACTCGTCCGTCTCCCCTACTGCCTCGGTGCCTTCCGCGTCCACTCGGAGCAAAAAACCTCGCAGGCGATCCACACCACCGGCGCCGACGAGATGCGCCGCATCCGCACCCGCTTCCACGGCGAACGCGAAAACGACTTCGCCACCATCGACCGCTACGCCCGCCGCACCCGTTTCCGCGGCGCCCTCGTCTCCCGCCTCCTCTCGCTCGGCATCCGCTGGTGAGTAGGGCAGGGTCTCCGACCCGCCCTCGCGACGGCCCAGACAGGCCACGCAGGCTCAAGTCCCGCTGGCGGTTTCTCGCGCCACAATTGTCATCAACCCGCGCGCGCCACCCGGCCGCCCCCGTTTCTTCTTTCCGCCCTTTCTTCTTTCTGCCGTTTTCAAGTCATGCTCCTCAGTGTCGTCGTTCCCGTTTACAAAGAGGAAAAAAATATTCCCGAGTTCCTCCGCCGCATCCGCCCGATCCTCTCCGGCGTTACGGAAGACTACGAAATCATCTTCTCCCTCGATCCGTCTCCCGATCGCACCGAAGACGTCATCCTCGAGGCCCGCGCCACCGACTCGCGCATTAAGCTCCTCCGTTTCTCCCGCCGCTTCGGCCAACCCATGGCCACCCTCGCCGGCCTCGAATACTCCCGCGGCGAAGCCGTCGTCGCCATGGACGTCGATCTCCAGGACCCGCCCGAGCTGCTTCACGAGATGGTCGCCAAGTGGCGTGAAGGCTACGACGTCGTCCTCCCCCAGCGCCGCGCCCGCACCGGCGAACCGTGGATCAAGAAATTTGTCGCTGCCACCGGCTACAAAGTGATCAACAAAATCGCCGACGTAAAAATCCCGCCCAACACCGGCGATTTCCGCCTCATGGCCCGCCGCGTCGTCGTCGAAGTCGTGAAACTCAAAGAGTCCCACGGTTTCCTTCGCGGCATGGTCGCCGTCGTCGGTTTCAAACAGGCCATCATCCCCTTCGATCGCCCCGCCCGCTTCGCCGGTGAGACCAACTACAACCGTTTCTTCGGCTCCCTCCGCATCGGCTTCAACGGCATCTTCTGTTTCTCCACCTACGCCCTCACCCTGAGCACGATGTTCGGCTTCATCATCGCCGGCTTCTCCTTTTTGCTCATGGCAATTTATCTCTTCTATAAACTCATGGGCTGGGAAATCGTCTGGGGAAATCCCACGCTCGTTATCCTGATCTCCTTCCTCGGTGGCATCCAGTTGATCAGCGTCGGCATCCTCGGCGAATACATCGGCCGCATCTACGAAGAGGTCCGCAGCCGCCCCAAGTTCATCGTCGACCGCGCCGAGGGGTTTCAAAAATAGTCCCGGTCCCCGCCGCCGGCCGCCCTCCGCCCGCGCGTTGTCCGAGCCTTCGTGCCTTGTGCCTCCGTGGTAAAACTTGAAAAACATCTCCCGTGGTGCGCCGGCGTCGCCACGCTGCTGCTCCTGATCGCCGTCTGTTTGTGGGACTACTACCCGCCCATCTCCGGACCGCAGCGTCTCACGGTCTCCTTCCCTTCGCCGCTCCCGGTCGGCACCAACGAACCGCTCGTCGTCTCCGGTGAAACCGGCGCGGCCGATTATCTCTTCGTCCGCTACCTCGACGCCCACACGGTCTCCCTCGCCTACGACAGCTGGGGCCACGGCGGACCCGCCTCGCCGCCGATCACCGTCACGCCCGGCGTCCGCCATGTCCTGGAAATCCAATTACCTTCCCTCGCCGCGATTCCCCATTCCCTCGATCCGCCCGGCAATCGCCTGCGCGTCAGCTTCGATGGCGCCGTCGTCCTCGATGCCCCCGTCGGCTTCCATTCCCGCCGCCCGCTCCGCGCCTATTTCGCCCGAAATCCTCTCGGTGGCACGTCCTGCGGCCCCGAGTTTCATGGCCAGCTCTCCCACGCCGACGGCCGCGCCCTCACCGGCAATGCCCGCACTTATTTTACCCAACCCGACCGCTTCCGCGCCTGGCTCTGGTTCGGTCGCTGGCAACTCGCCGCCTCCATCCTCCTCGCCGCCGCCGTCACCTGGTTCCTCCACCGTCTCCCACTCTCCCCCTCTCTCCTTCCCTCCCTCGCTCCCTCTCTGCTTCGCCCTCACCGCGCATTCATTGCCACCGCCGCCCTCTGTTCACTCGCCTTCGCCGCGTTGCTCACCCATGGCACGTTTCGCCTCATCGCACCCGAGGCCTTCACCGACTTCTACGACTTCCAAGCCCTCAGCCTCCTCCAAGGCCGCCTCGATGTCCCCGAAGGCTCCCTGCAAGGCGAGTCCTTCATCTTCAACGGAAAAGTCTACGGCTACTTCGGCCTCACGCCCGCCCTGCTGCGTCTCCCGTTCGTCATCTTCGGCCTCGCCTTCGGCGAACTCAGCCGGGCCGCCCTGCTCGTTTACTACGCCGCGACCCTCGTCGGCGCCTACCTCGTCCTCCTGCACGCCACGCGCCTCCTCCGCGAATCTCGCCATAGCTCCGCCGGAGCGACGGCGGACCGCCCCACTCAACCCCAGCCCGCGACCTGGCAAACCATCCTCTTTACGCTCCACGTCGGCCTCGGCAGCACGGTTTTTTTCCTCGCTAGCCGCGCCTACATTTATCACGAGGCCATCCTCTGCGGCATCGTTTTCGCTCTGTTTTCCAGCGTGTGCTCGCTCCGCTATCTCCAAGCTCCCGCCAGTCGCTGGTGGCTCGGCGCGCTTGTGCTCGGCCTCCTTTCCGTCCACGCCCGCCCTCCCACCGGCCTCTTCGCCCTCACCGTCCTCGGCTGCGTCGCCGCCACCCACTTGCTCCGCGCTTCGCCGATTAGGCGAAGCACGCACACATCCGACCTCGGCGTCGCTTCTGAAAAATTAGCGCAGATTAGCGGTTCAACTCTCCGTCCCCTCGCCATCGGCGCTCTCTCCGTCCTCGGAGTCCTCAGTTTTAACGCCCTGAGCTACGCCAAATTTCGCACCATCGAAGGCTGCCCGCTTCGCCTCAACGTCCAATACTCCCCCGCGCGCCTCGCGAAAATTGACTCCAAGCAATTTCACCTCGGCAACATCCCCTACGGCCTCAGCGCCTACCTCCTGCGCCCGACCTTTGAATTTTCACGTCACTTCCCGTGGGTTTACCTCGGCCAATTTATCCCGCCCGCCGATTTTCCGTCCGCGAAAATGGACCTCCCCGACCGCACCGCCGCGCTCCCTTTCGGCATGACCGGTCTCTTCGCCCTCGCCACCGCCGGCTGCGCTTGGGCCTGCCGCCGCCATCCCGCCGCCCGCGCTCCCGTGCTCGTGCTCTGGGCCTCCGCCGTTCCACTCTCGCTCGCGATGTTCGCCGCCATCGCCACCGCCGAACGCTACACCGGCGATTGGGTGCCTTTTCTCATCTGCGCCGCCGCCTTCGGACTCGCCGCCCCCGCCTGGTCGCGGCTCGCGACCACCGCCCTCGCCCTCGCCACCCTCTGGTCTTGTCTGCTCACACTCGCCATGGCGCTTCACTACCAGGGCGACACCGTCTGGGGTGTGCCCGATTCGGTGAAACAAAACTACCGCGACCTCCGCACGCGCATCGACCGCGTGTTCCTCTCTTCTCCGCCGCCGGCCTCATGAGAACTCTCCTCACACGTCGCTCGGCCCCTTGGTGGCTCGCCCTCGCCACCGCCCTCGTCCTCAGCGCACTGCGCGTCTCCTCGGTCTTCCCGCCGCTCCCGACCGAACTCGCCCTCGAGGTAAAATTCCCCAGCGGCAACCCCGCCCGCACCGAGCCGCTCATCTCCACCGGCGTCTTCGCCCAAGCCGATTTTCTCGTCGTCAACTACCTCGACCGCACCACCGCCACCTTCTCCTACGATTCCTGGGGCACCGGCGGCCCGACCTCTCCGCCGATCACCTTCAAGCCCGGCGCTCGCCACACGTTGCTGGTCACGCTGCCGTCCTTGGCCGCTCTCCCCGACACGCCCAAAGCCGCCACCGCCCCCCTGCGCCTCATCTTCGACGGCCGCGAAATCCTCCGCGCCGAGGTCCCGTTCCACTCGCGTCCGCCCGCCCAAGTTTTCTTCGGCACGAACCCCATCGGCGGCAACACCGCCGGCGCCTTCTTTCGCGGCGATCTCTTTGCGTCTTCCGGTCGCGCCCTCCGCGGCGGCCCGTCCTCGTATTTCCCCTACACCACGCGCCTCTCGCTCTGGTTGGCCCAACACCCCGGCGATCTCCCCGTCATCGTCCTGCTCTCCCTCGCCGTCGCATGGATTGCGCGCCGCATTCTTTCCACCGCCCACGTTCCGCCCCCAAGCCCTGCATCTTCGCGCGCCACCCACCTTACCTTTGCCGTCGCCGCACTGCTCAGCACAGGCGTCTTCACGTGGGTGCTCACCGCCGGCACATTCAGGATCTTTTTCCCCGATGAGTTTGGAAACTTCTACGACTATCAGGCCCTGAGTTTCCTCGCCGGCCGTCTCGACGTCCCCTCGGTCGCCCTCGGTGCCGAGGCCTTCACTTTCGGAGGAAAAACCTACGGCTACTTCGGTCCCACGCCTGCCTTCCTGCGCCTCCCGTTCGTTTTCCTAGATCTCGGCTTCGGCCTCCTCACCCGCCCGTTTCTCATCGCCTATTTCTTCGCGTCCCTCGCCGCCGTCTACGCACTCTACCTCCACGCCACTCGCCTCCTTTCGCCCACCGCGCCGACACCTTCGCGCACTGCCGTCGCGCTACTCACCGTCGCCACCGGCCTCGGCACCACGCTCCTCTTTCTCGGCAGCCGCGCCTACATTTACCACGAGGCCAACCTCTGCGGCATCGCCTTCGCGCTATGGAGCGCTTGGTGCTCGCTTCGCTGGCTATCCACACCTGCCTCCCGCGCCTGGCTCCCCGCCCTCGCGCTCGCCCTCCTCGCCGTCCACGCCCGCCCGCCCGTCGGCCTTTTCGCCTTCACGCTCGTCGGCTGCGTCGCCGCCACCCACCTCCTCCGCGCGTGGTTCGCTCCCGAAATCGAAAATCAAAATTCGAAAATCAAAAATTCCCTCCGCCCCCTCGCCATCGGCCTCCTCTCCATCCTCGGCGTCTCCAGCTTCAACGCCCTGAGCTACCTCAAATTCCACTCCTTCGACGGCGCTCCGCTCAAATACCACGTCCAATACCACCCCGCGCGCCTCGCCGCCATCGACGGGAAAAATTTTCACGTAGCCAACTTCCGTTACAACTTCGACGGCTACGTCTGGCGCGCCAATTTCCTCCTCCGCCCGACCTTCCCCTATTTCTTCGCCGACGGACGCAATCCCAACGACTACCCCGGCGCCAAAATCGACCTCGCCGAGCCCACCGTCGCCCTCCCCTACGCGATGCCCGCCATGGTCTTCCTCGCCCTACTCGGCGGCGTCCTCGTCTTCGCGCGCCGTCTGCCGCTGCGTCTGCCCTTCGCGCTCGTCGCCCTCGCCGCGCTCCCCATGTCCCTCGCGCTTTTTTTCGCGATCGCGATTTCCCACCGCTACACCGCCGACTTCTGTCCACCCCTCCTGCTCCTCGCGACCTTCGGCCTCCCTGCCGTCACCCACCTTTCCGCCGCCCTCCGCCGCACGCTGCTCGCCGCGCTCGCCGTCCTCGTCCTCCTCTCCGTCGGGATTAATCTCGCCATTACCCTGCACTATCAGGCCGAGCTCGTTTGGGGCGTGCCAGACGGCGTAAAAGCCCGCTATCTCGCCCTTCGCAAAACTGCCGACACTTTTTTTGGCCTCCCACCTCATGACCGCTGATCGCAAACCGCGCGCCCTCATCTTCATCGTCGCCTACTACGCCGAGTCCACGATCATGGAGGTCCTCCGCCGCATCCCGGCGCTCGCCGACTACGAGGTCGAGGTCCTCATCATCGACGATTCTTCCGGCGACTCCACCTACGCCCTCGCCGACGAACTCCGCCGTCTCGGCACGTATCGCCACAAACTCACCGTCCTCACGAATCCCGTAAACCAAGGCTACGGCGGCAACCAAAAGCTCGGTTATCACTACGCGATCGAGCAGGGCTTCGACTACGTCGCCCTCCTCCACGGCGACGCCCAATACGCCCCCGAGATGCTCCCCGATCTCTTCGCGCCGCTGCGCAACGGCTCCGCCGACGTCGTCCTCGGCTCGCGCATGTTGACGCCCGGCGGCGCCCGCAAAGGCGGCATGCCGTTCTACAAACTCGTCGGTAACAAAATCCTCACCGCCTACCAAAATCTCGTTCTCCGCTCCTCGCTCGCCGAATTTCACACCGGCTACAAAGCCTACACGACCGCCTCGCTCCGCCGCATTCCGTTCGAACTCAACTCGAACGTTTTCCACTTCGATACCGAGATCATCATCCAGTTTCTCCGCTCCCGCGCGCGCATCACCGAGGTCCCGATCCCGACCCACTACGGCAACGAGATTTGCCGCGTCGACGGCATCCGCTACGCCATGGACGTCGTCAACGCCTCTACCGTCGCGCTCCTCCAGGACTACGGCCTCGTTTACCGGCGCAACTTCGACATCCAGTCCGTCCACGACGACAACAAGCACTACCTCCCCAAGACCACCTTCGCCTCCACGCACTCGTCCGCCCTCGCCGAGATGCCCGCCGGCGCCACGGTCATGGACATCGGTTGCGGCCCCGGCCACCTCTGCGCCCCGCTCCACCACATCGAATGCCGCGTCATCGGCGTCGACCAGTTCCGTCCCGACGACACGTCCGCCTTCGACGAATTTCACGTCACCGATCTCAACACGAATCCCTTCCCGCGCCCCCTCGACGACGTGCAGGTCATCCTCCTTCTCGACATCATCGAACACCTCACTTCGCCCGAAAAATTCTGCGACGAACTCCGCCGCCGCACCCAGTCGAACCTTTCCGTGAAGATCATCATCTCCACCGGCAACATCGGCTTCATCGTCACGCGGCTCATGCTCTTCCTCGGCCAGTTCAACTACAACAAACGCGGCATCCTCGACCTCACCCACACCCGTCTGTTCACCTTCTCCTCGCTCCGCCGCCTCCTCAAAGAGCAGGGCTTCGTGATCGAGCAAGAGCAGGGCATCCCCGCCCCCGTCCCCCTCGTTGTGAAGAGCCCCGGCTGGCAAAATTTCCTGATGGGGCTGCAAAGCTTCCTGATCAAAATTTCCCGCGGACTCTTCGCGTATCAGATGTTTATGGTCATCCGCCCGCTCCCCACCATCGAGAAACTCATGGCCGACGCCCACCGCCACTCCGCCGCAAAATCCGCCACCGCCGAACCCTTCCCCGCCGCTCGCGCCTAATTTTTCGCGCTTCGCCGATCAGGCGATACACGCACATCCTCACTCCGCCCTCAGCCAAAAAGATCAGCGCAGATTAGCGGTTCCTCCCTCCGCCGGACCGGCGGTTTCCCCACCGCCGCCCCGCGCTTCGCACTTCGCCCTCCCCGTGAACCGCGGCCCGTTCCTTCCCCGCCTCCTTGCCGCCCTCGCGCTCTGCCTCGCCCTCTCCGCGCTCTGCCTGCGCAACTACTACCCGCCCCTCCCCAACCCGCTCACCGTCGACCTCGTCCTCGACCGCGGCACCGCGGGCCAAGCCGAACCGCTCATCGTCTCCGGTCGCCCGCTCTTCGGCGACTTCCTCATCGCAAGTTACCTCGACGAAACGCGCATCGTTTTCGGCTACAATAGCTGGGGCCATCCGGGCACGCTCTCCTCGACTCCGGTCACCATCACACCGGGTCAACCGCTTCGCCTCCGCATCGCCATGCCCGCTCTCGACCAGGTGCGTGGTCGCTTCACCGATCCTCCCGGGAACATCCGCGTCGACGTCGCCGGCGCCACCGTGTTCACCCTTCGCGACCACTATTTTTTCCGCCAACCGCGCGAACTCCACCTCGGCGAAAATCCCCTCGGCGGCAGCGCCTGCGGTCCGCAACTCCGCGGTCGGCTTCTCACGCCCGAGGGACGCGAGCTCCGCGGAGAACCCTCCCAATTCTACACCCTCCGCGACCGCATCACCGGCTGGGTCACCCACAGCCGCCAGAAATACGCCGTCCTCCTTGTCGCCCTCGCCGTCCTCGCCGGCTGGATACCGCTCCACTGGTTCCACCCCGCCACGCTTCGCACGGCGTTCGCGTCCCTACGCCGCACTCTCGCCCCTCATCGTTCGTTCGTCGGCGCGTCCACCGTCTGCACGCTCGTGTTCACGTGGATGGTCACCCAGGGAACGCTCGACCTCGACGTTACCGAACCGCTCGGCTCCTTTTACGACTACCAAGCCGACAGCTTCCTCCACGCCCGACTCGACGTCACCGAGGAGGCCATCGGCGGCGAAGCCTTCGTGTTCGCCGGCAAACTCTACGGCTACTTCGGCCCCACGCCCGCCCTGCTTCGGCTCCCATTTGTCCTCTTCGATTTCGCCTTCGGCAACCTCACTCGCGCCTTCTTCGTCGGCTACTTCATCGCCACGCTGCTCGCCGCCTACGCCCTCCTCCGCCACGCCTACCGCGTCGTCGCTCCCGCCGCCGCGCCCTCGCCCGCTGCCGTCGTTTTCCTCACCGCCAACCTCGGCCTCGGCAGCACGCTCTTCTTCCTCGGCAGCCGCGCCTACGTTTATCACGAAGCCATTTTCTGCGGCGTCACCTTCGCCCTCTTCTCGTGCCTGTTTGCCCTCCGCCACCTCGCCGCCCCCGCCGGCCGCGCCTGGCTCCCTGCCCTCCTCTGCGCCCTCCTCTCCCTCCACGCCCGCCCACCCACCGGCCTCTTCGCTCTCACCTTCCTCGGCTGCATCGCCGCCACCCACCTCCTCCGCGCGTGGTTCGCGCCCCAAATCGAAAATCAAAATTCGAAAATCAAAAATTCCCTTCGTCCCCTCGCCCTCGGTCTCTCCTGCGTCCTCGCCGTCTTCACCTTCAACGGCCTCAGCTACCTCAAATTCAAAACCTTCGACGGCGCCCCGCTCCGCTACAGCCGCCCCTACGACGCCGAGCGTCTCGCCAAAATCGACGGCAAGAGCTTCCACTCCGCCAACGTCCCCTTCGGCGCCTACACCTACTTCGTCCGCCCCAATCTCCGCTTCGAAAACAAATTCCCCTTCGTCTACCTCGGCTCCCCGGAGCCCGGCCGCGAATTCCCCGCCGCCAAACTCGACCTCCCCGATCACACGCTCGCGATCCCGTTCGCGATGCCGGGGCTATTTTCCCTCACGCTCCTCGCCATTCTCGGCGCCTTCGTCCGCCCCCTTGCCCGCACGCCTCTACTCATCACCGGCGCCGCCGTCATCCCAATGAGCCTCGCCCTCTTCGCCGCCATCGCCACCGCCCAACGCTACACCGCCGACTGGCTTCCCTTCCTCACCTGCGCCGCCGCCCTCGGCCTCGCCTCCCTCGACACGTCCACCTCCGGCCTCCGCCTCGCCCTTCACGCCCTCCTCTCCCTTGTCACCCTCGCCGCCGTCCTCCTCACCTTCGCGCTCACGCTCCACTACCAACGCGAAACTGTCTGGGGCGTCCCCGAGGATATCCGCCAATCCTACCAAACCCTCCGCCCCCGCCTCACGCCCTCCTTCCTTAGACATTAGTCATTAGACATTGGGCATTCCCCCTCCCTATCTCTCGACCTCTCCGACTCTCAGCTCTCAACTCTCAGCTCTCAACTCTTCCGCCATGCACCACGTCTTCATCACCGGCGCCTCCGGCTTCATCGGGTCCACCCTCGTCGACCGTCTCCTCGCCGACGGCGTCCAAGTCACCGGCTGGGACAACCTGTCCACCGGCCAAATCCGTTTCCTCGACGGCGCGCACCAGCACCCGAAATTCCGCCTCATCCGCGGCGACAACCTCGACCTCCCCGCGCTCACCTCCGCGATGCAAGGCGCCGACTTCGTGTTCCACTTCGCCGCCAACGCCGACATCAAAGACGGCTGGCAACACCCGCGAAAAGACCTCGAGCAAAACACCATTGCCACCTTCAACGTCCTCGAAGCCATGCGCGCCAACGGCGTGAAACGCATCGGTTTTTCATCGACCGGCTCCGTCTACGGCGAAGCCCTCGTCACCCCCGAGCGCCCCACGCCCGAAACCGACTCCTTCCCGATTCAAACCTCGCTCTACGGCGCCTCCAAAGCCGCCGGCGAAGGTCTCCTCGCCGCCTATGCCGAAGGCGGCCAGATCGACGAAGCCTACATCTTCCGCTTCGTTTCCATCCTCGGCGAACGCTACACCCACGGCCACGTCTTCGATTTCTACAAACAACTCGTCGAGCACCCCGACCGCCTCCGCGTCCTCGGCGACGGCACCCAGCGCAAGAGCTACCTCTACGTGCAGGACTGCGTCGAAGCCCTCCTCCACACCACGCGCGCCCACACCGCCCGCGACGCCAAACACCACACGCAGGTCTACAACCTCGGCACCGCCGAATACGTGCAGGTCAACGACAGCATCGCCGCCATCTGCAAGGCTCTGAACCTGTCGCCCAAACTCGAATACACCGGCGGCAACAAAGGCTGGATCGGCGACAACCCCTTCATCTTTCTCGATACGAAAAAAATCCAGTCCACCGGCTGGAAGCCGAAACTCACCATCGAGCAAGGCATCATCCGCACCCTCCGCTGGCTCGAGTCCAACCGCTGGGTCTACGAAGCCCGCAAGTCAAGTAGGGCAGGGTCTCTGACCCGCCCA
>CALRZR010000041.1:0-40685 GCA_943372705.1 Opitutus sp. GAS368 | reverse complement strand
AGCGGTGTATCCGGGGGTTAGCGGCGCGAGAAGAGCAGGTGACGGAGGGGCCACAGAGGAAAACCGGAGCTCGGACACGGAGGTCACGGAGGAAGGCAGGGGGCCCACGGAAGACACGGAAAACACGGAAGTCGGAATGGGGAAGAACTCGGAGGACGGAGGAAGACGGATGAAGGAGGAGGTGCCCACGAAACACACGAAGCACACGAAATGGGGAATGATTTATCCGTGTTGATCCGTCTTATCCGCGGGGAGGTTTGGGGATTGGCTCGGTGGACTCTGTGTCGGCGCTCGGTGAACTCGGTGTCGAAAGGTTTGGTTCGATCGGTCGGCAAGGGCGGGATGACGACGACGGAGGGGGCCCACGGAAGACACGGAAAACACGGAAGGGTGGGCGGGCGCGTCCCTGCGCGTGCATGGTCGGAGCGCGTGCACTGTTTTTTTTCATGCCGGCACAGGGACGTGCCGGCCCACCTATTGCCTGGTGTCTCCGGACTCGGAGGGGGCTTGGGGATTGGCTCGGTGGACTCTGTGTCGGCGCTCCGTGAACTCGGTGGCGAAAGGTTTGTTTGGAGTCCGTTGGATGCTGGGCGGGAAGCGGGCTTACTTAGGGCTTGGATTTGGCGGGGACGGGCGATTGTCTGCCACGTTCTAACCATGGCATTGGCATTTCTATTTGCAGGACAGGGCGCCCAAAAGGTCGGCATGGGCAAGTCGCTCTATGAGCAGTCGGCCGCGGCGCGGGCACTCTACGACGAGGCCGGGCGCGTGCTGGGCTGGGACCTGGCGAAGGTGAGTTTCGAGGGCCCGGAGGCCGAACTCACGCAGACCAAGGTGTGTCAGCCGGCGTTGTTTGTGCACGGACTGGCGCTCGTGGCGGCGGCGCGCGAGCAGGGCAAGATTCCCGCGGGGGCGCCGAGCTACGCGCTCGGGTTGAGCCTCGGTGAGGTGACCGCGTATTGCGCGGCGGGCGTGTTTGATTTTGCGACGGGGCTGCGAGTGGTCGCGGAGCGCGGCCGGCTCATGCAGCAGGCGTGCGAGCAGACGACGGGCGGCATGGCGGCGATCATCGGCGAAGAGCGCGCGAAGGTCGCGGAGTTGTGCGCGGAATTCGACATCGAGACGGCCAACTTCAACGCGCCGGGACAGATCGTGGTGTCGGGCGAGAAGACGAAGGTCGAGGCGGCGGTCGCGGGCGCCAAGGCGCGCGGCATGAAGAAGGTCATCCCGCTCGTGGTGGCCGGGGCGTATCACTCGCGGTTGATGGAGCCGGCGCGCGCGGCGTTTGCCGCGTATCTGGAGACGGTGCCGTTTGCGGCGCCGCAGTTCACCGTGTTTACGAATACGACCGGACAGGTCGTCAGTGAACCGGCGGCGATCAAGGCAGCGCTGGTGAAACAGGTCGTCTCCTCCGTGTTGTGGGAAGACTGCATGCGCAGCGCGGCCGCGGCCGGCGCCACGGAGTTCTGGGAGTTTGGACCGGGCGCCGTGCTCGCCGGCCTCGCCCGCCGCACCGAAAAAACGTGGAGCGTGAAGAGCTTCGCCGAATTTACCGATCTGACCACCGCCGCCTGAACGATGTCTGCTCTCTACACCCGCAATTTTTGTATCATCGCTCACGTCGACCACGGCAAGACGACGCTCTCCGACCGGCTGCTCGAATACACCAACACCGTCGCGATGCGCTCCATGACGGCGCAGCATCTCGACTCGATGGATCTCGAGAAGGAGCGCGGCATCACGATCAAGTCGCATCCGGTGACGATGACCTACCGGGCCAAGGACGGGCACGACTACAAGCTGAACCTCATGGACACGCCCGGCCACGTGGACTTCTCCTACGAAGTCTCGCGCTCGCTGGCGGCCTGTGAAGGCGCCGTGCTGCTGATCGACGCCGCGCAGGGCGTGGAAGCGCAGACGGTGGCGAATGCGCACCTCGCGTTTTCCCAGAAGCTCAAGGTAATCCCGGTGATCAACAAGATCGACCTGCCGAGCGCGAACCTCGAACTCTGCACGCGCCAGCTGGAGGACATCCTCACGATCCCGGCCGAGGAGGCGATCCTCGCCAGCGGCAAATCGGGTATCGGCATCACGGATATCCTCGAAGCCGTCGTGGCGCGCGTGCCCCCGCCGCGCTGGGCTGAGTATCCGCAGACACGCTGCCTCGTCTTCGACTCGCTTTACGATTCCTACCGCGGGTGTATCGCCTACGTGCGCGTGTTTTCCGGCGCGATCAAGGCCGGCGACACGATGATGCTGATGAGCACCGGTCAAAAGGCCGAGGTGAAGGAAGTGGGCGTGTTCATGCCGAAGATGGAGAAGATCGCTGCGCTCGGCACGGGCGACGTGGGCTACATCGTCTCGAGCATCAAGAACACCGCCGACGTGAAGACGGGCGACACCATCACCATCGCGAGCAAGCCCGCGACGGAGATGCTCCCCGGCTACAAGGAAGTGCGCCCGCTGGTCTTCTGCGGTCTGTATCCGCTTGAGAGCGACGACTACGAAAAGCTGAAAGCGGCGCTCGGCCGCCTGCGCCTGAACGACGCGGCGTTTGTCTACGCCTCGGAAAGCTCGCTGGCGCTCGGTTTCGGTTTCCGCTGCGGCTTCCTCGGGCTCCTGCACATGGAGATCATCCAGGAGCGCATCCGCCGCGAGCACGACGTGGAAATCATCTCCACCTATCCGAGCGTGATCTACCACGTGATCAAACACGGCGGTGAACTCCTCGAGGTCGATAATCCCGTGAACATGCCGGACCCCGGCACGATGCTGGAGATTCGCGAGCCCACGATCCGCGCGCAGATCATCCTCCCGAACGATTCGATGGGCGACATCCTCTCGCTCATCATGGAAAAGCGCGGCATCTGCGACCACACCGACACGCTGGACATGAACCGCGTGATGCTGAAGTGCTCGCTGCCGCTGAACGAGATCCTCGTCGATTTCAACGACCGCCTGAAGAGCATCACGCACGGCTACGGCTCGATGGACTACGAACTCGGCGAATACATGGCCGCCGATCTCGTGAAGATGGACATCCTCATCAACGGCGACCCCGTAGACGCGTTTGCCTGCATCGTGCACCGCAGCAATGCGGACAACCGCGGGCGCGCGCTGTGCGAAAAGCTCGCCGAGATCATCCCGCCGCAAATGTTCAAAGTCGCGATCCAGGCCGCCATCGGCGGCAAGATCATCGCCCGCGACAACGTGAAGGAAATGCGCAAGGACGTGACCTCGAAGTGCTATGGCGGTGACATCAGCCGCAAGCGCAAGCTCCTCGACAAGCAGAAGGAGGGCAAAAAGAAGATGAAACAAATCGGCAAGGTTTCCATCCCACCGGATGCCTTCATCAAGGTCCTCCAAAACAACTGACGACGCCCCCATGTCCCAAGCCCAAGACATCATTGTCCCGGAAGTCTCGATCGCGATGAAGGTGGGCCGGTGGTTGCTCGGGCTCGTGGGCATCCGCAATGCGGAGGACAAGATGCGGGAGAACGCCGCGAACTGGTTGGAAGTCGCGGAACGCGTTTACCATTTTCGTCGCGACGTGCTCGCGGCCTCGCTGGTGGCGGAGCTGCAGGGGCACATCGCGGGATTGCGCGGGTTGCTGAAGGCCCGCGCGGGCGCCGAGAAGCTGCGGCTGGAGATCGAGGCGCTCGAAGAAGTGCTGCGCCGCACGGGCGGGGCGATCTACCCGAAGAGCGCGCTGGTGGAGAACGTGGAATTCTTCCTCGTGGCGGCGATCGTGATTTTGGGCATCCGCACGTATTTCGTGCAGCCCTTCAAGATCCCTACGAACTCGATGTGGCCGACCTACAACGGCATGACTCCCGAGGTATTTTTGAAACAGGCCGACGAGCCCTCCAAAGCCGCGGTGGCCGCGCGTGCCGTGCTCTTCGGCGCCTGGCCGCACCGGCTGGATGCGCCCGCGGACGGCGAAGTGCTGATCCCGGTGGGCGGCGCCCAGAGCCGCGGCAACGTGCACTCGCGCATCGTGCCCGGCCGCACGTGGGGCGTGATCCCGACGGACCTGCGCGAATATACGCTGCTGGTGGGCGACAAGCCCGTGACGTTGCGCGTGCCGATGGATTTCGATTTCGACTGGGTGGCTTCGGAGGCGCTGCTCGCGCGGGGCAAACCCTACTCGACGCAACGCTTCGGCGCGGAAGTCGAGCGCCGGCTGCGCGCCGGGGAATTTGTGGTGCGCAACGTGGACGGCGAGCCGCTGCGCTGTATCCGCACGGGCATTCAGGTGAAGGCGGGCCAACGGTTCCTCGCGTTTGACGAATTGACGGGCGACCAGCTCTTCGTGGACCGGATGAGCTACCACTTTGTGCGGCCGGATGTGGGCCAGGGTTTTGTGTTTCGCACGGGCAACATCCCCGGCATCGCGAACCAGTATGGCGACCAATACTACATCAAGCGCCTCGTCGGCACGCCGGGCGACGAGCTGGAAATCGTGGCCGGCCAGATGCTCGCCGACGGCAAGACCGTGGTGAAAAACGGCGGCACGGGTGTGCTGCTCCGCAACGGCAAGCCGATCGAAGGCTCGATCGCGTTTAAGTCGAACAACGAACAGAGCGGCCAATACGGCGGCTACCAGCCCTACAATCTGCTCGCGCTCGGCGAGAAAGCGAAAGTGCCGCCGGGGCAGTTCCTCGCGCTCGGCGACAACTCCGGCAACAGCGCCGACGGCCGCTACTGGGGCTACGTGCCCGGCAAGGACGTGGCGGGCCGGCCGCTGTTTATCTATTTCCCGTTCACGAAGCATTGGGGCCCGGCGCGCTGAGGGGCGCGAGGCGGATGGGGAGAAGGGGGCGGTCGCCATATCGCACGCGCACGGTTTTTTCGGTTCCGCGCTCAGCATGAGATGAACGTGGGCCGGGAGGTAGGAGCCTGCTCGCAGGCGATTTCATCGCGTGCGGTCAGATAAAATCCTGCATCGCCTGCGAGCAGGCTCCTACCGTCGGACCAGCGGGCTCAGCTTGAAAGGGTAGGGGAACTGCGCACGGCGGCCATGAAGCGGCGGACGCGTTTCGCGTCGACGGCGCCGGACCAGTGGCCGCCAACTTTAAACTCGGAGCCGACGATAAAGCCGTCGGCGGCGGGGAGGAAATCGCGGACGTTGGCGGCGGTGACGCCGGAGCCGAGATACACGGGGAGCCGCGTGGACTGTTTCACGGCGTGCACATCGGCGGGCTTCGGCGCATCGCCGGTGACGGCGCCGGTCACGATCACAGCATCGCCGCGCATAAACTCGACGGCGTGGGCTGTCTCACCGATACCGACATCGGCGGTGATGGCGTGGGAGCTGTGTTTCTTTTTCACGTCGGTCCAGACTTGGACGTGCTCGGCGCCGATGGTGCGGCGGTAGCGCAGGAGCTCGGCGGCGGAGGACTGGATAAACCCTTCGTCAGCGACATGCGCGAAGGCGAAACCCTCGGCGCGGATAAAGGCGAGACCGGCGGCCAGCGCCACGGCGAGCGCCTCGGCATTGGCGGCGGCGAGGATCTGCACGCCGCAGGGCAGGCGGGCGGTCTCCTGCACGGCGCGGCACACGACGGCCATGGCGGCGACGATCTCGGGGCCGACGCGACCGCGGAGATACGGCGTGTCGTGCATGTTTTCCACCATGATGCCGTGCACGCCGGCGTCGCGGTAAAGCTGCGCTTCTTTCACGGCCTGCTGCTCGATGGCGCGCAGGGAGAGGCGGGCGGCGGGCGTGCCGGGCAACGCGCCGAGATGGATCATGCCGATGACCGGCTGGGCGGCGGCGAAGAGCCCGGCGGGTTTCATCGGTCGGCGTAGCCCTGTGGGTGCGAGGAGTGCCAGCGCCACGCGGTGGCGACGATGGACTCGATATCGCCGAACTTCACCTGCCAACCGAGCTCACGGCGGGCCTTGGCGGAATCGGCGTAGAGGGCGGGCGGATCACCGGGGCGACGGGGCTTCTCGATAACCTTGACGGGCTTGCCGACGATCTTCTCGACGGCGCGGATGACCTCGCGGTTCGAAGTGGGGCGGCCGGTGCCGAGATTGTAGAAGAGCTGCGTGCCGGGCGTGCCGAGCTGGTCGAAGGCGGCGATGTGGGCGCGGCTGAGATCGTCGACGTGCACGTAGTCGCGCTGGCAGGTGCCGTCGGGCGTGGGGTAGTCGGTGCCGTAGAGCTCGAGGTGCGGGCGTTTGCCGGTGGCGACGTCAATGGCGAGCGGGATGAGGTGCGTCTCGGGATGGTGATCCTCGCCGATCGCGCCGTTTTCGGAGGCGCCGGCGGCATTGAAGTAGCGGAAGACGGCGAAGCTCAGGCCGGTGGCGGGCGCGAGCGAACGAAGGGCGAGCTCGATATCGAGTTTGGTCTGGCCGTAGGGATTGATGGGCGCCTGCGGGAGATTCTCGTGGATCGGGAGTGTGGCCGGGACGCCGAAGGTAGCGCACGTGGAGGAAAAGATGAACTTCTTCACGCCGACCTGCAGCATCGCGTGCAGCAGGTGGAGCGTGGCGGCGCTGTTGTTGAGGTAATACTTCAGCGGATCGGTGACGGACTCGCCCACGTAGCAGAAGGCGGCGAAGTGCATGACGACGTCGATTTTCTCGTCGGTGAGCACCCGTTTCACGAACGTCTCGTCGCCTAGATCGCCCTCGTGGAGGGTGATGCCGGGGGCGAGGGCGCCGCGGTGCCCGTAGGCGAAATTGTCGAGGACCACGGGGCGATGCCCGGCGGCCGACAGTTGGCGAACACAGTGACTGCCGATATAACCGGCGCCTCCGACGACAAGAACGTTCATAATTGGAGGGAGCGTTGTATTGCTTTCGGACGGAGGTTGGCTAGCGATTTCCTTTCCCAACGAATGAAGCCCTCGCGCATCGTCATCACAGGTGTCGGCCTGACCGCCCCCAACGGCAACTCGCTCGCGGAATTTCGCGCGAACCTGCTCAACGGCGTGGCCGGCATCGAGCGCAAGGAGATCCGCTACATGGGCTCGCAGCTCGCGGGCGTGTGCCACTACGACGCGTTGAAGCACCAGAAGAAAAAGGAAGTGCGCGTGGGCACGCGGGCCGGGAGCATCTCGATCTACTGTGCGCGCGAGGCGTTGGCCGACAGCGGGGTGAATTGGGAGACGGTCGCGAAGGACCGCGTGGGCATTTACATCGGCTGCACCGAGCACGGCAACGTCGAGACCGAGAACGAGGTCTACAATATCTCGAAATTTAACTACGACACGAAGTTCTGGTCGCACTACCACAACCCCCGCACGGTGGCCAACAACCCCGCCGGCGAAGCCTCCCTCAACCTCGGAGTCACGGGGCCCGCCTACACGATCGGCGCCGCCTGCGCGGCGGGCAACATGGGCCTGATCCACGCCACGCAGATGCTGCGCCTCGGCGAAGTGGACTTCGCGATCTGCGGCGGCGTGAGCGAGAGCATCCACACGTTCGGCATTTTCGCCGGATTCAAGTCCCAGAATGCGCTCGCGACACACGACGACCCGCACAAGGCCTCGCGGCCCTTTGATCTCGCGCGCAACGGCATCGTGATTTCCGAAGGCGGCGCGCTCTACAC
The DNA here is from genome assembly GCA_943372705.1 of Opitutus sp. GAS368. Classification (GTDB taxonomy): domain Bacteria; phylum Verrucomicrobiota; class Verrucomicrobiia; order Opitutales; family Opitutaceae; genus GAS368. Next base: position 33,121 of record CALRZR010000041.1, on the reverse strand, counting down.
GCTGGAACGCCTCGAAGACGCCCAGGCCCGCGGCGCGAAAATCTACGCCGAGATCGCCGGCTATCACGTCAACAGCGACGCCAGCGACTACGTGCTGCCGAACCCAGCGCGCCAGGCCGAGTGCGTGCACGCCGCGATCCGCCGCGCCGGGCTCACGCCGCAGGACATCCACATCGTCAATACGCACGCCACGGCCACACCGCTCGGCGACATCCAGGAGTGCGAGGCCATCCGCGCCGTGTTTGGAGAAGGCTGCCCCGACACGCACATCAACAACACCAAGAGCTTCATCGGTCACGCCATGGGCGCCGCCGGGGCGCTGGAGCTGGCGGGCAACCTGCCGTCGTTCGACGACCTGACAGTGCACCCGACGATCAACGTCGACAATCTGGACCCGCAGTGCGCGTTGCCCGGGCTCGTGCTGAACCAGCCGCGGAAGGTGGCCAAAGTGGATACCATCCTGAATAACTCGTTCGGTATGCTCGGGATAAATTCCACATTGATTGTTAAGCGGTTTGTCCCCTAATCCCCGTTTCACTGACTATGACCAAAGACGAATGCAAAAAGGTGGTGCTCGATATCATCGCGGACATCGCGCCCGATGAAGACTTGAGCAACGTCAAACCGGACGTCCGCCTGCGCGACCAACTCCAGCTCGATAGCATGGACTTTCTCGATATCGTGATGGAGCTGCGCAAGCGCCACGGCATCGAAGTGCCGGAGAAGGACTATCCGCAGCTCGCGAGCCTCGACAGCTGCGCGGAATACCTGACGCCAAAGTTCGACGCCGCCGGCAAGAGCTGAGCGCCGCACCGACAGGCCGATAATCGCGGGCCGGGATGAGTCCCGGCCTTTTTTGTAGCCGCCCATGAACACCCGCTCCCACTACGACGTGGCCATCATTGGCGCCGGCATGTCCGGACTCGCCGCGGGCATTCGCCTCGCGCACTTCGGGAAGCGCGTGTGCATCTTCGAACGCCACAACGCCGTCGGCGGGCTCAACGGTTTCTACAGCATCGCCGGCCGGAAGTTCGACGTGGGCCTGCACGCGATGACCAACTACGTGCGGCCCGGCGTGAAGGGCACGCCGCTCGGCAAACTGCTCCGGCAACTGCGCATCGACCGCGAGGAATTTGCCCTCTGCGAGCAGAAGCAGTCGCGCGTGGCCTTCGGCCCGCGGGGCGAGACCTCGCTGCGCTTCACGAATGATTTCGCGGTCTTCGAACAGGAGGTCGCGGAGACGTTTCCCGCGCAGGCGGACGGCTTCCGCCGGCTCGTGGCGGCGGTGCGCTCCTACGACGACGTCTCGCTCGACGCCGTGGCCGTCTCGGCGCGCGCCGTGGTGCGGCAACACGTGACCGATCCGCTGCTGGAGGACATGTTGTTCTGCCCGGTGATGTATTACGGCAGCGCGACCGAGCACGACATGGAGTTCGGGCAGTTTGTGATCATGTTCAAGGCGCTCTTCCTTGAAGGCTTTGCCCGGCCCTACGATGGCGTGCGCGTGGTGCTCCGCGTGCTCCTGGAGAAATACCGCGCGGCCGGCGGCGAACGTCGGATGAAGTGCGGCGTGCGCGCGATCCGCTCAAGTGACGGCCGGGCCGCGGCACTCGTGCTCGACACCGGCGAAGAGATCACGGCGGACCACATCATCTCCTCGATCGGTGCGCCGGAGACGGAGCGTCTGCTCACGCCGACCGACGCCACCGGAGCCGCGACCGTGCCGCCGGCGGACGGGCGCGGCACGCTGTCGTTTGTCGAGACGATCAGCATTTTGAACCGCCAGCCGGCGGAGCTGGGGTGGGGGAGCGATACGATCGTGTTCTTCAACGACTCCCCGCGCTTCGACTATGTGCAGGCGGCGGCGCAGGTCGACCCGCGCAGCGGCGTGATCTGCATTCCGAACAACTTCGACTTTGGCCCGGGCCGCACGCTGCCCGAGGGGATTTTCCGCGTGACCTGCCTCGCGAACTACGAGCGCTGGGCGCATTTGCCGGAGGCCGACTACCGCGCCGCGAAGGCCCACTGGTTTGCCGAAGTGCAACGGAGCGCGCGCCGCTTCCTGCCGCCGCTGCCCGCGGACGACGCGCTCGCGGCGGCGACGGTGACCACGGATATGTTTACCCCGCGCACGATCACGAAGTTCACCGGCCACCTCGGCGGCGCGATCTACGGCTCGCCCGTGAAGCACCGGCAGGGCCGCACCGCGCTCGGCAATGTCTACCTCTGCGGCACCGACCAAGGCTTCCTCGGCATCGTCGGCGCCATGCTCAGCGGCATCTCGATGGCGAACTATCACATCTTGCAAAAAGGGTGACCGCCGCGCGACAGTGCTTTTCTACCCTGCCATGAAAAAACTCCTCCGCCTCGCCCTTGCCCTGCCCCTGCTCGCCGCCGCCGTGCACGCGGCCGACTTCCGCGACCATCTCGGTCTGCAACTTTACAGCCTGCGCGCGCAGACCAAAGAGAGCACCACCGGTGCCCTCGACCTCGCGAAATCCTATGGCGTGAAGGAAGTGGAACTCGCCGGCACGGGTAACCTCACGCCGGAGAAGTTTGCCGCAGAACTCAAGGCGCGCGGTTTCACGCCGGTCGCCGGCCACTTCGGCTACGCGCTGTTCGACAAAGATGTCGCCGCGGTAATCCGCGATGCGAAGACCCTCGGCCTCACCTACGCGATCATCCCGTATCCCCCGGTGAGCAAGGACAAGCCCTTCACCGAAGAGATGGCGCACAGCATGGCGAAGAAGTTTAACGAGTGGGGCGCTGCCTGCAAACAGGCCGGTATCCGCTTCGGCTACCACCCGCACGGCCTCGAGTTCAAACCGACGGCCGCCGGCAACGGTGAGACGATGTTCGACATCCTGATGCGCGAAACGAAGGCCGACCTCGTGACCTACGAGATGGACGTTTACTGGGCCTTCTACGCCGGTCAGGACCCGGTGAAACTCTTCAGCAAGTTTCCGGGCCGCTGGTCGTTGATCCACGTAAAGGACATGCTCAAGGGCCTCGCCACCGGCGTGCATACGGGCAACACCCCGCCGACTGGCAAAGTCACCGTGGGCCAGGGCCAGATCAACTGGCCGGATGTGCTCCGCGCGGCGCAAAAAGCCGGCGTGAAACACTATTTCCTCGAAGACGAAACGCCGACGCCGCTGCAGTGCATCCCGGATTCGTTCAAATATCTGCGCGCCCTCAAACTCTGAGTTGCGCTCTCGCCGGGAGCCAACTCACTCTCGACGCTCCATGGCTTACGACTGGCTCAAAGGTGTCGCCGACGAGTATGATGTGATCGTGATCGGCAGCGGATTGGGCGGCCTCACGGGTGCCAATGTGCTCGCGAAGGCCGGCCACCGCGTGCTCCTGCTCGAACATCACTACCAGTTCGGCGGCCTCGCCACCTGGTTTACGCGCAAGGGCGGCCATATCTTCGACATATCGCTGCACGGCTTTCCGGTCGGCATGGTGAAATCATGCCGCAAGTATTGGACGAAAGAGATCGCCGACTCGATCGTCCCGCTGAAGGACATCCGTTTCGTGAATCCGCAGATGGACGTGTGGACGACCTTCACGCGCGAGGATTACACGCGCGTGCTCGTCGAGCAGTTCAGCCTCGACCGGGCGCACGTGGAAAAATTCTACGACTACCTGCGCGGAATGAATTTCTACGACAACAACCCCGAGACGACGGGCGAGATGTTGGAGCGCTTCTTCCCCGGCCGCGACGATGTGAAGCGCCTGCTCATGGAACCGATCGCCTACGCCAACGGCTCCACGCTCGACGACCCGGCGATCACCTACGGCATCGTGTTTTCGAACTTCATGGGCTCGGGCGTCTACACGTTCCGCGGCGGCTCGGACCTGCTCGTGGAAAAGATGATCGCCGAGCTGAAACGCAACGGCGTCGAAGTGCGCAAGAAGGTGCTCGTGGAAAAAATCTTGGTCGAAGAACGCGACGGCCGGAAGGTGGCCTGCGGCATCGTGGCGAGCAACGGCCGCGTGGTGCGCGCCAAGGCCGTGCTCTCGAACGCCAACATCAAGAACACGATCTTCCGGCTCGGCGGGGAGGAGAATTTCCCGGCGGACTTCATCCGCGAAGCGCAGGCTGTGCGCATCAACTCGAGCTCCTGCCAGGTCTACCTCGGCATCCGCAAGGGCGAGACGATTCCGCATATCGGCGACCTCGTCTTCACCTCGGAAAATCCGAAGTTCAGCAGCACCGAACTGACCGATTTCCACACGACGAGCCGCACGTTTTCCGTCTACTACCCCGACACGCGCCCGGGCTCGGACCGCTACACCGTGGTGGTGTCGTTGAACGGCCACTACGCCGATTGGAAGCAGCTGGGCGACGAGGACTACGAGCGCGAGAAGCAGCGCCTGATCGACGAGTCAGTGGCGGCGCTGGAAAAATACATTCCCGGGGTGGCGGCCAAGATCGATTGGAAGGAAGCGGCCACGCCACGCACAATCGAACGCTACACGACGCACTTTGGCGGCACCTCGTTCGGCACCAAGTTCGAGGGGCTCAAGGTTTCGATGGAACTCTCGGACCGCCTGCCCGGGCTCTATCACGCCGGCTCCGTGGGCATCATCATGTCGGGCTGGCTCGGCACGATCAACTACGGCGTCATCACCGCGAACAAGATCGACAAGGCGCTCTTCGCCATGAAGCAGGCCGCCGCGGCCGCTCCCTCCGTCTGACCATGTCCCAAGTCACCGACCTCATTCCGCACCGCCCGCCGTTTCTCTTCGTCGACGAAATCGTCTCCGAATCCGCCGACGGCCTCGTGGCGCGCCGCACGTTTCGCGCCGACGAAGACTTCTACAAGGGGCACTACCCGGGCGCCCCGATCACACCCGGCGTGCTGCTGTGCGAAGCGGTGTTCCAGACCGGCGCCCTCTACATGGCGCGCCTGATGGCGGGGCAGGGGAGCAAGGACGGCGTGCCACTGCTCGCGAAGATCAGCGACGTGCGCTTCCGCAATCCGGTCTATCCCGGTGACACAATCACCATCGAAGTGAAGAAGAAGGAATCGCTGGGCGGTTTCACGATGATGAGCGGCCACGTGAAGTGCGGCGACAAACGCGTGTTGAACGTCGACTTTGCCGTCGCCTGGAAAACGCCCGAAGGAGCCGCGCCAGCATGAGCGATTTTCTGCAAATCGCGGGCCAGACCTTCGTCGTCTTCGGTGTCGCCAACCGCAAAAGCGTCGCGTGGGCGGTCGCCAAAACCCTCGAAGAACAGGGCGCGCGCGTGGTCTACAGCGTGCGCTCCGAAGCGCGGAAGAAATCGCTGGAGACGCTGCTCGCCGGCAAGCCGGTCTTCCTTTGTGACGTCGAGCAACCGGGCGCGGCGGAGCGCCTCGCGGCTGAGGTGGCGGCGGCCGGGCACACGCCGGTGCAAGGCCTCGTGCACTCGATCGCGTTTGCGAACTACAGCGAGGGCTTCAAACCGTTTCACGAAACGAAGCGCGCCGACTTTTTGCAGGCGACGGCGGTATCGGCCTTTTCGCTGGTGGAGGTGGCCCGGGCGTTCAAGCCCCACCTCGCGCCGAACGCCTCGGTGGTGACGATCGGCATCTCCTCGCTGCTCGTGACGCCCGACAACTACGGCTACATGGGCCCGATCAAAGCCGCGCTCGAATCCAGCGTGCGCTTCCTCGCGAAATCGTTCAGCGCGGATTCCGCGGTGCGCTTCAACTCGGTGGGCGCGGGTCCGCTGAAGACGAGCGCCTCGGCGGGCATCCCCGGCTATCTGGAGAGTTACCTCTACGCGGAAAAGCTGACTTTCCGTAAGCGGAATCTGGCGACGCAGGAAGTGGCCAACGCCGTGGTGTTTCTCCTCAGCGAACGCAGCAGCGGCATGAACGGCACGACCCTCGTCGTGGACGCCGGCCTGGGCGCCAACTATTTCGACAAAGAGATTATCCGGCTCGCGATGCGGATGGAGCAGTGACCCGCGCCGCATGAAATTCGCCAACGTCTGCATCGAAGCGCTCGCGGTCGCGTTGCCGGAGGAAATCTGGAGCTCGGCCGATATCGAGACGCGTCTCCAGCCCCTCTACGACCGCCTCAAGCTGCCGCTCGGTCGGCTCGAACTCATGTCGGGCATCCGCGAACGCCGCATGTGGCCGGCGGGCACGCGCCCCTCGGACGCCAGCGCCGCCGCCGGCCGCGCGGTGCTCGCGAAATCCGCGCTGGGCGCGGAGCGCGTGGAGCTGTTCATCCACGGCGCGGTGAGCCGCGACATGCTGGAGCCGGCGACCGCGTCGTTTGCCCACCGGAAGATCGGGCTGCCGGCAACGGCGCAGATCTTCGACCTCTCGAACGCGTGTCTTGGTTTTCTGAATGCGCTGACGGTCGCGGCCGGATTGATCGAGTCGGGCCAGATCAAGTGCGCGTTGGTGGCATCGGGCGAAAACGGTCGGCCCCTCGTCGAACAAACGCTGCGCACGCTCGTCGAGCGACCGCTGTCGCGCAACGACATCAAGCCCTTCTTCGCGAATCTCACCATCGGCTCCGGCGCGGTGGCGGCGATGGTCTGCCACCGCTCGCTCGTCACCGGCCGGCCGCACCGCCTGCTCGGCGGGATCGCCCGCGCCGCGACGCAGCACAGCGAGCTGTGCCAAGGCGATACGCACGGCGCGGAGGCGCTCGCGATGCAGACGGATTCGGAGCAGTTGCTCATCGCCGGCGTGGGCCTCGCGCAGGAAACGTGGCGGGACTTCACCGCGGAGCACGGCACGGAATTCGACCGCTACATCTGCCATCAAGTCGGCAGCACACACCGGCGGAAACTCTACGAGACGCTCGGTCTCGATCTGGCGAAGGACTTCTCCACGTTTGAAACACTCGGCAACACCGGCTCCGTCGCGTTGCCCGCGACCTTGTGCGCGGCCGTCGACGCAGGGGCGGTGAGGGAAGGCCAGCGGATCGGCCTCCTCGGCATCGGCAGCGGCCTCAACTGTCTCATGCTCGCTCTCGAATGGTAACCGCGCCGCACATTCCCGACTGGCTGGCCCGCGAGTATCCGTTTGAGCCGAACGCGTTCACGACGCCGGCCGGCGCGCGGATGAGCTACCTCGATGAGGGCCCGCCGCGGGACGAAGCCGTGCTGATGCTGCACGGAAATCCGACGTGGTCGTTCTACTACCGCCACCTCGTGCGCGAGCTCGCGACGACGATGCGCTGTATCGTGCCCGACCACATCGGCATGGGGCTGTCGGAGAAGCCCGCCGACTACGCCTACACGCTCGCCACGCGCATCGCGGATGTGTCGGCGCTCGTCGCGTCGCTGAAACTCAAACGCGTGCACCTCGTCGTGCACGACTGGGGCGGGGCGATCGGATTCGGTTTCGCGGCGCAGCATCCCGGGCTGATCGGCCGCATCACGGTGCTGAATACCGCGGCGTTTGCCTCGAAGCGCATCCCAGCCCGTATCGCGCTCTGCAAGGCCCCGCTCGTGGGGCCGCTGATCGTGCGGGGCTGCAACGGATTTGCGTGGCCCGCGACCTGGATGTCGATGCACCGGCGCTCGCTGACGGAGGCGGAGGCCGCCGGGTATCTGTTTCCCTATGACACGTGGACAAATCGCGTGGCGGTGAGCGCCTTTGTGCAGGATATCCCGCTGGAGGCGACCCATCCGAGTTGGGAGACCCTCGCCGCCACGGAGGCGGGCCTCGCGCAGTTCCGCGACCGGCGCGCGCTCGTCGTGTGGGGCGGCCGGGACTTTTGTTTCAACGACGCGTTTCTGAGCCGGTGGCGGGAAGTGCTGCCGCAGGCCGAGGTCCATCGCCTCGCCGATGTGGGCCATTACGTGCTCGAAGACGCCCGCGAAGAGGTGGTGCCGCGGATCGCCGCATTTCTGCGGCAGGGGTAGGGGAGGGGCGCGGATGCGTTATCCGTTCGCCGACGGAAATTTGTAGCAACGCTTGCCTGAGCGTGGTCGTCTGGCGGGCGTCCTCGTTTCACTTTTGCCTTTGGCCCTTTCGCTATGTCGACCTCCTCTTCCACCCGTTTACGCCGGTTTATCTATGTCGCTGTCGCCCTCGTGTTCGCGAGCGGCGTTTGGTATTTCGGGTTTCGGGCGGAAGCGCCGAAGACCGGCGGCGGCAATCCGTTTCGCGGGATGCGCAGCAGCATGCAGGCCGTGCCGGTGCGGGCCGTGGCGACGACGCAGCAGGATCTCTCGGTGCATTTGCGCGCCATTGGCACCGTCGTCCCGCTGAATACCGTCACCGTGCGCAGCCGCGTCGACGGGCAATTGCTGCGGGTGGCCTTCACCGAAGGACAGGAGGTCACGGCCGGCCAACTCCTCGCGGAAATCGATCCGGCTCCCTACCAACTCCGCCTTGCGCAGGTCGAGGGGCAGATGCGCCTCGCGGAATCGCAGTTGCGGACGGCCCGCAGCGATCTCGAACGCTTTAAACAACTCCACGGCCAGACCTTGATCTCGCCGCAGCAACTCGAGGCGCAACAAGCGCTCGTCGCCGAACGCGAAGGCTCGCTCGCCACCGACCGCGCGCAGGTCGAAGACGCGCGCCGCCAACTCGCCTACACGAAAGTGGAGGCCCCGATCGCGGGTCGCCTCGGACTGCGTCAGGTCGACGCCGGCAATATCGTGCGCGCGGGCGATTCCGGCGGTATCGTGGTCATCACGCAGACGAGGCCGATCTCCGTCATGTTCACCATTCCCGAGATGGATCTGCAAAAAGTGCTCGAACCGATCCGCGCCGGTGAACCGCTCGCCGTCGAGGCCTGGGACCGCGGTGAAGGGGCCGTGCTCGCCTCGGGGTTGCTGCGCACGGTGGACAACCAGATCGATCTCGCCACGGGCACGCTGCGCCTGAAGGCGGAATTTCCCAACGCCGATGAGCGGCTTTTCCCCAACCAGTTCGTCAACGTCCGCCTGCGCGTGCGCACGTTGAAAGGCGCGCTGGTGATTCCGGCGGCCTCGGTGCAATACGGCTCGCGCGGCACCTACGTCTACGTCGTCGACGCGGAAAACAAGGCGATGGTCCGCGACATCGTGCTCGGGCCGGCCGACGGTCAGCACCAATCGGTCGCGAAGGGTGTGCAGAACGGCGACCTCGTCGTGCTCGAAGGCGTGGACCGCCTCCGCGACGGCAAACCCGTGACGCTCGTGACCGACGAACCCGGTAAACCGGCCGCGACCCCGAAGGGCGACGGCTCGGGCAAGCGGAAGAAGAAGGAAAAATGAGCCCCTCGCGCCCGTTTATCCTCCGGCCGGTGGCGACCAGCCTGCTGATGGTCGCCCTGTTGCTCTCGGGCATGCTCGCCTACCGGCTCCTGCCGGTCGCCGCGCTGCCGCAGGTGGAGTTTCCGACGATCCAGATCTTCACCTTTTATCCCGGGGCGAGTCCGGCCGTGACGGCGAGCTCGATCACGGCGCCGCTGGAGCGCCGCTTTGGCCAGATTCCCGGTGTGAACCAAATGTCGTCCGCCAGCTCGGGCGGCTCCTCGGTGATCACGCTCCAGTTTTCCCTGAAAGTCTCGATGGGCGTCGCCGAACAGGAAGTGCAGGCCGCCATCAATGCCGCGAGCAATCTCCTGCCGAACGACCTCCCGACGCCACCGGTCTACCGCAAAGTCAATCCGGCCGACACCCCGATTCTCACTTTGGCGGTGACCTCGGGCAGCCTGCCGCTGCCGCAGGTGCATGATTTGGTGGATACGCGCATCGCCCAAAAGTTGGCGCAGATCCCCGGCGTCGGCATGGTGAGTCTCGCCGGCGGCCAGCGCCCGGCGGTGCGCGTGCAGATCAATCCCGGTGAACTCGCCGCCCGCGGCCTGAGTCTCGCCGATGTGCGCGCCGCGATCGGCGCGGCGAGCGTCAACGGCCCCAAGGGCAGCTTCGACGGTCCGTTGCGCGCGATCCTGATGGACGCCAACGACCAGCTCCGCTCCGTCGAAGAATACCGCAATCTGATCATCGCCTGGCGCGACGGCGCGCCGCTGCGCCTTGGCGATGTCGCGCGCATCGAGAACGCCGCTGAGGACCGGCGGCTCGCCGCGTGGACCGACAAGCTGCCCGCCGTGCTCATCAACGTGCAGCGCCAACCCGGGGCGAACGTGATCGAGGTGGTGGACCGCGTGCAGGCGCTCTTGCCGCAACTCTCGGCGAGCCTGCCCGCCGCCGTGGATGTGGCTGTGCTCACGGACCGCACCCAGAGCATCCGCGCTTCCGTGCGCTCCGTGCAGCACGAACTGATTTTCGCGGTGGGGCTGGTCGTGCTCGTGACGTTTCTCTTTTTGCGCAACGTCGCCGCCACAATTATCCCCAGTATCGCGGTGCCGCTCTCACTGATCGGCACGTTTGGCGTGATGTATTTGGCCGGATACTCGCTCAACATTCTCACGCTGATGGCCCTGACGGTGGCGACCGGTTTCGTGGTCGATGACGCGATCGTCATGCTCGAGAACATCGCGCGCTACCGCGAAGAAGGCGACGCACCGCTCGAAGCGGCCCTCAAAGGCGCGTCGCAGATCGGCTTCACCCTCGTATCGCTGACCCTGTCGTTGATCGCGGTGCTGATTCCGCTGCTCTTCATGGGCGATGTCGTGGGCCGGTTGTTCCACGAGTTCGCCATCACCCTGGCGGTGTCGATCCTGATCTCGCTGGTGGTATCGCTGACCCTCACACCGATGATGTGTGCTCGCATGTTGCCGGAGCCCACCGCCCATCACGATGCGAAGCCCGGCCTGCTTGATGCGGTGATCGCGCGCTACGGTCGCTGGCTCGACTGGGTGCTGCTGCACCAGCGCGCCACGCTGCTAGTAACCCTCGGAACCCTAGCCCTGACAGTCGTGCTCTACCTGCTGGTGCCGAAAGGCTTTTTTCCCGTGCAGGACAATGCCGCGATCCAAGCGGTGACCGAAGCCCCCCAGTCGATCTCGTTTGCGGCGATGGCCGAACGGCAGCAGGCGCTGGCCGCCAAAGTCCTCGAGGACCCGGCCGTATCCAGTTTGTCCTCCTTCATCGGCGTCGACGGCACCAACGCGACGCTGAACAGCGGCCGTATGCTGATCAACCTGAAGCCCCACGGACAGCGCCGCGATTCCGCGCTCCAGATCATCGAGCGGCTGCGCACCGCGGCGCTCGCGGTTCCCGGCATCTCGCTCTACATGCAACCCGTGCAGGAACTCACGATCGAGGACCGCGTGAGTCGCACGCAGTTCCAGTTTACGCTGACCAGCCCGGATGAAAAAATGCTGCACGCGTGGGTGCCCAAATTGATTGAGCGCCTGCAGGAACTGCCCGCCTTGGCCGACGTGGCGAGCGATCTGCAGGACGAGGGCCTCCAGGCGTTTCTCGAAATCAACCGCGACGCCGCGAGCCGGTTGGGCGTGAGCATCTCCGACATCGACGACGCGCTCTACAGCGCCTTCGGCCAACGTCAGATTTCCACGCTCTTCACCCAGGCGAGCCAATACCGCGTAGTGCTCGAAGTGGATCCGCGCCTCGCCTCGGGTCCGCAAGCGCTCACCACGCTTTTTGTGCGCACGCGCGGCGGACGCCCGGTGCCGCTCTCGAGCATCGCGCGCGTGAGCGAGCGGCCCACGACGCTGCTCATCAATCACGTCGGCCAGTTTCCCGCCGTCACCATCTCCTTCAATCTCGGCAAAGGGGCCTCGCTCGGCGACGCCGTCTCGGCCATCGAGCGGACCAACCGGGAACTCGACGTGCCGCCCGCCATCGAGACGCGTTTCCAGGGTGCCGCGAACGCCTTCCGCGCCTCACTCTCGAGCACGCTGCTCCTCGTGTTGGCCGCCGTCGTCACGATGTATATCGTGCTCGGCATCCTCTACGAGAGCGTGATTCACCCGATCACAATTTTGTCGACCCTGCCGTCCGCTACGGTCGGCGCGCTGCTCGCGCTCTGGCTGACGGGACGCCCGCTCGATATGATTGCGATCATCGGCGTGATCCTGCTGATCGGCCTCGTAAAGAAGAACGGTATCATGATGGTGGATTTTGCGCTCGAAGCGACCCGGCGTCAGGGCCTCACACCGGTGGAGGCGATCAAACAGGCGGCGCTGCTCCGGTTTCGCCCGATTTTGATGACCACGCTCGCCGCGCTCTTCGGCGCACTGCCGCTCATGTTGTCGACGGGTTCCGGCGCGGAACTGAGGCAGCCGCTCGGGCTCGTCATGGTCGGCGGTTTGCTCGTCAGCCAAGTGCTCACGCTCTTCACGACGCCGGTCGTCTATCTTTTCTTTGACCGACTGGCGCAACGGGCGAAAGACCGGCGCACAGCCGCATCCGCACCTGCCCACGCAGCGGTCAAGGGCGTCTCCGGATGAACCTCTCACGTCCATTCGTGCGTCGCCCGATCGCGAGCGCTTTGATCGCGGTGGCGATCGTGCTCGTCGGCGCGCTCGCCTACGGATTGCTGCCGGTGGCGCCGTTACCGCAGGTTGATTTTCCGACGATCCGCGTCAGCGCGTCGCTCCCGGGGGCGAGCCCGGAGACGATCGCCACCAGCGTCGCGGCTCCGCTCGAACGCGCGCTGGGCAGCATCGCAGGCGTGACGGCCATCACCGCCGACTGCCGCCAAGGCTCGGTGAGCATCACGTTGGAATTCGTCTTCAAACGCGATATCGACGCGGCCGCGCGCGATGTGCAGGCGGCGATCAATGCGGCCCGCGGACAACTGCCCGCGGGCATGCCGGGCAATCCGACCTACCGGAAATCGAATCCGTCCCAGGCCCCGATCATGGCGCTCGCGTTGAGTTCCCCGAATCTGGCGCCCGGCGCGCTCTACGACATCGCGGCGACGGTGCTCGCGCAGAAAATCTCCCAAATCCAAGGCGTCGGCGAAGTGTCGGTGGGCGGGAGTTCGCTCCCGGCGGTGCGCGTGCAGCTGAACCCACATGCGCTGTCGCACCATGGCATCGCGCTCGACGAAGTGCGCCGCGCGATCTCCTCGGCCAACTCGATCCGCCCGCGCGGCAGTGTGGAGGCCGACGGCCGCCAATGGCAGGTGCAGATCAGCGACCAACTGCGCCGCGCCGAGGAGTATTTGCCATTGATCATCCGCTACCGGGACGGCGCGCCCGTGCGCTTGGGCGATGTGGCCAAGGTGACCGACTCTGTCGAAGACCGCTACAGCAGCGGCTTTCACAACGACCGCCCGGCCGTGCTGCTCATGATCAGCCGCCAGCCGGGTGCGAACATCATCGCAACGATCGATGCGATCTCCGCGCAGTTGCCGGGGCTGCGGGCCCTGTTGCCGGCCGATGCTGATCTGGCGGTCGTCATGGACCGCTCGCCCGGCATTCGCGCAACGTTGCGGGAATCCGAACGCACGCTGTTGATTTCGGCCGGGCTCGTGATGCTGGTGGTGTTCCTCTTTTTGGGCAGCGCGCGGGCGGCGTTGATCCCGAGTCTTGCGATCCCCGTTTCGCTGATCGGCACGTTCGGCGTGATGTATCTCTACGGGTTCTCGCTGAACAACCTTTCGCTGATGGCGCTGATCGTGGCGGCGGGACTGGTCGTAGACGACGCCATCGTCGTGCTGGAGAATATTTCGCGCCATATCGAACGCGGACTCTCGCCCTTTCGCGCAGCGATGCGCGGCTCAGCAGAAGTAGGCTTCACGCTGCTCGCGATGAACCTCTCGCTGGTCGCGGTGTTCATCTCGATTCTGTTCATGGGAGGATTGGTCGAGCGCCTCTTCCGGGAATTTTCGATCACCTTGGCGGCCGCGATGCTGCTCTCGCTCGCGGTGTCACTCACGCTGACGCCGAGCCTCTGCTCGCGCTGGCTGGTGCGCAAAGATGCCCGGCCCACGGGCCCGCTGCGCCGGACGACGGAGAGAGCATTCGAAGCGGTGCGTGGTGCCTATGCTGCGTCGCTCAGTTGGGTGCTGCGCCACGCCACGCTCACGCTCATCACGCTGGCCGGCACGATCGCGCTCAACGTCTCGCTCTACATCAAGATCCCGAAAGGCTTTTTGCCGTCGCAGGACACGGGGCAACTGTCCGGGTTCGCCCGCGGAGACGATGCGTTTTCCTACCGGGTGATGCAGCCGAAGATCGATATCTACCGAAAGGTGATCATGGCCGATCCCGCGGTGCAGGACGTGATCGGCACGGCCGGCGGATCGTCCGGTCTGAGCAACGCCCGCATGATGGTCAGGTTGAAGCCGCTCGCGGAGCGCAAGGTTTCCGCCAACGACGTCGTCAACCGGCTGCGGCTGGCCGCGCCGCCGGTGGCGGGGGGCATGCTCTGGATGGGCGTATCGCAGGATATGGATACACCGCGCATGTCGGACGCCGGCTCCTACGATCTCTCACTGATGAGCGCCGATCTCTCACTTCTGCGGGTCTGGACGCCGAAAATCGCGGCGGCCCTCCAGGATCTGCCGGAACTCACCGACGTCGAAACGCCGTCGGACGGCGGCACGCAACAGGTGAGTCTCAAAATCGACCGCGAGGCGGCGCGGCGCCTGGGCGTCGACATGCAAATGGTCGCCCAAGTGCTCAACAGCTCCTTCAGCCAGCGGCAGGTGGCGACGCTCTACGACCGCCTCAACCAATACCGCGTGATCATGGAACTGGAACCACAGTTCACGGCCGATCCGGCGGTGCTGGACCAGGTGCAGGTGATCGGTGCGGACGGTGAGCGGGTGCCGCTGTCGGCCTTTACCCGATACGACTATTCGCTCGTGGACGACCGGGTGCGCCATCGGAACCAATTCGCCGCCGAGAACCTCGGCTTCGCGCTCGCGCCGGATGTATCGCTGGAAGAAGGACTCGCCGCGATCGACCGGGCGTTGGCCAAGATCATGGTGCCGACGGAAATCCAGGCGCGGTTGTCGGGCAGTGCGCAGACTTTTCAAAAGAGCCTGCAGAACCAACCGCTGCTGATTCTCGGCGTGCTGGTGGCGGTTTATCTCGTGTTGGGCGTGCTCTACGAAAGCCTCGTGCACCCGCTCACCATTCTGTCGACTTTGCCCTCGGCGGGGCTCGGCGCACTGCTCGCGTTGCGGCTCACCGGCACGGAGTTTTCGCTGATCGCGCTGCTCGGCCTGTTTCTCCTGATCGGGATCGTGATGAAGAACGCCATCTTGATGATCGATTTTGCCATCGCGACGGAACGCAAAGACGGTGTCGCTCCGCGGGAGGCAATTTACCAAGCCGCGCTGCTGCGGTTGCGACCCATTCTGATGACGAACCTCGCCGCGTTGCTCGGCGCACTGCCGCTCGTGCTCGCGACTGGCGAAGGCGTCGAAATGCGCCGCCCGCTCGGCTTGGCGATTGTCGGCGGATTGGCGGTGAGCCAATTGCTGACGCTCTATTCCGTTCCAGTGGTCTACCTGTGGCTGGACCGGATGCGCAGTGCCGTCATCCGTCGCTGGAGCCAAATTTTCCGCAGTGTGCAGCCGGTTTCCGCCACGCTGCCGGGCGGCGGAAGCGAGGCAAGGGGAGTGGGGCGGTAGCCGTTATTTCGCTGCCGGGGGCTCGTTCTGGTCAGGCGCGCGGCCATACAGTTCAGCCAACCCGCGGAGGTAGGCGGCGGTGCCGCCCTGGAGTGCCTGCAACTGCTCCGGCCGATAACGCCATGTCCAATTCCCCTGACTTTTGCCCGGCGTATTGAAACGAGCCGAGGAATCGAGGCTGAGCAAGTCCTGCATCGGGATCACCGCGAGGTTCGCGACCGACGCATATGAGGCGCGAATAAAGTCCCAGCCAACTTCCTGTCCGCCGACGCGGAAATAGCGGCGAACATGATCGCGCGCTTTTTCACCGGCCGTGGCATACCAACCGAGGGTCGTGTCGTTGTCGTGCGTGCCCGGGTAGATCACACTGTTGGCCCGGTGATTGTGGGGCAGATAGAGGTTCTTGGCGTCGCCGCCGAAGGCGAACTGCAGGATCGCCATGCCCGGCAGACCGGTGGCCTCGCGCAGGGTGACGACCGATGGCGACAGCTCGCCGAGGTCTTCTGCAATCAGTTTCGCGTCGGGCATCGCGGCCAGGACCTTTTGAAAGAAGGCGAGGCCCGGTCCCGGTTCCCAGCGACCGATACGCGCAGTGGGGGCGTTGGCAGGGATCGACCAATATGAGTCGAAGCCGCGGAAATGGTCGATCCGCACAATATCGCACATGGCGAACGTAGCGCGCAGGCGACGGAGCCACCAAGCGTAGCCGTCGGCGGCATGGGCCGGCCAGTGGTAGAGCGGGTTGCCCCAAAGTTGGCCATCGGCGGAAAAGTAGTCGGGCGGCACGCCGGCAACAGCGGTTGGACGGCTGGTTTTGGGATCGAGCTGGAAGAGCTCGGGATTGGCCCAGACATCGGCGCTATCGAGGGCGGTGAAGATTGGGGTATCGCCGATGATGCTGATCCCAAGCTGAGCGGCGCGTTGGCGAACTTCGGCCCATTGCCCGAAAAAGAGATATTGGATGAACTCGTAGGCGTCCGCACGGGCGGCCACCTGCTTTGCCAGCGGCGAATTTTCCGCACCAGCAAGCGAACGAATCGGCACCGGCCATTCCCACCAAGGCTGGCCTAAAAAGTGGTCTTTGAGGGCGGAGAATAGCGCAAAGGGGCGCAGCCAAGCCGAGTGTTTCTCCCGGAAAGCGGGAAATGATCCGTAGGGCAACGGCGCGGATGGTCGCTGACGCCAGTTTTCGAAAGCGCGGAAGAGCAGCGGACGCTTGACTTGATAAAGCGCTCCGAAATCAACCGCGTCTGAGCTCAGCGCGCGCAGGGAATCGAGTGAAGACTCGGTTAGAATGCCCGACGTTACCAACGGGCGAGGATCGATGAGGTAGGGGTTGCCGGCGAAGGACGAGAAGCATTGATAGGGCGAATCGCCGTAGCCGGTAGGTCCCAGCGGGCAAAGCTGCCAATAGCGCAGCCCGGCTGCCGCCAAGAATTCTAAGAAGGAATTGGCGGCCTGATCGAAGGCACCGACTCCATACGCACTGGGAAGCGAAGTGGGATGGAGCAGAACGCCGACGGAGCGTTGATTCAACCAACTGAAAAGAGGTGACGAGGAGGTGGTAATAGTGACGATTACTTGGTTAACATAATGTCCATTGTGCGATATTGCACCATGGAAACTAAGACAAGAATCGAGCCCGAAAATGCAGTCGGCGCACTTTCCGCCAATGAGAAAAACGAAAACCGCACCAATCTGCCACCGGGCTAATCCTTCAATCGCTTCTGAATCGCCGCCTTGGTCAGGCCCAGCAACTTGCCGGCTGCGGCCATATCGTCATTCGACGCTGCCAATGCGCGCTTCGCGACCTCTCGCAGAATCCGCGGTTCCATCTGGGTGCCGTCCTTGGATAGCTCTTGAAAAATGAAGTCGAATGCCCGGTCCAACGTTAGCTCCGCCGCCGCCGGTTGTTCGGCCGCGATGCGTTCAGCTGAAACCCTGGCGGTCGCCAAGGCAACGCTCTCCGCGTTGGCGGTGCGCGTATGGTCAAACGGCGCCTCGCTGGCCCCGGCGGCAAGTGCCGCAACCGTGGGCTCCACGCCAACCGCGCCACGGATCTCCCCGGGCAAATCCTTCACCAAAATTGTGTCGCCCTGCGCAATAACGGCGCTCCGGTAGATTACGTTCTCCAGTTCCCGCACGTTGCCTGGCCACTTGTGCCGCGTAAGCACCGCCATGGCCTCGGGCGAAACTTTGGCGACCCGGGCTTTGCGCTGTTTCACCAGATTCTGCAGACAAAAGTCCACGATCTGAGGCACATCGTCGCCGCGTTCGCGGAGCGGAGGCATGCGAATCCGCACCACATTTAGTCGGTAATAAAGATCTTCACGGAAACTCTTCGCCTTAACCATTTCCTCCAGGTCTTTGTTCGTGGCGGCGATGATCCGCACATCGACCTTGATGGTCTCCGTGCCGCCGACCCGCTGGATTTCGCCCTGTTGAAGCACCCTCAGAATCTTGGTCTGCGTGGCCAGCGCCATATCGCCGATCTCGTCGAGGAAGATAGTTCCCTTGTCACACAATTCAAATTTACCAAGCCGCTGCACGGTTGCGCCGGTAAACGAACCCTTTTCGTGGCCGAACAATTCACTCTCGATCAAATTGTCGGGAATCGCCGCGCAATTGACCGCAATAAACGGTTTCGCTGCGCGATGACTGTGCTTCCAGATCGAGCGGGCCACCAATTCTTTACCGGTGCCGCTTTCGCCGGTGATCATTACGGTAACATCGCTCGCGGTCACCTGCCCGATCACCTTGAAGACGTCCTGCATCACGGCCGAGCTGCCCACGATACCTTCACGATAGTCGTCGGCATTGATCGTCGGCTTGTATTCGCCGACCGAACGCATGTCCGCGTGCGCCTTGAGGGCGTTCTCGGCCAGCGTCAAAACCTTCGCCGGATCGAACGGCTTCATCACATAGTCAAAGGCGCCGTATTTCATCGCCTCAATGGCCGTCTGGGCCGTGCCAAACGCCGTCATGAGCACGACCAATTGCTTGGGGTTCGCCGAGCGAATATGCTGTAACGCCTCGATGCCACCCATCCCTCCCATGCGCACATCCAAGAACACCAGATCCGGGGGCGGTCCCTTTTTCACTGTCGCAATGCCCTGCTCGCCACTCGCGGCTTCCGTCACGATGTATTTTCGCGACGTCAATACGCGCGACAACGAGTAGCGAATCTCGGCGTCGTCATCGATGACGAGGATGGTTGGCGGTTTGAGTGCGTGATCGGACATGGGTTGGGACAATGCTGAGGGTTCGCCGGTGCGACGATGGCGCTGGCGATTTCCGCAGTCGCGCCTTTGTTAGACGGCATGCTCGGTTGGTCAATGAACCTTTTCCGCGTCCGGGGCATCCGGCTCCAGTTGCACTTCACCTTCTTCCTGCTGCTCGCTGTGGTGGCGTGGGAAGGCTGGGCCGATGGCGAATGGATCGGCCTGCTCTGGAGCGTCGCGACCATTCTCGCCTTTTTCGCCTGCGTTGTGCTCCACGAATTGGGGCATTCGCTGACCGCGATTCGATTTGGAATCGGCGTGCGGAGGATTCTTTTGCTGCCGATCGGAGGAATGGCCGAATTTGAGGAGATTCCTCGCCAGCCAAGGCAGGAATTTTTGATGACTATCGCGGGACCGGCGGTGAATTTCGTGATCGCCGCGGTCCTTTGGGCGATTTTTGGATGGCCGACAGCGGACTACCCGGCGAACGGCACCGGGTTTGCGCACCTCTTGCTGCACTGGAATCTTCTCATGGGGTGCTTTAATCTCCTGCCCGCGTTTCCGATGGACGGCGGCCGGATCTTGCGGTCCTTACTGGCTACCCGGCTTTCCTATCTGGTGGCAACATTCTGGGCCGCGGTCGTCGGCAAGATACTGTGTCTCTTGGGTATCGTGGCGGCGTTGTTTGGTCCGACTCTGCTCGGTTCGGACGATGAGCCTTTCTACATGGTCGCCGTGTTGTTTGCGTTCATTTTTGTGGCTGGAGAAACGGAGCTTCGGGCCGTCAAACGTCGTGAGAGGGACGAAGCTCATTGGAAAACTGTTCTCGAAAGACTGCACCGCTCCGATCCTTCGGCCGAAATGCTCGCCGGAGCTCCATCGATATCTCCTCGTGAAGGTTGAAAACAATGAAGGCCGCCTTTTCAGGCGGCCTTCAAAATGGTGGACCCTAGGAGGCTCGAACTCCTGACCTCCTCAATGCCATTGAGGCGCTCTACCAACTGAGCTAAGAGCCCATTCTCGCGTGAACGAGAGCGGAGGAAAATCAAAGTTCCGCGTGCGAAAGCAAGGACTTTTTCATCCTCCGTCCAAATCCTTGGTGCGAAATCGTGTCGTCTGCACGGAACTCTTGCCATCCGGCCGTGCCGGCATGCGCACACGTGCAAACGCTTCCAGCACCGCACGATCAAACTCCGCGCTGCCCGACGGCCCGATGATTCTCACTGCGCTCAACGAACCGTCGGCACCCAAACGAAACTCCGCTTCGGCGACGAGGGCGTCACTCAACCCCGGTGGCTTGTCGAGTGCCTTAAAGAGTCGCTCCCGCAGCATCGCGAAATAGGCGTCCAACACTGGACCGTCGCTCCGCGTCAGCGCCTTGCCCCCTGCCCCGCCATCCTTGTTTGCCGTTGATCAACCGAGCACGCCTTTGGCGATGCCCATGGCGTCGACCTGGGGTGCCTTCGCGGCCGCGGCTTTGGCCGCTGCCGCCTGTTCTTGGCGTTCCTTTTCCAGGCGCTTTTTCTCGGCGGCTTTTTCCCGGGCGATCTGCTGTTTGATTTTCGATTCCGCTTTAATCGCCTCCCAGCGCATTTGGTCGGCGATGGTCTTGGTTTTCGTCGTTGATTTGGTCGGGGGAGCTTTGGCGGTGTCGGTTTTCGGGACCTCTGGCGGAGGCACGGGGGCCGGTTTCGGCGCGGGCGGCGTGGGCGCCACGGGCACAGGTTCGGGCAACGGTTCAGGGATGGAAATCGCGGCCCTGACCGGTTCGGCTTTCGGCGGTGGTGGCGTGGGCACCGTGAGCTTGATCCCGGTAGGAGATCCCAATGCCGGCGCCTCGGTCGCCGCGAAATTGTCACCCTCGCCAGCTACTAATTCGAACGGCTTGGTTTCGGGCTTTGCTTGGTAGCTTGCCGAATAGGCCGCGAGGAAAAGCACCGCGACGACCAATCCGTGCAGGATCAGCGAGGTGAAAAACGCAGCTGGCATTCGGTCGGACATGGTTCAGCAGCGGAGGCGTGGTGCGTGGACGCGCGGCCCTTACGGCGCGACTTGGGTGTCGATGGTAAACCGATACAACTTGTGCTTCTTCATCTCGTCCATGACGGAGATCCAATGCTGCGCCGTGGACTTGGCATCGACGCGCACGCGGATCACCGGAGGTTTGGGCAGATTGCCCAAGGTCGCAAACTCGCGGGAGAGCTGCGCCAAAGTCAGCCGGCGTCCATCCAGGCTGCAGGTGCCGTCGGGCAAAATCGTAATGCTTTGAAATTTGTCGTCCGGGTCCGCCTTGGTTTGCAGACTCTTTGACTCTACGGGCAAATTCACTGGCAGGGTCTGCTCCTGTTTGGAGACCGTGGCCACGACCATAAAAATGATCAGCAACATGAACCCGAGGTCGATCAGGTTGGTCACATTGAGGTCGGCGATCGGCTGCGAAGACCGCTGACGGCGAAAGTTTCGGGCCATGGCGAACAGCGCTTAGTGGGATTCGAGCTCGAGGCGGTCGGCGAGCGAACTCGCGTAGTTTTCAATCTCCGTGATCATCGTGCGAGTATTCCCGAGCAGGAGATTGTAGCCGAAGACCGAGGGAATCGCGACCACGAGACCTGCGATCGTCGCCAACATCGCGCCCGACACGCCCGGGGCGAGCTGTTGGATGCCGGCGGTCTGTTGGGTGGCGACTGCGCTGAAGGCCTCCATGACGCCCCACACCGTTCCGAGCAGACCGATGAACGGCGCGCCCGAGACAATCGATGCGAGGAAAATCATGCTCGATTCGTAGCGCAATGTCTGGCGGGCAATTGCCCGTTGGATCGCGTTTTCGGCGTGCTCAAGCCGGGCCCGTGAATTCTCGATGCCCTGCTCTTTCGAAATCGCGGCTGCGCGCCAGTAGCTCTCAATCGCTTCGGCCAGCAGATCGGCGTAGGGAATCGCGCGCTTGTTGCGAAACGACTCCGGCAAATCGAGCAGCGTCTTCTGATCTCGGAGATGCGCCTCGAAACTGTGGTTGAGCAGCCGTAGCCGTTTCAACTCGAAGTGCTTTCCAAACATGATCGTCCACGCGATGAGGCTGAAGACCGCCAGCCCAATGACGATGATCTTGTCGACCATGCCGCAGCGTTCGAAAATCTCGATGATGTTGGCCGAAGCGAGGACGGGCAGAGGCGAGAGCAACGCGAGCATAGATGGGTGAGTGCGGGAAGAGTTGGCGGGTTTGAGCAGTGCATTCAACGGAAATTCCCGGTGAGTTGTTCACCGGCGACTTTCCGCGAAAGAATCGCCCGCCGACGAATCTGTTTGCCGCCATCCGCGGGCGATTTTCTGCTGTCCATAACTCTATTTAAACTATGTTTCGCCAACGCGCCCTTCAGGAACTTCAAGCCAAACGCGCCCACCTCGGCGCCAAGTCCGCTCTCGTCGGTTTCGACGGTTTTGTGGACACGATCGTGACTCCGGTCGGACTCCGGCGCGGCCAAGGCGAGAATTTCACCCCGATCGAAACGCTGACCGAATTCGGTCAACGCATTGTCGGCGCTGCCGGCAAGAGCACCAACATCGAGCTTTTCCCGCGGATGGACAAACTCGGCGGCAACGGCCCGATCATGGCCAATGCCCTCTTGGCGACGGGTGCGCAAGTTACCTACATCGGCGCCCTCGGCCAGCCGCAGGTGCACCCGGTTTTCGCCGGTCTCGCTTCAAAGGCCCGCGCGTTCTCGATCTGCGACGCCGCTCACACCACTGCGGTCGAGTGCAACGACGGCAAGATCATGCTCGGCCAGATGAAGTGCCTCGACGAAATCACCTACGAGCGCATCTGTGCCGTCATGGGTGAGAGCGCCTTCCACGCCGAACTCGCCAAGTCGGACCTCGTTTCCCTCATCAACTGGACGATGGTGCCGAACATGACCGCCATCCTCGTCGAACTCGTCGAGCGCGTCCTTCCCAAGCTGCCGGCCCACGATTGCATCTACTTTTTCGATCTCTGCGACCCCGAGAAACGCTCGGTCGAGGACCTGCGCGCAGCGCTCGGGGCGATGGCCAAGTTTGCGAAGTTCGGCCGCGTGACCCTCGGCCTCAATCTCAAGGAAGCCCAGCAAGTTTACGCCGCACTCGGCTTCGCCGCTGTGGGTGAGGACGAGGCCAGTCTGCGCAAGATGGCCACGGATATTCGCGCCAAGCTCGCCATCACCACCGTGGTCGTTCACCCCCGCGAATGCGCGGCCTGCGCGACCGTCGATGGCAACTGGTGCGTCCCCGGGCCCTACACCACCAAGCCGCTCATCACCACCGGTGCGGGCGACCACTTCAATGCGGGCTTCAGCACTGGTCAGCTCCTCGGCCTCTCGCCCGAAGCGTGCCTCGCGCTCGGCGTGTCCACCAGCGGCCACTACGTGCGCACGGCGCAGAGCCCCTCGCTCTCCGACCTCGAAACCTTCCTCGCTAACTGGCGTTGATCGCGCCACCCTTCCCCATGCCTCTGAAACAAAAATCCTCCGGCCGCCTCATCTCGTTCGAGGGCTCCGAGGGCTCCGGCAAATCCACGCAGATCGCCCTCCTCGCCGCGCACTTTCAGAAAACGAACCGCGAGGTCGTCACGACCCGCGAGCCGGGCGGCACCGAGATCGGTGAACAGATCCGCAATATCATCGTTCACAATTCGAAGGGCGACGAGATGTGCGCCGAAACCGAATTATTGTTGTTCACTGCGGCCCGCGCTCAACTCGTGCGCGAAGTGATCGCTCCCGCCATCGTGCGCGGTGCCGTGGTGCTCAGCGACCGCTACCTCGATTCTTCGACCGTTTATCAGGGCATCGCCCGCAATCTCGCCGCCGATCCCGTTGCGCAGATCAACCACTTTGCCGTCGGCAACGTCATGCCCGACCTCACCATCGTGATCGACGTCCCGACCGAGGTAAGCCTGGCCCGCCTGAAACAGCGCGCGTCGGACTTGCCGGACCGGATGGAGCGCGAGAACGTCGATTTCTATACCAAAGTCCGCGAGGGCTATCTCGTGCTCGCGAAGAGCATGCCCGAGCGTTTTGTGGTGGTCGACGGGACGAAATCGGCGGATTCGATCGAAAAGAAGATCTGGGCCGAAGTTCAGGCGCGTCTGAAGTGAACGAGCCCGGCGCCGCATGACCGCAGCCACCCCTTGGCCCCCTGCCCTCGCGGGCACGCCGTCGGTTGCGGTGATCGAGCAGGCGATCGCGCGCCAACGTCTGTCCCACAGCCTGCTGCTCCACGGCGACGACCCCGACGTGTTGGTCGCGATCGCACTCGCGATTGCCGACCGGCTTCTCAACGCCGCCGGCGCGTCCGCCCATTTCCCGCCGGACCAACATCCCGATTGTTTTTCACTGCGCCCGGCCGGCAAAATGCGGCAAATTTCCGCTGACGCCACCCGCGATCTCATCGCCAAAGTTCAAGTTTCTCCCGCGGTCGCTCCGCGAAAAGTCGCGATTCTTCACGAGGTGGACCGCATGAACACCGCGGCGGCCAACGTTTTTCTAAAGACCCTCGAGGAGCCGCCGGCCAACACGACGCTGCTGCTTTTGACGACGCGACCCTACGCGTTGCTCCCGACGATCCGGAGCCGCGTGCTGCAGTTCCGCTTTCCGTCGCTGGGCATCCCACTCGCGGCCGATGGCTGGACGCCGTGGCTAGAAGACTACCGGGCTTGGCTAGGCCGCCTTTCCGCAGGTGTCGCCGACAAACGCGCGGCAGCCGACCATATCTTTACGGCCTATGGCCTCGTCGCGCGGTTTGGTGCGGTGCTGGATTTCGCGACCGATGAGATCTGGAAACAGCAGAAGGAAAAACTTCCGCCCGATCTCGCCGACGACGAGCAAGTCGCCATCGAGACCGGCATCGCGAACGGTCTGCGGTCGCGTCTATTTTCCGAGATCGAGCAGGCCACCCGGGCCTACGCATTGCCGCGCCTCGCGGCTGGTGACGATGTGGCCCGGCGCGCGGTGATCGGCGCCGTGGAGAAACTGGAGCACAACGCCACCCTGCTTCGCCTCAACCTCAACGAGTCTGCCGCGCTCGAAGACTTCCTGCTCGCATCGCTGCGGTTGTGGACAAAGCGGTGATGCGGGCGCGGCTCCGTCCGTTGTTACGCGGAGCCGGAGCCGCATTCAGTTGTGACGCCACGCTTCAGGCCAAGCCCAAGTGCTTGAGCGCGGCCGGTGTCGGGCCCTCGAACGTTGGCGTCGGCACATTGCCA
Organism: Opitutus sp. GAS368; assembly: GCA_943372705.1. Taxonomy (GTDB): domain Bacteria; phylum Verrucomicrobiota; class Verrucomicrobiia; order Opitutales; family Opitutaceae; genus GAS368. Next base: position 8,204 of record CALRZR010000041.1, on the reverse strand, counting down.
ACGTAGCCGATGTCCTTCATGCCCTCGGGCGTGGAATAGAACCCTCCCGCCGTCAGATCGCGGAATTTCCGGAAGAACTGCGCGGCCGTTTTGAACTCGGGTTTTGCCTTACCGTAGGCGCAGATGTCGTCGCAGATCGCGTGTTTTTGTTTGAGCACGAGATCGGCAAAGCCGTTGCCAAACCGCTTGCGCGATTCCTCGTCGATCCATTTCAGCCCGTCGACGACAGTGCGTTTGTCGTCGGAATGGCCCGGATACGGCGCGCTGATCCATTCGTCGATAAAGTCGGGCACGCCGAGCCCGGAGGCTGCCGGCGATTTATCGTCCGCCGGGATAATCACATCGCACAAAGCCGCCGCGGTGCGCCGCTGGGTATCGCTAAAGGTCAACGCCCACACATCGCCGGGTTTGTAGGTCTTAATCAGATCCGGATCAGTGCCGTAGCCCGCTGCTTTCGCGGCCGCGCCTTCGGCTGCAAGGCCTGCGCGGTCCATAACCGCCACAGAGGCTGCGGCCGTCATTATCCATTTGATCGCAGCCCGCCGGTCGATGCGGAGCGAGGGAGAGGATTCGGGAGTGTTCATGTTACAGATTTCCTTTCCGCATTTCGTCGAGGAGGTAGTCGCTGGCCCGCCAGGCGAGCGCCATGATCGTCAGCGTGGGATTCTTGTCGGCATTGGAACAGAATGCGCCGCCGTCATTGATGAAGAGATTTTTCACGTCCCACGTCTGGCACCACTGGTTCGTCACCGATTTCTTTGGATCGGCGCCCATGATCGTGCCGCCGACCTCATGGATGATCTTACCGCCCGGCTCGATTGCCGCGGCTCCGGTGGCGTCGGGCTTGCCGGCTTTTCCGCCCATGGCCTCGATCATTTCGACAAACGTCTTCTGCATGTGGGCTGCCTGCCGTGTCTCGTGCTCCGACCACTTCCAGTGGAACCGCAACACCGGGATGCCCCACTTGTCTTTCACCGTGGGATCGAGTTCGCAGAACGAATCGTCGTTCGGGATCATCTCGCCGCGACCCGCGAAGCCCATAAACGATCCGTAGTAGCGACGGGCATCTTCCTTGAACTGTTTCCCGTAGTTTCCGCCGTTCAGGCCTTCGAGGCCGCCGGTGACACCCATGCCGGGCATGCGCCGACCGGAGCCAAACTCGATGTGATACCCACGGGCAAACCCCAGCTTTCCGGCGTGTTGTTCCTTGTAGAGCCACCAGGGAACATAGACGTGATTTCCGCCTGCGCCGTCCTCGTTGTGCACCGGCAGATTTTCGAGCGCCGGAATCTGCCCGCCGAGCCGCGCTCCGACGGTATCCATGATGTATTTCCCGACGAGCCCGCTTGAGTTGGCGAGGCCGTTCGGGAATCGCGCGGATTTCGAATTCAGCAAAATGCGCACCGACTCCGCCGAACTCGCCGCCAGCACCACGACTCGCGCTTTGACCGTGTATTCTTGGCGCGACTGCCGATCGATGTAGCTTACGCCGGTGGCCTTCCCGTTGTCGTCCACGGTTACAGCCCGCACCATTGCATCGGTGACGATGTCCAGATTTCCCGTGGCGAGGGCCGGCGGGAGGTGCACCGTTGTCGATTGATAGTTCGCTTTGGTCGCGCAGCCGCGGCCGCAGTCGGTCGCCCAGAAGCACGCGGCCCGTTCGCGCATCGCCTGCGCCAGTAGCTTTTGAGCTTTGAGATTCTTCGGGTGAATCTTCGCCGGCAGGGTATCGGCGTCCTGCTTCGCACTCAGCACGGCGCGGTGAATTGGCACGACCGGTATGCCCAGTTTCTTGGCGCGGTGTTGCGCCAGCAATTCACCGGCGCGCGCCTTCGGCGGCGGCAACAGGCAGCCGGCCGGCGAATCGGGAGTGTTTTCCAATCCTTCGTTCGACCCATAGACGCCGACGAGCATCTCCGTTTTGTCGTAGTAGGGCGCCAAGTCTTCGTAGGAGAGCGGCCAGTCGAAACCGAGGCCATCGCGCGAATACGGTTTGAAATCGTAAGGGCCGTTGCGGAGCGAAATACGTCCCCAGTGATTCGTGCGGCCGCCCAACATGCGCGCGCGCCACCACCAGAACTGTCGCGCCGGATCCTTGGACGCACTCGTGTAGGGCTCGCCCGGAACCTGCCAACCGCCGTCGACCGTGGCGTCGTAAAATCCGAACGGCTTGTCCGGCGTGCTCACACCGCGCAGGGGCGCCTGCGCGTTGGTTTGAAACATCGGCGTTTCTTTCACCGGGTCGTAGTTGCGACCGGCCTCGAGCATGAGAACTTTTGCGCCTTCCATCGTGAGCGTGTAGGCGGTTTGACCTCCGCCGGCGCCGGAACCGACGACGATGACATCATAGCTGGGCTTGGTCTTGGTAGACGAAATGTGGGGCATGGGAAAGTGGGTAACCGAAACGAAAGGTGGGGAGTGTTCAGGCCTCGCGGACGAGCGCCACAAATTTTTCGCGTGTTTCCATATGCGGATTGTGCCCGCTCTCCGGTATCACCGCGAGTCGCGCGGCCGGGAAATGCTGACGAATGACCTGATCGTCGCCCGCGCCGATGTAGTCCGATTTTCCACCCGCGATAAACAGCGTCGGCCCACGGTAGCTGTCGTCGGTGCGCAGCGGGTTTCCTTCCATGATCGGCAGCGCCGCGGTCAGCACTGGAAGATTGATCGTCCAACGCCACGTGCCGTCGTCGCCGCTTTCCAGATTGGTCACGAGAAATTTTCGCATCGGCCAGCTCGCCACCCGTGCCTCCAGACGCAATTCCGCTTCCGCGCGCGAATGCAGGCTCGCGAGATCCAGCTCGTTCATCGCCGCAAAATTCACGCGATGACCGGGCCAAAAATAATCCTTCGGCGCGATGTCCGCGATGATCAGCCGCTCTACCCGCTCCGCATGCCGGCACGCCACCAGCATGGCAGTTTTTCCTCCCATGCTGTGACCGAGCATCGCGGCCCGCGCGATGCCCTGGGCATCGAGCCAACGCATCACATCGTCGGCCATCTCGGCGTAGCACATGGTTTCCGCGTGCGGCGATACGCCGTGGTTCCGGAGATCCAAGGCGAGCACGTGAAACTGTTCCGTGAGCTCGCGCCCCGCGGTTTGCCAGTTGCGCGAGGAGCCGAGCATCCCATGCAAAATCACCAGGGGTGGCCGGCCCGCTCCGCCCAAATCGCGATGAAAAAGAGTCACAGCCGCCTACACCATTCACGGTCCCAACCGGAGCAAGCCTGCCTGAAATATTTTCGTGTATTCCGCGAGTTTCGTGGTTCCACTCCCCGCTCCTTCCCATGTCCGACGCCGCCAAACTCACCCCGATGATGCAGCAGTATTTCGAGGTCAAACGCGGCCTGCCGAAAGACACCCTGCTGCTCTTCCGGCTCGGCGATTTCTTCGAAATGTTTTTCGACGACGCCGTCGTCGCCTCCCGCCTCCTCGGCCTTACTCTCACGAAGCGCCAAGACCACCCGATGGCCGGGCTTCCCTCTCAGGCGCTCGACAACTACGTCACCAAGCTCCTCGCCGCCGGCAAAAAAGTCGCCATCTGCGACCAAGCCGAGCCCGCCAAAGCTGGCAAACTCGTCCGCCGCCAACTCACTCGCATCCTTTCGCCCGGCACCACGCTCGCGGCCAATCAGCTCGATGCCGCGCGCAACCACTACCTTTGCGCCCTCGCGCTCGACAAACACGGCCTCCACGCCGCATGGCTTGATCTTTCCACCGGCGAATTTCGCGTCGCGACCGATACCCACATCGCGAACCTGCTGCCGGTCCTGACCGCCCTCGACCCTGCCGAACTGCTCGTAGTCGAGAACGAGCGCGAACGCTGGCAGGCCGCCCCGCACGACCAAGTCGAAGTTCACGCCCTTCACGCCTTCGCCTCCTCTCGCCTCGTCACCGAACTCCCCGGCTATCACTTCGACACCGCCACGGGCGCGAAGACGGTCATGGACACTCTCGGCGTCCTGAATCTTCAGGGCTTTGGACTCGCCCACACGCACCCGGCTCTCGGCCCCGCCGGCGCGCTGGTTTACTACGCGACAGAAAATCTTTGCGCGAAACCGGAAAACCTCCGCGGCCTTCAGGAATATCGCAGTGCCCGCACCCTCCTCCTCGACCCCGCAACGCTGCGCAACCTCGAGATCTTTTCCTCAAGCCGCGGTGCGCGCGACGGCTCGCTGCTCACCGCGATCAACCGCACCGGCACCGCCGCCGGCGCCCGCCTCCTCGAGCGCTGGCTCGCCTCCCCTACCCTCGATCTCGCTGAGATCAACCGCCGCCAATCGCTCGTCGGCGAATTACTCGCTCAACCTTCCCGCCTCGCCTCGCTTCGCGAACTCCTCGGCAACGTCCGCGACATTCCGCGCATCTTGGGCCGCCTCCAAAACCGCCTGCGCAATCCCCGCGAACTCGGCGGCATCCGCGACACCCTCGCGCAGATCCCGACTCTACACGCCGAGCTCGCCGGCTTCAGCCTCAATGGCTCGGTCTCTCAGCTCTCGGCTCTTAGCTCTCAACTGCAGGAGCTGCCGGCATTGCGGCAACTCCTGCTCAGTGCCCTCGCCGACGAACTTCCCAACGACCTCGCCGACGGCAACTATCTCCGCCCCGGCTACGACGCCGAGCTCGACCGCTTGCGCTCGCTGACCACGAATAACAAAACGTGGCTCTCCGATCTCGAACGCGCCGAGCAGGAGCGCACCGGCATCCGCAGCCTGAAGGTGCGCTTCACAAATAATTTTGGCTACTACATCGAAGTCACCAAAGCGAATCTCCACCTCGTCCCTGCCGACTACATCCGCCGGCAAACGACCGTCGGTGGCGAGCGCTACGTCACGGAGTCGCTCAAACAAAAGGAAAAGGAAATCTTCCACGCCGAGGAAAATGCCGCCGCGCGGGAACTCGAACTTTTCAACCAACTCGTCGCCACCGTCCTCGACGATTCCGTCGCCCTCGCCCACACCGCCGACGCGCTCGCCGAACTCGATGTCCTCGCCGGTTGGGCGCTGCTCGCCCGCGAGTGGGATTATTGCCGCCCGACGATCGACGAGGGCGACGTCCTCGAAATTACCGAAGGCCGTCACCCGGTCGTCGAACAGATGCTCCGGTCGCCCGACACGACCCTCGCCCGCGGCGCGAGTGCGGCCTTCGTCCCCAACGACACATTGCTCGCCTGCGACGACGCTCAGGTTGTCCTCCTCACTGGTCCCAACATGGCCGGTAAATCGACCTACATCCGCCAGATCGCGCTCATCACGCTCCTCGCCCAAGTCGGTTGCTGGGTGCCCGCGAAATCCTGCCGCGTCGGCCTCGTCGACCGCATTTTTTCCCGCGTCGGCGCCAGCGACGACCTCGCGCGCGGCAACTCGACCTTCATGGTCGAGATGAACGAGACCGCCAATATCCTCAACAACGCCACCGACCGTTCGCTCATCATCCTCGACGAGATCGGGCGCGGCACTTCGACCTATGATGGGCTCTCGATTGCTTGGGCCGTCGTCGAACATCTCCACCGCGCCGAATCGCGCGGCGCACGCACGCTCTTCGCAACGCACTACCAAGAGCTGACTCAGCTCGCGAAACACCTCCCGCGCCTGCGCAATTTCTCCGTCGCCGTGAAAGAGTGGAACGACGACATCGTCTTTGTCCGCCGTGTTGTCCCCGGCGCCGCCGACCGCAGCTACGGCATCCAAGTCGCGCGCCTCGCCGGCTTACCGCTTAGCGTGATCGACCGCGCGAAGACCATTCTCGCCAAGCTCGAGAGCGACGACACCGACGTCTCGCTCCCCGCGGCTGCACCGACCGCGAAGCCGAAGAAAAAAATCTCCGTCGCCCCTGCCGATGACTCACAGCTTAGCTTGCTGTGATTGGTTTGGTTTCGCCGTTGCTCACTCCACCAGCGGAATTTCCAGCAGCCGTGCCGCGTCTCTCATACGGTGATCTTTCGTGAACAGCGGGCCGGTCACCACCGAGAGATAGGTCGCCAGATGGATCGCGTCGAGGGTGCGTAGCGGCACATGCGGATGCACGTCGAGCATCACCTCTTTGGCCCGGCGGGCTATTGTGCCGTCGAGAACCGCGAGATAGATGCTCTCTTCGCGGATCTGCCGTTCGAAATCTTTCCATAGCGCGTCGCGCTGCTCCGCCGTGATTTCCCCCGCACGTTCTTTGCGCAGCAATGTCGAAAAAAACTCACCGTAGGCCAGCTCGGAGGAGACAATAACCGAGCCGGAAACCTTGGCCGCACAGGCCTCGGAATCCGGCTCAAACACAAACAGCTTCGCCAGCACGCATGAGTCGAGATACATCGCCGCTCAAGACCCGCCATCGCGCTCGGAACGGATATGCGGCGTCGAGTCCGACGTCATGGGCATGGATCGAAGCAATGCCCAGTTCGGCCGGAACGGCTTCCCACGGATGACCGGCTTGTAGCGCACGATCATCGCCGTCGGTCGACCGTCGCTGGTGATGACGATTTCCTCACCGCCCGCTGCCCTTTGGAGCAGGCTGGACAACTGGTCTTTCGCTTCGCGCACGCCGAGCACATCGCGCCGCAACCCGTAGGCCGCCGCGTCCTCCCGTATCTGGAGGGCGGTATCTTTCGGCTCCGGATATTCTGCGGCCTTGGCTGTTTTTTTGCGCTTCATCGGCGCAATGTGGCCTCATGAGGCCACACTCGTCAAGCACGCTCGTTCTCCTTCTCAGCTCAATTCGTCCTTGCTCCGCGCCGCAACGCGAAGAGCTGCCTCGCCTGTGCAATCGTTTCGCGCAGCACGCTCGGTGTCAGCGCCTGCTTCGGATCGTCACCGATCCCCTTCGACGGCTCGACGTGCGCTTCGATGCAAAGTCCGTCGGCGCCATACGCCACCGCCGCCAGCGCCGCTGCCGGCACGTAGGTCGCCTTGCCGACCGAATGCGATGGGTCGACGACGACCGGAGCCCACGTCTTTTCCTTCAACAGCGGGGTAATGCTCTCATCGGGATGATTGCGGTAGCCGTCCAGCGTCGGCGTCGTGCCACGCGGACAAAGAATCACGTTCGGATTTCCAAAAGCCGCGATGTATTCGGCTGCCGAGATGAACTCGCTCAACGGCCCCATGTGAATGCTCCGTTTCAAGAGCACCGCATTGTCCCGTTCGGCGATCGCTTTGCCGATGGCACGGAGCAGCGAGTAGTTGAGCGCATTGCGCGCGCCGACCTGCAGCGTATGCACGCCCGCATCGAGGGCCAACTTGATGTGCGCTTCCTCCATCACCTCGGTATCGACCGGCAAACCGGTGCGGCGCGAAGCCTCCATCAAAATATCGAGCGACTTCACGTCGCCTTGGAACGTGTAGGGATTCGTGCGCGGTTTCCACACGCCGCCACGAAGCGCATTTGCCCCGGCCTCCTTCACGGCCGCCGCCGTCTCGTAAAAATAGTTGGGATTTTTTGGATCGATCGTGCACGCGCCGGCGATCACCAGCAGCTCCTCGCCCAACGTGACCCCACCCATCGTGATCCGGTGACTCGCGAGGTCCGACCGCTTGTCCATCAGCTTGAAGGGCGACTGGATGCGGTCGATGCGGTCGACGTAGGTCAGGCCTTCGAGCCGGTTGATCATCAGCTCGTCGCGCTCGTCGCCGACAATCGCGTAAATGGTCCGCACGGCACCGACAATCTGCTGAATTTTGCACCCAAACTCGCCGACGATCGCGGTGACTTCGGCGAGCTGTTCGGAACTGAGGCGGTTGTTTTTCGGGAGAATCATGGCGACGTAAAACGCGCCATTCCGCTTATTCCGCGCCCTCTGTCAAAGGAACTTCTCGAACTCGGCCGGCAAGGGTGCCTTGGCCCCAAATCGCCACGTTTGCCCGCGCCACTCGTAGTCGAATCCCGTCTCCAGCGAGTGTAGAAACAGCCGCTTCGTGCCCGCGATTTTCGCGAACGCCCGGTTGGCCGAAAAATCTCCGTAGGTTTGATCGCCGACGATCGGCAGATGCCGCTTCGCACTTTGCACGCGCAGCTGATGACTGCGACCCGTGCGCGGTTCCAACCTGATCAACGTCAACCGCGGCTCTTTTCGGCCCGCGCGCACGACGCTCATACGGCTTTCGGCGGGCACGTGCCCCGAACTCGTCGCGGTGCGGATCTGGCCGCCCCGCTTATCGACGGCCAGCAAGTCGCGCCAGATTTCCATCGCCTGCCGTGGTGCACCAAAGACGAG
>CALRZR010000040.1:0-40735 GCA_943372705.1 Opitutus sp. GAS368 | reverse complement strand
GTGGTGCCGCTCCACACGAGGAGGAGGTCGGCGTCGGCGGGGTTGGCGGAGGAGCGCCAGCCGGTGGTGCGGCTGGTGGTTTGCAGGGCGAGGGCGCCGAGGGTGGTGTCGGCGGCTTGCATGGGGGCGAGGAAGGTGAGCGCGTTTTCGGAGCGGGCGTGCACCGCGCGTTGGGGCGTGGCGAGGACGCGGCCGATCACGGCGAGGGTGAGCGGCGTGGCGGCGCGGCGGGTGAGCATGAGGCCGCGGTCGGAGCGCAGGAGGAAGTCGTTGCGGGAGGGATCGGTGATCGTGTCGGAGTCGCGGGCCCAGCGGGCCCACGTGGTGTTGTAGTAGAAGTTCAACCACGCGGCACCGCCCCAGACTTGCACGAGGTCGGCGGCGAGGGGATCGGCGGCGCCTTGGACGACGAGGGTGTCGGTGGGCGTCGTCGTGCCGAAGAAGGATGCGAGGGTGTCGCCGGGGACGATTTCAAAGGCGGCGCCGGCGGTCGTGCCGATTTCGAGGGAGAGCGTCGTGAGATCGAGGCCGTCGGTGACGAGGGTGAGGCGCGTCGCGGTGTTGGCGGTGGTGGAGACTTGGAACACGCGGCCGGTGTGGGCGCCGCTCGTGAGGCGCACGAAGTAGGGCGCGGCGGGAGATGAAAATGCGCCGGGCGTCCACGCGGCCGCGGAGTTTTCGACGAAGTTCGTGCCGACGGCGGTGATACGGCCGACGGCGCCGGCTTGTGACGTGAGGTCGGCGTCGAAGGGGACGGAGAAGGAGCGCGTCTGGCCGGCGGGGATCGTTTGCACGAGGTAGCCGACGGGGCGCGATGTGGCGGGTTGGGCGCGGAGAGTTAGAGTGAAAGGGAAAGTGAGAGTGAAAAGGAGAGTGAGAAGGGTGCGGTGCATGGCGGGGAGAGGGCGGGTCAGAGACCCTGCCCTACTTTAATTGCCGGAGTGGGAATACGTGCGGAGGAAGAGCTCGATGTCTTTCACCGAGGCCACGAAACGGCTGAGGCCTTCCTGCTCGTTGGCGAAGAGGGTATTGGCAGGGATGACGATCTTCCAGCCGCCGTTCCACACGCTGCGGCCGACGAGGCGCGAGCTCGTGAATTCGGTCGGGACGGTGGTGTAGAAAAACGCAGGGTCGTTCACCGGGCGGAAAGCCTGGTGTTTGCGGAGAACCCACGGCGACTCGCTGAGCGTGCCGTCGGCGTTGAAGAACTGCGTGGTCGAGAACGACGTCGCGCCGAGGTTGAAGGGCAACGGCAGCGCCTGATCTTTCACGGACCAACTGCGCACGGAGCCGGTGTCGCCGAGCGGCGGCGCGATCATGTAGTCCGCCCCGGTCGGGATGAGGTAGACGTAGGGTGTGGCGCTGAGGGCGTTGGCGGCGGTGGAGTTGGGCGAGCCGGCGTTGGGAGTGCCGGCAGCGTAGGGATCCATGCCGATGTAGCCGCGCAGCACCATGCCGACGGAGTAAATCTTGGTGGCGTAGTTCGACGGTGTGAAGGCGTGGTCGCCGGCCGCGATGGGAAGGCCAAAGAAATTGTAGCCGGACTGGATCGTGGTGCTGAACGGTATCACGATACCGGGGACGGCGCTGCCGTCGGCTTTCCGGAGGTTGCGCGCGTGGGCGGCGACATCGGGGTCGGCCATGATATTGCTCATGACATGCTGCTCGAGGGTCTGCTGCCACGCGGTATCTTCGGTGGAGGTGGGCAATATGCGGTAGAGCTCGCGACGGAGAGAGAAGAGCGTGCCGTTTTCGTCGGGGTTGTTGATGCCGAGGCGGCCTTTGGCGACGGACCAGTCGGCCTGCATGCGGGCCATCGTGCCGGCGAGGCCGGCGTCGCCGAGCGTGCTCACCGTGGCCTGCGGGACGCCGCCGGTGAGATCGCCGAGGGCGCGGCTCGCGACGATGCCGGAGATGACGGATTGGCCGGCGGCGCTGCCAAGGAGGCCGGTCTCGTAGTCGTAGGATTTTGCGGCGAGGTAGGAGTAGCGACCGGCGAGATCGAAGAGGGAGCGGTATTGCTCGAGGGCTTCGTTGCGGAACGTCCGGAACGTAAGGTCGTTGGTCCGGTAGCCTTGGATGACGGCGGCGGCGCGTTGGCGGAACGTCTCGCGGTCGGCCTGGATGCGCTCGCCCTCAGCCATGAGGTTGCGCACGCGTTCACCGGCGCGCTGGAGATTTACGGCGAGCTGGGCGACTTCCTGGTATCCCCCGGTAAGTTCGCGGAAGAGGATTTCGTATTCATAGGCGACCTGCGCCTGTGAATAACTGAACGCGAAGGCGCGCACGTCTTCCTCCATTGAGCTGCGTTCCTTGCTCTGCAGAATCTCCATACCGGTGGCCGAAGTCCTCAGTGCCAGGCTCAACGCCGTGAGAATCTTGCTCACCGTGAGCTGACCGATCTTGAGGGAGCCGCGGATGGTGAACGTCATGTCGTTGGCGAGGCCGTTGACGCGGGGCATGTATTCCGAGAGGGCCTCAACCGAGTCCTTGATGGCCCTGGCGCCGGAGGCAGCGCCACCGCTCGCGGCATTCAGCGCGGCCTTCACGAGGGCAAGGCGGGCGATCTCGGCGGAGGCGGATTTTTCGCGCTGCAGCGTCCTCATGTGGGTGTCGACCATTTCCTGATACAGTTGGAGGCGGCGTTCGAAAATCGCGTAGCGGTTGTTGAGCGCGAGACTGCCGGCGTCGAGGGCGACGCGGGCCTGCTCGGCATCGAGCAAGGCCTGCTGCAAGGTGCCGGTGACCGAACGCAGCCCCAACGAGGTGCCGTTTTGCCATTGGTCGGAATATTGCACGAAGCGGTTCGGCTGCATCGTGATCGTGCGCGTCGCCATTTGGTCGGTGTAGGCGCCCGTGATATCGGCGACGGCGAAACCGGCGAACGTCCTGACGGCGGTGGGAATCTTCACCGTGAGCGTGAGCGGCGCGGAGCTGTCGATGACATCGGTCGGACGGTCGACGATGAACCACTCGAGCAAGTCGGGGCCGGCGTAGCCCTGGGCGTAAGTTTTGCCGACGCCGATCTCGCCGGGATAGGGCGTGCCGTAGAGCTCGATGAGGCGGCGCACGTAGGCTTCCTCCTGATCGACGATGGCGTCGTTGCGGTCGCTGACTTGGTTCGCCTGGTTGCGCAGGAGGCGCGTCATGCGCGCGGCCTGGTCGAAGGCGCCCTTGGCGTTCAACGCGGCGCGGAGGGAGCGATCGTAGATCTGTTCGTAATGCGATTTGCCGCCCTTCAGCTCGCTGGCGGAAATATCGAAGGCGATGGCGCCGGGGCTGAGGCCGAGGGGATTGAGGTGGGCGTTGGCGTTGTCGATGCGAGTCTGGAATTCATTGGCGAGCGCGGTGAGTTCCTTGAGCTCGGGGACGGTGGTGCGGTCGATGACCTGGACGCCGGTGTGCGTCGGATTGATGTCGGTCGGCAGGAGGAGGGCGTTGCCGACGATCCAGTTGTAGTAACTTCCCTGGGACGCGCGGGAGGTCCATTCGTCGAGGCCCCAGTGGCGCGTGGTGTTGGTGGCGGAATTATATTTGCCGTCGCGGAAGTGCGACCAGCCGGCGGCAGGATCGTCCTGGTAGCTTTGGCGATGCGTGAGTGCGAGGATCTGCTGGGCGGAGCGCGCGACGTTGGCGGCGGCACCGGCGAATTTCCGCTCGTCGAAATAGTCGATCTGGATCGCCTGCCCGAGGACGGTCACGGCTTCGCTGCGAGGCGTCCACGAGAAGTGCGGGCTGCGGAGGAGGCGTTGATAACCCTTCAGCGCGGTGAGGTAGTGGCCGTAAGCATCGCCGTGGCCCTGCGGGAACATGCGCTGGGCATCGGCGGCATCGAGCGTGCCGTTGGCGGTGGGGCTGCCGGCTTTTTCGGCGATGTTGTAGTTGGTGGCGTAGAGGGCTTCGCCGGAATTGATGCCGCGGGTGTAGTTCCAATACAGGCGATTGTAAGCGGGCGCAGTGCCGACACTGGGCGAGAGGAAATCGTCGCGGCCGCGGAGGAGCGCGAGTTCTTCTTCGAGGACGCTCTTCACCTGACCCTCGAAGGAGAAACGCGAGGTGTTCACTTCGGTGGCCGAGCTGCTGCCGTCGACGGAAATGGTGGGGTTGGCGGCGTCGGCGTAGGCTTCGTTGCCGAGAATCGTGTAGAGATCGTTGAGATAACCGGCGGCGAGCAGGAGCGCGTCGTTGGCGGGCGCGTAATCGTAGCCCGCCTCGATGGAGATGTTTTTCCCGCGGTTGAGGACGGTCTCGTAGATTTCGATGAGACCGAAATCGTTGATCGAGGAGAGGCTGAGGGCGACGTTGCCCTCCCAGCGGGTGCCGGCCTGCGTGAGGAGCGAGACGTCGGTGTTGACGGCGTTGTTGTAGAGATCGGAGACGCGTTGGTTGAAGGGATTGATGCCGGCGAGCACGCGTTTGATCCAACCTTCGACGAGTTTCGCGGGCATCCAACGGGACCAGCCGGTGCCGGCGACGTTGGCGGTGACGCCGCCGACGGTCTTCGGGCGATAACGCATCGTGAAATAGTTGTCGCTCAGCACGAGCAGCGGACTGCCGAGGGGCGCGGTGGGCGAACCACCGACGACGATTTGGTTGAGGTAGGTGCCGTTGGGCGTCTGCCACGGGGAACCGCCGGCGACGACGAGGTCGGTCTCGGCAGAGGCGTGGAGCCGGAAGTCGATGCCGGATACGGCGCCCGGGTCGCTCGTGGAGTAGAGCGCGACTTCGATCGTGTTCTCGCCCTGTTGGAAGAAATTGCCGTTGACCTCGAATTGGCGGGAGAGGCCGCTGCCGCCGGGGACGAGGCCGGTGCTGGAGGCGGTGTTGGTGAACTGCGAGGGGGCGTTGTAGGCGAGCGCGGCGACGCCATTCACGTAGAGGACGAAGCCGGTGAGATCGGCGACCTCGGCGCTGAAGTAGATCTGCGCGGGCACGCCGGATGCAAAGTTGACGCCGGCTTCGGAGCGGGCGACGAGGCCGGGGCGCGCCGTGCCGCCGGTGAAGCCGGGGGCGTTGATCGTGACGCCGCGGGGGAGCGTGGTCAGGAGGGCGGCGGCGTATTCGGCGCTCGTGGGGAGCACGCCGGCAGGGCTCTGAGCGAGCCGCCAGGCGGTGGCGAGGCGCGAGGTGATCGCGTAGCTGTAAACGCCGGGGGCGACGCCGTCCTGCGGGGGAGCGTAGCGCCATTCGAATTCGTAGTCCTCGGGTTTCGCGGCGAAGTCGGCGCTGTGACGCAGGGAGACTTTTTCGTCGAGGGGATTGGAGGAGAGGTTGACCTTGAGTTCGCCGGTGTTGAGGCGCGGCGTGACTTTGAAAACTTGCAGGGCGACGGGATCGCCGGTCGGTGTGAAGGCCTGACCATCGCCGAACAACATCGTGACCCAACCGGCGCCGGTGCCGGTGGCCGTGAGGGCGTAGTCGGCGACAGCGGTGTCGGAGTGAGTGACAACGGCGAGCTCCTGCGAACCGACGCGGACGGGGGCGCCGTTGGATTTGTAGGTGCCGGCCTTGAGCGGATCTTCGACGAAGGTCTCGACATCGGTCGTAAGCGCGCTGACCGCGGCGAGCCAGGGGCTGCGGTCGGTGTCACCGGAGGACGCGAGGTTTTCGAGGGCGAGTTTGTCGTCGTTGGAGAGGACGTTGAGATTCAGGTAATCTTCGCCGGCCATCTCATCGACGAACACGCCGACGAGGACGAGGGCTCCCTTGGTGCCGCGCAACGGATCGTAGAAGAAGCGGGACTGGAGGTGCGGCGGCAGGCCTTGGAAATAAGTTTTTCCCTGATACGCGGTCGTGAGAATCGAGGCCGGGAGGCGGGTCAGTCCACCGGAGCTCACGAGCGGGTAGGTCTTTTCGCGGATGGGATCGTGGAGGATGACGCTGGCCTTGGGCGGGCCGTCGGCGGCGACGGATTGTTGATAGAGGATGTTCGCGCTGGTCTGGTTGAGCACGGCGGGGAGGCCGAACTTGGGCAGGGTGAGCGTCTCGGCGACGCGCAACTCGGGGGCGTTGGTAGGCCAGACGGGGCGATAGGTGATACGCAATGGCGTGCCGGTGATGGGGTCGCCTTGCGGGACGCCGCCGATCATCGGGCGCAGATAAGGCAAAATCGTGCCGATGGCGGGCTGGGTGACGACGCCGGGGACGTAGAAGCCCTCGCGCATCGTGTAGTAGAACTGCATGCCGGTGGACGGAGTGACGGAGACGCCGGCCGTCGCCGTGGCGCCGCTGCCGCCGCCGCCCGAAATGCCGACCGTGGGCACCGACGTGTAGTAGCCGCCCGGAGTGGTCACCGAAATCACAGAAACGCGACCGGTGGCGGAGGCGGTGGCGCCGGTGCCGGGGCCGCTGAAGACCACCGTCGGGACGGTGGAGTATCCGCTGCCCGGATTCGTGATGGTGAGGCCGGACACGTAGCCGTCGGTCACGACGGAGGCGGTCGCGCCGGTGCCACCGCCGCCGCTGATCGTCGCCGTGGGCGAGGCGCCAAAACCCGCGCCACCCGCGGTGACCGTGATGGCGGATACGTAACCGGTCATGGTCGCCGTAGCGGTGGCGCTGCCGTTGCTGAAGGTGACGGTCGGAGCCGAGGTATAGCCGGAGCCGGCGTTGGTGACGGTCACCGACTGGATGACGCCATCGAGGAAATTGGCCCGCGCGGTCGCACCGGTGCCGCCACCGCCGGAACTCGTCACGGAGGGCAGGTTAAACAACGTGTAGGAGCCGCCGTTGGTAACGGAGATGGTGGCGACGCGGTAGTTGAGCGTCGCCGTGGCCGTGGCACCGCTGCCGGCGCCGTTGATCGTCACCGTGGGTGCGGAGGTGTAGCCGCTGCCGCCATTGGTGACGTTGATGGCGCCGATGCGATTGACCACCGAGGCCGTGGCCGCCGCGCCGCTGCCTCCACCGCCGCCGGTGAAGGTGACCTTGGGTGCGGTGGAGTAACCGGTGCCGCTGGCACCGACCGTGAGGGCGTTGACGGAGAGCGTGGCGACGGCGGCGCCGCCCGTGCCACCGCCGCCGGTGATCGTGACGGCGGGAGCGGAGGTGTAGCCGGAGCCTTGGTTGGTAACATCGACGCGGACGACGTCGCCCTTGGGCGTCGCTTCATGGGCGGCGCGGTAAACCCAGGTATAACCCTTGCGGTCGTTGAAGGTGAACTTCTGGTAGTGGTCGGGCGCCTCCAGGCTGCGCGCGCCGTCGGGGGTCAGGTTGACTTCGACGTTTTTGGTTTTGCCCGCGGCGTCGAGGGGCAGCGGAAGGATCGGCAAGGGCATGGGGCCCTGCAAAATCGTGCCGGCGGTGATCGGGTAGTCGAAGGCGACATCGTTGGCCACGTTGCCGGTGCGGATTTCGCGCAGGACCTTAAACGCGTGCATGGCGGGCCGGGCATCGAGCGGCGACACGTAGTTGACCAAAACATACGGCTCAGAGGTGTAGGCGACGGGTCCGCCGATGGCGGTGATGTTGAGATCGTCGCGCAGAGCGTAGGCGCGGCCGGCGATCATCATGGCGTGCTCTTCGTTGGGGTTGAACCCGGGGAGCGCGCGATCGTTTTGGATGTAGAGGCCGCCGGCGATTTCCGCGGCGCTGAGATCGCCGCTGCCGGCGTTGGACGCGAGGACGATGGTCGATGGATTCGTCGGGTAGGAGACGGTGTAGGTGCCGATTTTGGCGGGAACGTAGAACGCCTCGAAGGCGGCGCTCGGCGGCACGATTTTCTTGAACCACCAGATTTTGAGCACGTTTTCGCCGGGCATGGCGTTGACGGGGATGATCGCACCGGCTTCCGCGGCGACCGCGCCGGCAGTGAAGGGATTGATGTAGGCGGAGGGGTGATAGTTGGTGCCGCCCGCGATGTAGCCGCCACGGAGGTAGCCGCTCGGAGCGTCGATGCGGTCGCCGACTTGCGCCGTGGTGGAGAGGGCGGCCTGGCTGTCACCTTCGAGGAAGCCGGCGCTGCCGTCGGCCTGCGTGAAAAGGCGGACATACCAGACATCGTTGGCGTTGGTGAATTTGAGCAGAGTGCGGTTCAGGCCATCGCCGGCGAAGGTGACCTGGAGGCGCTGGCTCGCCGGATCGATCGTGGCCTGCGTCTGGTTGGGATCGTCTTGGAAAATGATCTGGGGTGCCTGGCCGGCGGCGAACTGGAGCCCGGTGGCGGCGGTGCTGCCGGCGGTCGCGACCGTGTAGTGGGCATAGGCGCCCACGCCGGAAGGCCAGACCTGCGAGTAGGCGTTTTTCACTTTCGGCCAGTAGATGCCGAGGTTCGGCGTCGCGGGTGAATTCAGGAAGTGAATCGCGGCATCGGTTTTCTCGAGCCAGTAAAACACGACGCGCTCGGGGCTGTCGGTCTCGCGTTCGGCGTAATACACTTGGCGCCCGTCGGCGCGGTTGGTGGTGCCGTAGTATTGGACGCCATCCAAATTGGTGTCCAAGACGGGCGAGGCGAGAAACTCGGAGCTGTTGTCGATCGGCAGGAGCCGGCCGTCGCCATCGCGCGGAGTGATTTTTTCGCCGAGGCTGACGACGGTCGTGACCGTGGGCGCGACGCGCACGATATCGACGACATCGGCGCCGAGGAATTCGTAAACCGCGGAGGCGCCCTGCTTCAGAGGCCCGAGATATTCGAGGAGCACGCGGCCCTCGAGATTGTAGGCGCGGAGCTGGCCGATGCCCGCCTGCTTTTGGAACCAGAGCGTGCGGAGCTCAGGCGGCGGGGCGGTGTTGGGATCGGTGTTCTCCAGTCCGACGGGTTGATATTCCTTCGTCACCACGGCGGGAAAGTTGGCGCTGTAGACAGGATTAAGTGTCTCGATCTTGCCGGTGGGGATGTTGACGACGGGGCCGTTGAAGCTGCGCTCGGTCCAGTAAATGGTGCGGGCGGGCTTGGTCGTGGACGAGGACACGGCAAACGACTCGGTGCGGAAGCGGAACTTGAGCGTCGCATCGCCGGCGATGGGGACGGGCACGCGGGAGACCCACGTGATATTGACGCGACCGGCCTGGGAGGCGAAGACGCGCTCGGCGTGCGGGCTGTAGTAATACGGCAAAGGCGGCGTCGCCACCACAGCGGTCGCACCCGTGCCGCCGCCGCCGGTGATCGTGATGCCGGGGAGCGAAGTGTAGCCGCTGCCGGCGCTGGTGAGATTGATCGCGGTGACGGTGTTTTGCGTGAGCGTGACGGTGGCCGCGGCGCCCGTGCCGCCACCGCCGGTGAACGTCACCGTGGGGGTCGAGGTGTAGCCGGTGCCGCCGTTGGTGACAGTAATGGAGCCGAGGACGAGCGTGAGCGGCGTCTCGGTGGTCGCGGTCGCAGTCTGGGTGAAGCTCTCGCCGATCGCCACGGGCTGCGGGCGCCAGTAGGTCGCGTCGGCGATGCTCACCGAATCCACCTGGGTGTTGGGCGGCACGATCGTATCGCCGAGCAAGTAGCGGGGGACGCCGGGCGCGAAACTGCTGCCGAAGGTGGAGCGGCGCACGACGACGACGATGGACGCGGCGTAAACGGGCGCACCGGCCGCGATGCCTGTGACGGCGGAGCCGCCGGAGTTGGTGAACTCGACCGCGAACTGCGGCGTGAGCACGGGAGGCGTGTTGCTCGGCTCGTTGGGCACTTTGCCCAAGAGGGCCACAGCGGCCGCGCCCGTGCCGCCGCCGCCAGTGAAGGAAACGGTCGGCGCCGAGGTGTAGCCGGAGCCGACATTGGTGACCGTAAAACCGGTGACCACGCCGCCGGCCACGGTGGCTGTCGCCGTCGCGCCGGTGCCGCCGCCGCCGGAAATATCGATGGTCGGAGCCGACGTGTATCCGGAACCGCGATTCGTAACGGAGAGGACGGTGACCGCGCCGGTCGGGTAGAGGCGGGTAAACGCCACGCCGGAGAGTTCGAACTGGGCGCGGGCGAGCGTCGCGCCGGCCAACAGGAGCACGGCGAGAGCGACGCAGCGGGAAAAGGACGGGAGGCGCAGGTTCATGGCTGGACGGGGGCGCTCAATTCGTGGTGATGCTGCCGAGCTCGCTCACGCGGCGGAGTTCGAACGTGCCGGTGACCGTGAGCGGATCGCGGTGCAGGCCGGTGACCGTCTCGGAATACGTGCCGCCGAGGACGGTGCTGCCCCAGCCGGATGACGAGGTGCCGGCCGGCGGCGTCAGGGCGAAGGCAAACGACATCGCACGCCCGATAGTGGGACTCTCCAGCGGAGTGACGAGCGGCGCGAGGCGGGCGTCTTTGTTGTCGTGATCGGGATGGTAGGTGTGGACGTAGGGGTTGGTGCGCTCGTTGAAACCGATCGTGAAGCTGCGGACGAGGGTTCCGCCGAGGGCGACGCTGCCGGTGCCGACGGAGAGATCGGTGTCGAGCGGGAGGTGCGCGGCGACGAGGCGGCGGGCGTTGGCTTTGTCGTCGGGTTTCAAAAACTGCTCCTGCGTGCAGAGACCGAAGGCGTAGGGCGCAGGCGCGAGCCGGCCGAGGTAGACTTGCGAGAGCAGGCGTGCGGTGCCGTCGGTGCCGACGTGCAAAATCACGCGCAATGGATACGCGGTGGCTGTGGCGCTGCCGACGGCGCCGGGGGCTTTGCTCTGGACGTTGGTGACGGCCACGTCGCCCACCCAGAGTCCGGCGAGCGAAGAGACGCGCGCGCTGACAGGGAGGACGACATCCATGAGATTGCTGCTCTCGGTGAAGCGCAGGAGCGACGAGTAGAGCGCATCCGTGGCGCCGGTCATGAGGGAGCGGTCGAGGCCGAAAACGAGTTCAACTGACGACTGCGGGCCGACGACGACACTGAAGGGGCCGGAGACGGCGACATCGTCGTAGGTCTGGGTCGTGGTATTGAAGACG
Source organism: Opitutus sp. GAS368 (assembly GCA_943372705.1). Taxonomy (GTDB): domain Bacteria; phylum Verrucomicrobiota; class Verrucomicrobiia; order Opitutales; family Opitutaceae; genus GAS368. Next base: position 29,892 of record CALRZR010000040.1, on the reverse strand, counting down.
CGGCGGGTGAGCGGCACGGCGGCGGTGATCTGTTCCTGGCCGTCGGGCGCGGAGGCGGAGGTGACGGGCGCCACGGTGAGCGTGACAACGGCGGCGGTGCGGTTGCGCACGCGGACGGTGATTTGCGTGCCGGTGCGGCCGTAGACGAGACCGGAGAGATTCGACGGGCTCACCTCGAGCGGCGCATAGAAATCGCCGACGACGGCGGCGTCGAACCAGTAGGCCTGCGTGCGGTCGAGGTTTTCGAAAGTGGGCGAGAAAACCTGCGTGGGATTATCGGGGCCGAGCGGGCCGCCGACGTATTTGTAGATCTTGGTATTCGCGGCGGTGGCGACAGGGAAGGTCGCGAAGTAGTTGGAAAACGTGGGATACGACGGCGTGCCGAGCTTCGAGGGGAAACCGAGGAAGTTCGCGCCGTTGCGCACCCAGGTGCTACGCGGCGGAATCACTTTTTGCGGAATCGACAGCGAGTAGGTGCTGCCGGCCGCGCCGGAGCATTCGACAAGGTAAGCGGTCTGGCCGTTGAGCGAGGCGAGCGTGGTCTGCGTCGGTTGGCCTTTGACCCAGACGCTCCACTCGGCGGTGCCGGCGGTGGGGATGAGCGGGGAGCTGCCGAACTGGATCGGGTTGGCGTTGGGGTTCCAGCGCCAGATGTTGATCACCTCGGGATTGTCGGCGAGGAGCGCTTCGATGGTCGCGTGAGTGGCGTCGCCGTGGAGGTAAAGGGAGTTCCAACCGCCGTGGAGCGTATAGGTGGTGGTTTGCCACTGGGCGTGGGCGGCGGGGGTGAGGAGAAGGAAGAGGGGGAGAAGGAGGAGAAGGAGTGAGGAAGAGAATGCGGGCGCAGGGACGCGCCCGCCCACCGTGGAGTGAGCGCGATGGAACCGCACCGTAACCGGTGCGGCTACAGGACGGCCGGGGAAGCGGACGGAGAGAGTTTTCATCGCACGGTGAGGCGGTAGAAGCGGGAGGCGCCGGGGGAGACGGTCACGTAAGCGGGCACGACGCCGACGGCGGTGGCGCGGTAGAAATCGGCCAACGCTCCGTTCGGGTCGGACGCGAGCGGCACGGCGGTCCACGTCTTGAGATCGGTGCTTTCTTCGATGCCGTAAACTTTGCCGGTGATGGCGTAGAACTGAAAGCCGACCTGCGTGGCGGTCTTCGTGGTGAGGCGGAGTTCGAAACGTTCGGTGGCATCGCCGGCGAAGGTGCCGGCGACGTATTCGAGGTAATTGGACGTGCCGTCGCCGTCGAAATCGCCCTGCTTGGTGATCAGGTTGATATCCCAGCCCGGCTGACCGGGGCGGCGGCCGGCTTGGTAGAGCTGCCACTCCTGCCAGGAATCGGGAAGGCCGTCGTTGTTCGTGTCGGCGCCGAGATTGAGATCGAGGCGGACGCGTTCGCCGCCGTTGCCGGCGCGGAGGGTGCCGCTCACTTCGATGGGGTAGAAGTTCTGGCCGTTCATCACGACGACGAGGGAAAACAGGCCTTGGGCGGGCACGGCTTTATTGCTGTAGCTGCGGGCGGCGGCGGGATTCCGGTCGATGCGGATCTGGAGTTCGTAGTTCGAATCGGCGCGCACGTCGGACTGGATCGCGGCGCGGCCGACCTCGGTGCCGTCGCGGAGGAGGACGATCTCGGCACCATCGACGCGCAGGGTCGCGCCGACCTGATCGCGAACCATGCCGTAGAGTGTATAAAACGGAGCGGGCGGAAACGCCGCTACGCGCGGGGAACCGAGCCCGGCGACGACGAGCAGCAGGACGCCGGTGAGGAGCGCGCGGAGCGGCAGGAGGGAGAGCGCGGGCGTGGGCACGGGAGGAGGAAGACGAGGGTGGCGAGACGCGGAGCGGCGGCTCAGTCTTGGCCGTTGGCGGTCGGTAGCGCGGCAGGGCGGGCCATCACCGTGCTCGACGCCGAGAGGAGTTTCTCGATGGCGGCAAGTTTGGCATCGCGGGCTTTTTGCTGCGACGCGAGAGCGGCGAGTTCGGCCCGAAGCGCGGCGTTTTCGGCGCGGAGGGATTTCACCTCGGCATCGGTGTCGCGCTTGAGCTGCTGGGTCGCGGAGAGGTTGAGCATGGCGATCGCCTCGTAATCGACGGAGCGGAAATCGTTCACGACGCGGCCGTAGACAAAGACTTGGTCACCCGCGGGCGCGGCGGAAGGACGGAAGCGGCCGGGAGCGACTTCCAGCACCTCATGCGTCGCAAAGCGGTTGTCGGCGCCGAGGCGCACGCGTTCGCCCACCTTCAGGTCGGTGGCCAGTTCGACCCAGCCATCTTTGAGGGGAGCGGGCCGGAAGATGTCCGGCACGTGATTGACGGAGCGATTCACGGCCTGCGGGAAGACGGCTTCGAGCTCCTGCGCGATGACTTTTTTCTGCGGCCGTGCGCCGTGCTCGACGGTGTCCTTGTAGTTGAAATCGGTGACCGCGATTTGCATGAGCGTAGCGAGGTCGGGTGCGCCCGGCGAACGGCCGAGCACCGTTTTGATGCGGGCGTCCGACATCACGTCGAAAGCGGAGGCGCGCACGCGGGCGTCGGAAATGATGGAATGGGGCTGGGTCGAGGAGCTGTTCGGTGCCGCGGTGATATTGTCGGCATCCATGTAAGCTTCGAGGGTGAACGTGGTGTTCGTCGAACCCGAGACGTGCAGATTGGCCAGCGGATCGCCGTTGAAAATGCCGACGCGGCCGTTGAAGCGGGTATTGCCGCTGGCCAGGATTTCCATGCGGGTGGTGATCCCGTTGCCGGAGTCCACTTCGCCGAAGACGATGCCGCCGGAGCCGAGGCCCTTCTGGTTCAGAATGAAGGAATTTCCGGTGCCAAATTTATTCCACTCGATGTGCGTGCCCTGCTCGTGCGCCGCGACGCCGGAGGTGACCTTGATGCCCTGGTTGACCTTGAGCTGGCCGTTGACGTAGGCGCCCCCGTTGACGTGCAGTTTTTCGGTGGGCGCGGCAGTGCCGATGCCGACGAGATTACCACTGGTGATCGCCACGGCGGACGTGCCGGTATTGGACTGGAGGAGGAGTTTCGAGCCGGACTCGGCGCGCAGAACGACGTCGTTAATCGCGGCATCGGTGCTGAAGTTACCCGCTAACTGGGCGGCAGAGAACGTGGCGCGCGTCGTGTTGCTGGAATCGGCGACCTGGAAACCGGCGTTGCCGCCGGTGGCGCGAATATTGCCGCCCACGGCCAGTCTTTCACCGGGGATGCCGGCCCCGAGGCCAATGCCAAGGTTGCCGTTGTTCTTGAGGACAAACTGCGTGGTCACAGCGCCGTTGGCCGAGAGATAGAGGTCGGCGCCGGAGGTATACATGCCGACATCGTTCGTTTGGGCGCCCCAGCCGCGTTTCACGCCGTGGGCGGTGTTGCCGAAGTAGAGGGCGCCGCCGGTGCCGTCAGATTTTCCGATCAGGGCCTCGGGAGTGGCGCTGACCACATGCAAGGTGTAGCCGGGCGTGACGCCGATGCCGACGCGACCAGTGGGATCGACCCGCATTTTTTCGGTATTATTGGTGTGGATGGCGACGACACCGTCAGCCGGGGAGAACAGCCCGCCGTCCACATCGCCGGGAGAGGTAAAGCGGTAACTGGGCGAATAGAGCGCGCCGGAGGTGATGCTGAGGCCGGCGGACGTGACGCGCAGGCGTTCGGCGGCGTTGGTGCGGATGACGACGGTGTCGTCGGCAGGGGAAAACAGGCCGCCGTCGGCGTCGCCGGTGGTGCGAAAGGTGAAACCGTCGGTGCCGTTGGCGGCGATGTTGTTGGCGGCGGCGATGGAGCCGTTGACCTCGAGTTTTGCGCCCGGATTGGCGACACCGATACCGACATTGCCGTTGTCGAGAGCAGTGAGGGAGCTGGTGCCGTTCGAGCCGAGCGACTCGGCGTATTTGGCGCGGAAGGAGTAGGCCGCAGTCACGATTTGCTGACGGGGCGAGATCTCGGGATCGACGGTGCCGGCGTTGCCATCGTCGACCGTCACACCGAGGTAGCGCACGGCGCCGCCGAAGACTCCGGCATCGGCGATGGTGACGGTGGGTTTGCCCTTGGTGGTTTCGCTATAGCCGAGCGGCGCACCGGTGGTGGCGGCGCCCTGACCGATGAGCACGCTGAACTCGCCCTCGGAGATGGTCGCGACCTGCTGCTCGGAGTAGAGGAGATTGGCCGCGAGGGAATCGGAGGGGTGGTTCCAGATGCGGAACGTCACCGTGCGGTTGACCGGGGTGCCCGCGCCGACGATGGCGCCGGCGGGGGTCGTCACGCGGCCTTGAAAACTGAGGAAGGCCGGCACGGCGCTGGTGACCGTCTGGGCCGAGAGCGGAACGAGGGGGGCGCCGGCGACGAGCACGGAGAGCAACGCCGCGAGCATGAATCGGCGGCGACGGGGAGCGACGGAGGAGAGGTGGCTGGGCGCCAAGTTCGTTTTCATGGGCAATTGGGCAAGGATCGTGGAAATTTTTGGAAAGGCGGTTGGACGGAGGCCGGCTCAGCGTCGCTACACAGCGGAGCCGAGGAAGCGGAGGCGGGGCATCGGCCGAGAGGTTAGCAGAACCAACATTAAGGCCACGTTAACGCCGGCCGATGGCGGAAAAATCCCGGCCACTCCGGTCGGAAAAGCGGTTTTTCCGCCGCGGCTTCATGTCCCGTTAACCTCCGGTTTGCTACGGTTGGGCGGACACCGCGAGAAGTCGTGTCGACACACCCCACTCATGCTAACCACCCTCCCCATCGACATGAGACTTCTGGTGGTGGAAGACGAACCCGACCTGCTCTCCGGCCTTGCGCGCGCACTGCGCCGGGAGGGCTACGCCGTGGATACTGCGACCGACGGCGAGTCCGGACTCTACAAAGCCCAGAGCGTGAACTACGACGCCGTCGTGCTCGATGTGATGCTCCCGCAGCTCGACGGCTGGCAGGTGCTCGCGCGGTTGCGCCAACACAAGGCCACGCCCGTGCTGATGCTCACCGCGCGCGACGCGACGGCCGACCGTGTGCGCGGCCTCGACGGCGGCGCGGACGACTACTTGGTGAAACCTTTCGACCTCGACGAACTCTGCGCACGCCTGCGCGTGCTCGTGCGGCGGGTGGTGCAACAAGTCCGCCCGGCGCTCGAAATCGGCGCGGTGCGCATCGACACGCTGGCGCGCACCGTGACGCGTGACGGCACGGCGATCTCCCTCACTGCGCGGGAATACGCCGTGTTGGAATTTCTCGCGGTCCACCGCGGCGCCGTCGTCTCGCGCACGGCGCTCTACGAACATGTGGGCGACGAAAACGACGACACACTCTCGAACGTGATCGACGTGCACGTTTCAAACCTGCGGAAAAAACTGGGCGCGTCGCTGATCGAGACGCGCCGCGGCCAGGGCTACGTGATCGCATGAGCATACGGCCGCGCCTGATCCACTCGATCCGCTGGCGCCTGCAGGCGTGGTATGCGCTCCTCTTCTCCGTCCTGCTGCTTGGCTTCGGACTGACGGCCTACCATTTCGAGGCGACCGCCGTCGCGGATCGCGTCAACGACGAACTCAGCCGGCTGGCGGTCGCGCTCAGCGATGAGCACCGGCGTCCCCTCCCGGAGAAAACCTCGACCGAGCTCTCTCCGCCCTCCCCGCCCCCGCCGCGCGACAAGAAATCCCGCAAATCGTCGCGACCATCCCGCCCGGCCGGGAGCGTGGTCCCGCCCGGCTACTATTTCGCGGTCTGGCTGCACAACGGCGTGCCGTTTACAGCCTCGCCCAACGCCCCCGCCGATCTGCCCCAGCCACCGGCGCGCCAGCTCGGCGCCCACACCCGCACGCGCGGACCGTATCGCGAAGCCTACTTCTCGGCGGACTATGGCGACATCGCCCTCGTGGGCCGCCCGTTTGCCGACGAACAGGCGAGGTTGGACCGCTTTGCCTGGAAGCTCCTGCTCGGCGGCGTCGGTATTTTCGCGGTCGCGGTCATCTTCGGCTGGTGGCTGGTCACGCGCGCCCTGCGCCCGATCCACGACATCAGCACGGCGGCGACCAAAATTGCCATCGGCGACCTGAGCCAACGCATCAACACGCGCGAAACCGACAGCGAACTCGACCGACTCGCGGACGTGCTCAACTCCACGTTTTCGCGATTGGAAGCGGCGTTTGCCCGCCAGCAACGCTTCACGGCCGATGCCGCCCACGAGCTGCGCACGCCGGTGACCGTGATCGTCACGCACGTGCAAAACTCCCTCGCGACCCCCGGCCTCACCGAAGAGCACCGCGAAGCGCTCGAAGCCTGCGAACGCGCCGCGCAACGGATGCGGCGGCTGATCGAATCGCTGCTGCATCTGGCCCGGCTCGACGCCGGCGAGGATGCCGCCAAACCCGAGCGCATCGACCTCGCCGCCCTCACCGCCGATGCCGTGGCGTCGATCCGGACCGTCGCGGCGGAGCGGAAAATCACCTTGGTGACGGAGCTGGTGGCGACGGAAATCATCGGCGATCCCGGCCGCCTGCAGCAGGTGATCACCAATCTGTTGGCCAACGCGATTTACCACGGCCGGGAGGGCGGCGAAGTGCGGATCGGGGTGCACGCCGAGACCGACCACGCCGTGCTCGTGGTCGCGGACAACGGGCCGGGCATCCCCGCCGCGCATCTGCCGCACCTCTTCGAACGGTTCTATCGCGTCGACAAAGCGCGCACCGGCGCCGCGGGCCGCACGGGACTCGGACTGGCGATCGCCAAAGCCATCGTCGATGCACACAGCGGGACGATCAAAATCGCGAGCATCGTCGACGAAGGCACGACCGCCACGGTGCGACTACCGCGCGGGTAGACGGGCCGGACCGCGGCCGAGCGAAACATTGCCAGCGTCCGCGCCGCCGCCCACGTTCACGCGCATGGCCGACGACGCGCTCACGTATCACGAACCCGCCCCGACCCAGCGCAAACCGAGTTTTCCCATCAGCACGGATCTCCGCGGTTACCTGCGCCGCTACCGCCGCGAGCGCGTCCTGCCGATCACCTACGAACGCCTCCTCGGTTTTCAGGAAGTCATCCCGCTCACCGACGAACGCGGCAAACCCACGTTCTGGGACACCGTCATTTACGATCAGACCGAGATGCCCGCGCTCAACGAAGCGCTCAAACAGGTCTACGCGCTCCTCAAGGTCGACGGCGATTTCTCGGTCATCAGCCATCTTTACGTCGACCGCGTGGATTTTTGCACGTTCGGCAACTCGACGCCATTCCGCATCCGGATCGTCAACGCCTACAACGACAATCAGGACTATTTTTACGTGAAAAAGGCCGATGCCTCGCGCGTCTACGGCCTCGAACTCGAACATCTCCTCTCGCCCAACCGCCTCAACTTCATCACGCACGGCTCCACGCTCGTCGAGGAGCACGTCGTCGGCATTCCCGGCGATATTTTCATCGAGCGCTGGCTCCACCACAAAGAGCTGCGCCCCATCCGCGTCGCCAAAGAGCTCGTGAAATTCAACGAGCGCTGCTTCGTGCGCCTCCTCGGCGACATGCGTTCCTACAACTTCGTGGTGCTCCTCACGCCCGATTTCGACGACTGGCAGATCCGTATCCGCGCGATGGATTTCGACCAACAGAGCTACCAGGGTCGGAAAAATTTCTACCTGCCGCAGTTCTTCAAAGAGAACGCCTCGCTCGCGATGTTCTGCACGAAGCACCTCCGCCCCGAGACGGCGCACCAATACAAACGCGAGGAGGAGACGCTCATGCTCCAGCGCGCCCAACTCGCCTCCGAGCGACTCAGCCTCCTCTTGCACGACATGGCCCGCGACCCCATCGCCCCGGTCGACAAAATCCACGAGCTGCGCGCCGGCCTCGCCGAACACTATCACCGCAACGACTATCTGCGCTGCGAGTCGATGGGCGCCCTCATCCGCCAGAACCTCGAATCGATCCGCCGCGAAATCGGCCGCCCCATCGTGCCCGAACTCGTGCCGGAATAATTCCGCCACCCAACCCCGCCGCGAACCGATGCCCCACATCCTCGCCCTCGACCAAGGCACCACCAGCTCCCGGGCCATCGTCTTCGACCACGCCGGCGCCATCGTCGCCATCGCCCAACAGGAATTCAGCCAGATCTTCCCGCAGCCCGGCTGGGTCGAACACGACGCCAACGATATCTGGGCCACGCAATCCGGCGTCGCCGCCGCCGCCCTGAAAAAAGCCCAACTCTCCGCGAGCGACATCGCCGCCATTGGCATCACCAACCAGCGCGAAACCACCGTCGTCTGGGACCGCGCCACGGGAAAACCCATCTGCAACGCGATCGTCTGGCAGGATCGCCGCACTGCCGCCGCCTGCGACCGGCTCCGCCGCGCCGGCCACGCGCCGATGATCCGGAAAAAAACCGGACTCGTCGTCGACGCGTATTTCTCCGCCACGAAGCTCCAGTGGATTCTCAAGAACGTCCCCGGCGCGAAAGCCCGCGCGCGCCGCGGCGAACTCGCCTTTGGCACCATCGACTCCTGGCTCGTGTGGAATCTCACCGGCGGCCGCGTCCACGTGACCGATGTTTCCAACGCCTCGCGCACGATGCTCTTCAACTTGAAGACCTGCGAATGGGACGACGACCTCCTCAAACTCTTCGGCATCCCGCGCTCGCTGCTCCCGACCGTGCGCGACTCCAGCGAAGTTTACGGCGACTGCACGCTCTGGGGCGCCGCGATTCCCATCGCCGCCATCGCCGGCGATCAGCAAGCCGCGCTCTTCGGCCAAGCCTGCACCAAACCCGGCATGGTCAAGAACACCTACGGCACCGGCTGCTTCATGCTGATGAACACCGGCACGAAACCCATCGCCTCGAAAAACAATCTCCTCACCACCGTCGCGTGGCGCATCGGCGGCCGCACCGAATACGCCCTCGAGGGCAGCATCTTCATCGCCGGCGCCGTCGTGCAATGGCTCCGCGACGGCCTCGGCATCATCAAAACCTCCGCCGAAGTCGAAGCCCTCGCCGCCTCCGTCGCCGACAACGGCGGCGTCTATCTCGTCCCCGCTTTCGCCGGCCTCGGCGCGCCGCACTGGGACCAATACGCCCGCGGCCTCCTCGCCGGCGTCACGCGCGGCACCACCTCCGCGCACCTCGCGCGCGCCGCGCTCGAAGGCATCGCGTATCAAGTCCACGACATCCTCGACGCGATGCAGGCCGACTCCGGCATCACGTTGAAGGAACTCCGCGTCGACGGCGGCGCCTGCGCCAACAACCTCCTGATGCAATTCCAGGCCGACCTCCTCGGCGTGCCGGTCGTGCGCCCGCGCGTATCCGAAACGACCGCACTCGGCGCCGCCTACCTCGCCGGCCTCGCCGTCGGTTACTGGAAAAACCCCGCCGAGATCGCGGCCCAGTGGCAAGCCGACCGCCGCTTCACGCCCGCAATGAAATCCGCGCCGCGCCAGAAACTCCTCGCCGGCTGGACCAAAGCCCTCACCCGCGCGAAACGCTGGGAAGACGCGGAATAAAGTAGGGCGGACTTCAGTCCGCCCTCGGTCCGGAAATCTGGCGCGCAAAAGGGCGGACTGAAGTCCGCCCTACCTCTGTTCACGCCGCGGCGTAAACCACCCACTCATGCCAGCGTGTGCTCCGACCGCGCAGAAAAATCTGCACGCCCGGCCGAAAACCGCTCCGAAACGGCACCGCGGTCAACCAGCGCACGCTCCACCGACTTCCGTCGCACAGGAAACGCACGCGATGATACTCGATGCGGCAGAGCGCGTCAGGCCGCGTGCGGCGGAGCGTTTCACAAAAGCCCCGTGCGTCATCCGCGACCGGATTTTTCTGATCCGGCCAATAGTCGCGCGCATAGGTGCGAAACATCTTCCACGCTTCCTTCCCTTCGCCTCCGAGCGCCTGGCACGTCCGGGGAAGCCCGCGCCGCACGAGATCAAAGCGCTTTTTCAGCAGCACGACCGCCTGCGCCTCGAGTTCGGCCGGCGCAAGCCGCAGCCACGCGCCTTGCTCGCTCTCGCTCAGACCGATTTGCCGGGCCACCTCCGCAGGATCGGCCGCGAAGGCATCACGCAGTGGGCCGCTCTGCAGGAGGCGGCCAAGGGCCGTCACAAAATCAATTGCGGCTGCGGGCTTCACCTCAGGGCCTCCCGGCGATCCGTTTAAGTTTCGCCACCTCGACCTCGAGGCCCGTCACATCGGGAATGTCCTCGTCGCGTTCCAGAATGATCGACTCCACCGGCGCATAGGCGACCACCGCCTGCGCGAGCTCGATCAATTCCTCCTGAATCGGCGCCGCGTGCGAATCGACGTAGCGCTCGCCTTGTTTCGCGTAGCCCACGATGTGGAGCTGCCGGATGCGCCGTGGTTCGATCTCATGCAACCACGCGAGCGGATCGAAGCCGTGATTGCGGCTGTTGATGAAAAGATTCGTGACATCGAGCAGCAGCCCGCAATCGGCCCGGTCGCACAGCGAGTTGAGAAACTCCGTCTCGGTCAGCTCGCCCGTCAGCTTCAGGTGCGACGTGATGTTCTCCACTAGCATCGGTTTTCCGCAGCGCTCGGCCACTTCGCGCGCGTGATCTGCGACGGTCTTCATCGCGTCGCGGGTGAGTGGCACGGGATTGAGATGCCCGAGATCGACTTCGGCCGTGCGGGTAAACGCGACGTGTTCACTCACCCAGCGCGGATTCGCCAGCTCGACCACGCGCGCAAAAGCCTCAACCCGCCGCGCGTCGAGCGGGCCTGGAGTCCCGAGGCTGAGCCCGAGCCCGTGCACGTAGAGCGGCAGCCGCCGCGCGAGCTGCGCAATGTGCCGCTCCGTGTCGCCGATGAAATGCTCGGCCGTGATCTCCAGGCAGTCGACGCCGTGCTGCCCGGCTTCGATCCAGCCCGCCATTTCGCGACGAAATCCGATTCCCACCTGCATCAGTCGCCGCCTCCGCCGCAACCCCCGCAACCGCCGCCTCCACCCCCGCAGCCCCCGCCACCTGAACTCCCAGATCCGGAATCGCTGCTCCACCATGTCCCGCCCGGCTCACCGGAGTCGCCTCCGGTCCCCTCAAAGTGTTTCCCTCTAATCAGGAAAAAAAACGCGCCGACGATCATCATCACAATCAGGAGCCCCCAACGCTGCATCCCGTAGAACGAACCAACCACAATGCGCGCGACCGCCAGCAACTCAAAGCTGATGAGCCCGACGGCTGTGACGAAAGGCGTGTCGTGTCCCCATGTCCGCACGAACACCACGGTCAAAAAAGTCACGAGAAACCACACGAAGAACAGCCCCAGAAAATCCTGCCCTTTCATCGTGTGCAGAAAGGCCAGCATCAGGGTTGGCGATAATTCGTTCATGGGGAGCGCGCAGTTCCCTCTACACGGCCCAACGTTTCTCGATCCACCGCAGCACCCCGTCCACCACCGGAAACAGCCGCGCGTGCATCGCCACCGTTTCGGGCTCCGTGAAGCGGTGCGGTGCGCGTTTCAACGCGAGCAGCTCGTGCAGCACTCCGCCTTCGATGCCAAATGTCTGTTCGAAAATTTTCACCCGCTCCGGAAACCCCGTGGGAATGGTCCCGCCGGCCAAACGCACCACTTCGGAAAACTGCACAAACATCGCCGTCGTGTTGTTCATGACGAAGCGATCGTAGTTTTTCTGCCGCCGCCGCATCACGTAGGCGTAGACGAGCCGGAGACGCAGATTGCGCACACCCTGTTCGCAGAGAAAACGCTCCATCGCGCTGTCCACGGTGACGTCGGCGAGCGGGTCCGCGCCGTGCAGCACGCGGTGGTGGCGCTTGATGCTCGCAAATTTCGGTGCGAAGGCGCGGGCGCTGCGGGCAAATCCGCGTTTCGCCAATACAAAAGGATCGATCTGCGGGAACTCGGCGAGCGCCGCAGCGACCGCTTCGTGCGCAGCGCTGTGCGAATCGTTCAGCACGATCAGCACGTTCAGATCCGAGACGCCGTCGATCGCATTGCCGCGCACGGCACTCCCGTAGAGGCAACACGAGTAGAGGTTTTCTCCCAGCGCGGCCTTCAGCGCCGCGACCGCCTGGTTCAGGGTGGCTTCCAGTGTGGGGTTCACGGGCGCGGACGCTGCGTGGCCACGGCCGGTGCGTCAAGGGATCGCACCGTCATCACCCCCGTAGTCGGCGTTTTCCCGACTGTCCGCCCGCACATCCGTTGTCGCCTGCCGTGCCGTCGCCTGTCCTCTTCACGCCACCCCACCCATGCGCTACCGCACCTGCCTTGCCCTCTTCGTGTCATCTCTTGCGCTCCTCGCGACGCACTCTCGCACGGCCGAGCCCGCGGCGAGTTTCCCCGTCACCATCCGCGTCGATGTCGCGCAGCCCCGCAGCGAGTTGAAGCCCATTTACCGCTTCTTCGGCGCCGACGAGCCGAACTACGCCTACATGAAGGACGGGAAAAAACTCCTGCGCGATATCGGGCGCCTCGGTGAACCGCAGGAATATTTCCGCGCGCACAGTCTGCTCGTCACCGGCGACGGCACGCCCGCACTGAAATGGGGCAGCACCAACGCCTACACCGAAGATGTCGCGGGCCGCCCGATCTACGACTGGACCATCGTCGACCGCATCTTCGACGCCTATCTCGCCAACGGCGTGAAGCCCTACGCGCAGATCGGCTTCATGCCGCAGGCGCTCTCGACCAAACCCGAGCCCTACCAGCACGAGTGGCGCCCCGGGTTTCCCTACAACGACATCTACACCGGCTGGGCTTACCCGCCGAAAGACTACACGAAGTGGGCCGAGCTCGTTTACCAGTGGGTGAAGCACTGCGTCGCGCGCTACGGCGCGAAGGAAGTCGAGTCGTGGTATTGGCAGGTCTGGAACGAGGCCAACATCGGCTACTGGAAAGGCACCCCCGAGGAATTTCGCAAACTCCACGACTACGCGATCGACGCCGTGCGCCGCGCGCTGCCGACTGCGCGTGTCGGCGGTCCGGATACCGCGGGCGACGGCGGCAAATTCATGCAGGATTTTCTCGAGCACTGCCTGCGCGGGAAAAACCACGCCACCGGCCAGACCGGCACGCCGCTCGATTTCCTCTCGTTTCACTCGAAAGGCACGACGCCCACGTTTCCCGACGGCCATGTGCGCATGGGCATCGGCGGCCAGCTCAAGACCATCGACACGGCCTTCGCGCGCTTCGCGTCGTTTCCCGAGCTGAAGGGCAAGCCCATCATCATCGGCGAATCCGATCCCGATGGCTGCGCGGCGTGTCAGGGCCCGCACCTCGGCTATCGCAACACCACGGTTTACTCGAGCTACACGGCCGCGAGCTTTGCGCGCAAACACCTCCTCGCCGAGAAACACGGGGTGAACCTCGAGGGCGCGATCACGTGGGCCTTCGAATTCGAGGACCAGCCCTACTTCGCCGGCTTTCGCGCGATGGCGAGCAACGGCCTTACGCTCCCCGTTTTCAACGTCCACCGCATGATGGCGAAAATGTCCGGCCGTCGGATTGACGCGCAGAGCTCCGGCGATCCCGGCGTCGAAGCGATTATCAAGTCCGGCGTGCGCGGCGCCAACGCCGACGTCGCTGCGCTCGCGAGCTTCGACACCGCGCGTCGCCAACTCGCCGTGCTCGTCTGGCACTATCACGACGATGATGTAACCGGCCCGGCCGCCGACCTCACACTCACGCTCGCCGGCCTGCCCGCCGAAGCGACCGCACCGCGCCTCACGCACTACCGCGTAGATGCCACGCACAGCAACGCCTACACCCTCTGGCAATCGCTCGGCTCGCCCGTCGCGCCGACGAAACCGCAATACATGCAACTCGAAGCCGCCGCGCAGCTCGCGACCTTGGCCAACGCACCGGCGACGGTCGCCGTCGAATCCGGCACCGCCACCCTGAAATTCCCGCTGCCCCGCCAAGCCGTTTCTCTGCTCGTGTTGCAGTGGTAGCGCGAGGCTTCAGCCCGCGTCTCCGCCGCCCATCTCGCCGCCCTGCTTGCATCTGCGCCGGCCTTTCCTACGGTGCCCGCCGTATGAAACTTCGCCCCCTCCTCGCTATGTCCCTCTTCTCGCTCCTCGGTATTTTCGCCCGCGCCGAGGCGCTCAGTATCGGAGCCAATGCTCCCGTGGTCTCCGCCAAGACCGACGCCGGCACCACGCTGAACCTCGGTGATGTCTACAAACAAAACGACTACACGCTCGTATGGTTCTATCCGAAGGCCCTCACCGGTGGCTGCACCAAGCAGGGCTGCTCGCTCCGCGATGCCTCCGCCGAACTGAAGAAAAAGGGCGTCGCCGTCGTCGGCGTCAGCACCGACACCGTCGAGAAGCAGAAGGAGTTTAAGGACAAAAACAATTTCGCCTACCCGCTGCTCGCCGACACCGACAAGGTCGTCCTCAAGGCCTTCGGCCAATCCGGCGGCATGATGGCCAGCCGCGAAGCCTACCTCATCGATCGCAAGGGCAAGGTCGTCTATCACGACAAGGGCCAGACCGAGAAACAGGCCGAGAAGGTCCTCGAGTTCCTCAACGCCAAGAAGAGCTGAGCGCGTTCTCAGCCAGCATCGTTCCTTTTGCCGCCGTCTGCGCCCCCGGGCCGGACGGCGGTTTTGTTTTTAACCACTCTCCGCCGCCCCAGTTCGCCGTTTTGCGAAGCGCCGCATGACCGGGCGCAGCGGGTAGTAGAGCACCGCCACGATCACCGGCACGCTGATGATCCACGCGGTGGCGGCGTGCACGCCGGTCCACCCGAAGCGTTCGAGAAACGCCCACGGATCGTCGCGAAACGCCGTCGCGAGCGTCGGGATCGAGAGTGGCACCGGCTCCGCGCGCCAGAGCCACTCGCCCGCGCGCACGTAGACGAGAATGAGCGCGAGCTGCACGAAGCTGAAGAGGTAGTTTACCGTTTGGAGGATGGGCTGGTTGAGACGGAGCCAGATGCCGATCACCAGCGCGAATAGCGTAGTCAGGCCGAAAAACGGCAGCACCGAGCAAGCGGCACCGACCGCAATGGTGAGCGCGAGCTTGTCCGGCGTGACGCCCTGCGTGAGCTGCGCGCGCAACGGCCCCAGCAGGCGGCGTTGCCAAAACGAAGGGCGCGGAGCGGCGGCGGTGGAATCGGTCACGCGCGTTGATACGGGTGAAGCCGCACGGTTGGCCGCAAAAATGCGCGGCTGGTGCAAAAAAACTGGGAGTTTTTCGTGTGTCGGCGAAATTTTTGTGCCCAACTCTCCCCACGCCGATGCTCACCGTCACCGATCTCGCCAAATCGTTTGTGTCCCCGGAAGGAACGCGCGTCGAAATTGTGCGCGTGCCGGAATTTTCCCTCGCCGCCGGCGAGCAGGTCGCGTTGCGCGGCGAGAGCGGCTCGGGCAAGACGACGTTTCTCCACCTCATCGCGGGCATCCTCGCCGCAGACGCCGGGCGCGTGGTGATCGACGGCGCCGAGATGACCGCCCTCGGCGAAGCGGGCCGCGACAAACTGCGCGCCGGGAAAATCGGCTACGTGTTTCAAACCTTCAACCTGCTGCAGGGCTTCACCGTGCTGGAAAACGTCGTGCTCGGCATGAGCTTCGGCCCGCGCGGCGCCGACCGCGCCCACGCGAAGGAAGTGTTGGTGCGGGTCGGGCTCGGTCATCGGCTGGACCATTTTCCCTCCCAGCTTTCCACCGGCCAACAACAGCGCGTAGCCGTGGCGCGCGCGCTCGCGAATCGCCCGAAGCTCGTGCTCGCCGACGAGCCGACCGGCAACCTCGACCGCAAACACGGACGCGAGGCGCTCGCGCTGATCCGCGAAGTGTGCCGCGAAAACGGCGCCGCCCTCCTCCTCGTGAGTCACGACGAGGATGTGCTCGCGCAGTTTGAGACGCGCCGGGATTTCGCCGTGGTCAACGCGGCGTTGAAGGAGGCCGCCCAATGACACTCCCGCTCATCATCTACCGCTCGCTCCGCCAGCACGCGCTCTCGACGATCATCACGGCCGGCAGCATCGCGCTCGCGTGCGGCCTCCTCATGTGCGTCTGGATGGTAAAGACGCAGTCGCAATCAGCCTTCACGCAGACGACGACCGGCTTCGACGCCGTGCTCGGCGCGCGCGGCTCGAAACTGCAGCTCGTGCTAAACGCGATTTTTCACCTCGAGGCGTCGCAGGGCAACATGGCCTGGGCCGACTACGAAATGGTGAAGCGCCACCCGGCCGTGAAGACCGCGATTCCCATCGCCGTCGGCGACAATCTCCGCGGCTACCGCATCGTCGGCACGATCCCGGACCTCTTTGAAAAAGTGGAATACGCGCCCGGGAAAAAATTCGCGGTGGCGCCAGGCGGAAAGTTTTTCGACAAAGCCGCCGATGCGCGCGAGGCCGTCGTGGGCGCGTTTGTCGCGCAGAAGCTCGGGCTCAAGGTAGGCGACACGTTCAAACCGTTTCACGGGCTCGCGTTCGACGAGAAGAACCAGCACGAGGAAATTTTCACGATCGTCGGCGTGATGACCGCGACGAATACGCCGGTGGACCGCGTGCTGTGGATTCCGATCAAGGGCGTGCAGACGATGAGCGGCCACGACGCCAAAGCCGCGACCGACGTGAGCGCCGTGCTCATCCAACTGCGGACCGCCAGCGCGGGCTTCATGCTCGACATGATGTATAACAAACAGGGCAACAAACTCACCCTCGCCTACCCCGTCGGCGCGATCATCGCGGAACTCTTCGGCAAGATCGCGTGGTTCGACCAAGTGCTGACGCTCGTCGCCTACCTCGTCGCACTCGTCGCCGCAGGCTCGGTCCTCGCGAGCATTTACAATTCCATGAGCGCGCGCCGCCGCGACCTCGCGATCTTGCGCGCGCTCGGAGCGCGCCGACGGATGATTTTCGGCTCGGTCGTCGCCGAGGCGGCGTGCATCGGCGCGCTCGGCGCGGCCGTCGGCTACGCTGTTTACTTCGGCCTGCTCACCGGCGTGGCCGAGGTGATCCGCGCCCAGACCGGCGTCGTGCTCGATGTGGGCGCGAAGCACGCCGTGCTATGGATTTGCCCGCTGGCGATGATTGGCTTGTGCGCGCTCGGCGGCATCGTGCCGGCGATCAAAGCGTATCGCACGCCCGTGGCGGAGACGATTGCGCCGACGTCGTGAGGTTGGCGCCGGAGTGGCGCGGTCAGGTTGACCGCGGCGCCGGGGATTCCGCGCTGCGCGGCACCACGCGACCGCCGTGGAAGGCGTGGTAAAACGGATCGCCCGGCAGGATCGACCCGCGCGCGACGGGCAAACCGGTGAACGCGCTTTTGTAGAGCGACGCCAACAAATCGAGCGTGCGCCGCGCATCGTCGCCGCTCGTGAGCGGACGCGTGCGGGCGTCGAAGCTGGCGATGAACTCGGCGAGTTGCGCCGTGTGCGTCGAGCCGACGTCCGGCGGGAAGCTCTGCCAGGCCTGCGTGAGGTTGTTGCCCTCGTCGTGGGCGTTGGGCGCGGGGGTGAAGCGCCAGTTGTCGCGCGTGTAGCCGTAGAGGTGGGTGAGTTCGAGAGTGGCGCGCTGGTAGTCGAGCCGCAGGTAGGTTTCCTGACGCGGGCTGAGCGCGCTATTTACCACGGAGGCGTGGGCGCCGTTGGCGAAGCGGATCAGGGCCAACGAGACGTCTTCGACCTCGATCGCGCGGTCGAGGTTGGCGACCTGCGCGCGGACCTCCGCCCAATCGCCGAGGAGGTGCAGCAGGTGGTCCATCGCGTGAATCCCCAGCCCCATTGTGGGACCGCCGAAATCCGTGGCCCATTTGCCGCGCCAAGGCACGGCGTAGTAGGTGGCGTCGCGGAACCACAGGGTGTGGCACACCGCCACGAGCGGACGACCGAGCAGGCCCTCCGCGGCGAGCCGGCGCACGTGAGCGGTGGAGGACGCGAAACGTTGTTGAAACACACACGCGGCAAACCGCCCCGTGCGGCGCTCGGCGTCGTCGATGCGGTCGAGCTCGGCCAGCGAGGCGCAATAGGGTTTTTCGCAAAGCACCCAGGCGCCGGCTTCGAGCGCGGCGATCGTCATATCGGCGTGGAGCGCGGGCGGCGCCGCGATCAGGACGAGATCGGGGCGGACCTCGCGCAACGCAGCGGCGTAGTCGGTGTGCAGCGCAGCGATTTTGTAGCGTTCACCAAAGGCCCGGAGCCGCTCGGCATCGACTTCGACCGCGCCGACGAGTTGGACGCACCCGAGCGTGCCTTCGACGGCACGCACATGGGATTCGGCGACGCTGCCGGTGCCCACCAACAGGGCGCGATAGGTCTGGCTCATGGGGGAGAGCGGTGTGAGTGCCCCCGCCCGCTGGGACGGTCAACGGGCAACCCCTGCGCCGGGGGGCAAACGTCGCCAGACAGTCCGACTCCGCACGCCGCCGCCCGCGGGCGTTCAAGTCTGCCTCCGGCCCGCCCATTTGCAGCGCCGTCACGAACATCCCCGCTCCCGTGCGCGATTTGGCTCGGCAAGGGGGCGGGCATTTGGGATGGGTGGCGTTCGTCCCCCCACCATTTTAAATTTCTATGTCACTTTGGGAATATAAGGTCATCACGAGCGGGAAAGGTGGCTTTGCCACGCCCGCGATGCTGGAGAAATTTCTGAACGATCTCGGCCGCGAAGAGTGGGAGATCATTCAATATCACTCCACGCCCGACAATCTGCTCGCCTTCACCGGCCTCGCGCGGCGCACCACGCAGCGCGATTGGACGTTGCAAGACGCCGCGGCGGCCGCCGCCAAAGCCGAAGCCGAGAAACTCCGCGCCGAGTTTGCCGCGAAGTTCGAGGCCGCCACCCGCTCCACGCCCGCCAACGCCGCCACCGAGGCCGCTCCCGCCAGCTTTATCGAGGAGAAATCCGCGCCCGACGACGGCTTCCGCAAACCCGTCGACACCTCCCGCGACGACGATCCCGAGGCCCAAGAGGAGCCGAAGGACGATTGGGACAAGCTCACCGCCTCCGAAGAGGAAGAGCTGCCGGTGTTCTTCGAGGCCATCAAACCGCACATGCGCCGCAATCAACGCGGCCCCGGCATGAGCGTCGGCACCGACTACCTCGCCAAAAAGTGGGACCAGTCCGAAGACGATATCAAGGGCGCCCTCGTGGAGTGCGGTTTCGTGCTCCCCGCTGATGAAGACTCCCGCGCCGAATACGTCGAATACGACGGCGATCTCTACTGGTTGAACATCAACCGCCGCGGCGAGCTCTGGATCAACACGAAGGAAAAACCGCGTCCGGTCTTCCGCAACGTGAAGGCCACGCGCATCGAACAGCCCCCCGAGGAGCCGAAGCCCGAGCCCGCGCCTGCCACCGACCAAGCCGCCGGCCGCCCCCATTTCGAACCGCGCAACCGTCGCGAAGAGCCTGCGCCGGCCCCGGCCGCCGCTGCCGCGACCGCCCCCGCCGACGGCGCCGTCGCCGCCTCCCCGGAAGCACCCGCCGAGGCCGCCGCCGCACCGGCTGCCGCGCCCACTACCGAGGCGCCCGCTCATCCGCTCCCGAGCGGTGCGGAACTGCTCAACAAGATCCGCCCCCACATGCGCCGCAATCGCCGCGGCCCCGGCGGCTCCGGCAGCGCGTCCTTCCTCGCCCGCGCCCTGCGCCGCAGCGAGGCGGAGATCACCGCCGCGTTCAATTCCCTCGGCCTCACCCTGCCGCCCAACCCGAACGACAAACCCATCTTGGTCGAATTCGGCGCCGAGATTTGGTGGCTGAACCAAGACTCCCGCGGCGGCGTCTGGATCAACGGTCGCGACAAACGCGACGGCGAAGTGCTCACCCCCGCCGGCGCCTCCGCCCCTGCCCCCGCGCCCGTTTCTTCGGAGGGCGCCTCCACCGCTGAAACGCCCGTCGCCGCGCCTGTTGCCGAGGCCGCTGCGCCCATTCCTTCCACCGAAACGTCCGCTGCCGCAGCGCCCGCTACCGAAGCCCCCGCCGCGACACCCGCTCCGGAAACGCCCGCGCCGGCCGAAGCCGCTCCTGCGGTTGTTCCCGCCGCTGTGGTCGACGCCGTCGTAGACCCTTCGACTCCGCCGGCCGCCGCCCCAGCAGCCGCTCTCGAGGTCGCCTCGGCCCCTGCTCCCGAATCTGCCCCAGCCACTCCCGAGCCCACCTCCGAGCAGGCCGCTCCGGGTGCGCCGGTCGCCTCGGCTGAGCCCATTGTCTCGAATCCCGTCCTCAGCGCCGTGCGCCTTCTCCTGAAGGAAACCCGCACCGGCGCATTTGCCGGCAAACTCGACCGCGTCGCCGCCGACCTCGGCAAATCCACCGAAGAGCTCACCGCCGCCCTGCTCGCCGCCGGACTCAAGGCCCCCGACAAGACTCGGGAGAAGCCGGTATTCGTCGAACAAGCCGGCGAAATCTTCTGGCTGAACTTAAACGCCAAAGAGGAACTCTGGCTTAACGCCAAAGCCTCGAAATTCGCCGACAAAGACGAAGAGTCTGAAGAGGGCGCCGACGGCGAAAAGAAGTCCTCCCGCCGCAGCAACGGCGGCAGCCGTCCCCGTCGCAAAGAATAAGTTCGCCGTCACGAAACTCCTTCACGCCCTCTCGCGGCGTGATTCGAAAGCCCGGCCACCCGCCGGGCTTTTTCGTGCCCAGGCGATTCTAAAATACGATCACGATGAACCAAACAACGGTCTTTTGTAGGAGCCTGCTTGCAGGCGATTCAGGACGTAAAATCGCCTGCAAGCAGGCTCCTACCCCAAGCCGGTTAATCCCCCCGCTCACGCCGGCATCCAAGCCCCGGCGTGCACGACCTCTTCGGCCTCGACTTTTTCGTCCGGCAATTCCTCCAGCGGCGCAAAGCGCTCCGACGAAAACCCGAGTTCCTGTTGCCCTTGGTGAAACGGATCGGCCGGATTCTTGAGTTCTTCCAGCAGGAGCCCGACGGTCGCAGAATCTCCCCCCTTCACGATCTTCTCCCGGCCGAGAAACACCTCGCGAATCGTGTAGATATTATCCTTCACCGGCAGCTGTTGGTAGAGCGCGCGGATGGTGGGAGTAAAGGTGTCGTTAACGCAGACGACTTTCTGGCCCTTGATCATGGAACTGAGGAAAAATGAAGCGCCGCGTCAGCGCAACCTCCCGCTCACGTCATGCGCCGCAAATCTCTCCCCCGCCAACCCGGCGCACAGAAGAATCCCGCACAGCACGAGTCCGGCTCGCTACTTTCCGCCGGTCCCGCCCGCGCCGGCCGCAATTGCCCTTGCTGCCACCCGGGCGTTCGCGTTCCGATCAGTCGCTGCTTTAATCCCCGTCCCCCACCCTACTCATGAATGCGGAACCTTCCGCCGCACCCGCGGCCAAGCCCAAGAAACAAGTCTCAGCCAACCCCGCCGACCGTTACTCCAACGCCGGCGCCACGCCCGATCCGTGGGATGAATGCGCCCGCCTCGAATACGGCGCCGACCGCAGCTTCGCCTGGTCCGTCCGCGAACAAGTGATCGCCACGCCCCCTGAGGGACGCGGCCGTGCCGAGGAAAAACTCCTCAAAGCACTCGCGGCCTCCGGCCGCACCGACGCCGGCCTCGCGTTCGTCTGCCAAATGCTCGCGATGGTCGCCTCCGCCAAGAGCGTGCCAGCTCTCGCCCCGCTCCTCCGCGATGCGAAGACCGCCGACTCCGCCCGCTACGCCCTCGAGCGCGTCACCGGTCCCGAGGCCGACGCCGCCTTCCGCGACGCCCTCCCTGCGCTCACCGGCAACCTCAAAGCCGGCCTCATCGGCAGCATCGGCGTCCGCGGTGATGCCGCTGCCAAATCCGCCCTCGCCGCCCTCAAAGACTCCGCGAGCGAGCCAGCCATCGTGCGCGAAGCCGCCAAACACGCCCTCGAACGCCTCGCCACCTCCAAAGCCTGACGCGCCATGAACACCTCTCTTCCCCTCAGCCGTCGCCAGTTTCTCCAACACTCGGCCGTCGCCACCGCCGTCGTCGCCGCGCCCCTCATCTTGCCCTCCGGTCTCCGCGCCCAAAACGCCCCGAGCAAGAAAATCACCGTCGGCGTCGTCGGCTGCGGCAATATCGCCGACAGCCACTACGGTCCGCTCCTCGGTTCGCCCGAGTCCATCCGCGTCGTCGCCGTCTGCGATGTCGATCGCACCCGCCGCGAGGCGGCCGCCGCCCGCGTGAACAAGGAATACGGCAACACCGACTGCAAAGCCTACGGCGATTTCCGCGAACTCAACCGCCGCGCCGATATCGACGTCGTCTTCATCTGCACGCCCGACCACTGGCACGCGCTCGTCGCGATCGACGCCATGCGCAACGGCAAGGACGTCTACGTCGAGAAACCCCTCACGCTTACGATCGCCGAAGGCCGCGCCCTCGTCGACACCGCGCGCAAATACAACCGCGTCGCCCAACACGGCACACAGCACCGCTCGATGAAGCGGTTCCACGACGTCGCCGAATTCGTCCGCAACAACGGCCTCGGCAAACTCGACCGCATCGACTGCTTCATCCCGCCGAACAACCGTCATTGCGGCGCCACGTGGAAACCCGAGCCCGTGCCGGCCAATCTCGATTGGGATATGTGGCTCGGACCCGCCCCGTGGCGCCCCTACAATTCCAAAGGTTGCCACTACAACTTCCGTTTCATCTCCGAGAGTGCCTACGGCCAAGTCACCAACTGGGGCGCGCACTACCTCGACATCGGCCAATGGGCGCTCGACATGGACGACTCCGGCCCCGTCTCCGTCGAAGGCCACGGTGAGTTCCCCAGCAGCGGCCTCTTCACCAACTGCACCAACGTCAACTTCACCGTCCGCTACGCCAACGGCGTGCCGATGAACTGCCGCACCCGTTTCGAAGGCGGCGGCACCGTGCGCTTCGTCGGCGAACGCGGTTGGCTGGACATCGCGCGCGACAAGATGAGCGCCTCCGACAACAACCTCCTCCGCGAGATGCAGGCGCCGAACAAAAAAATCCAGTTGGCGCTCAGCAATAACCACCACGACAACTTCTTCGAGTGCGTCCGCTCGCGCAAACGCCCGATCGCCGACGTCGGCCTCGGCCACCGCACGACGACCGTCTGCAACCTCGGCCAAATCGGCATGGTGCTCGGTCGCAAACTTCAGTGGGACCCCGCGAAGGAAGAATTCGTCAACGACGACGTCGCGAACCGCCTCCGCACGCGCGCCATGCGCTCCCCCTGGTCGCTCGCCTAACGTAGGGCAGGGTCTCCGACCCGCCCTCCATAGTTCAGTTTACTCCGGCGTAGCCCTGCTCGTGAGAGCAGGGACTCTCGGCTTAGTCGCCGCCCTACTCGATCCGCCCCTCGTCGAAGTCCATCAGATCGGCGATGCTGATAATCTGTTCCGTGCGGTCGGCGCACCCCATATTGGTCAACGCCGTTTTCAAAAACTCCCGGCCCGCCACCGTCATGCCTTTCTGCACGTAGTCGCGATTCCACGTCGCCACGCGCAGATCCTGCGGAAACAGCGCGAGCAAACGCCGGTCCCTCTCAGCGTCATCGAGCCCCTTTTCCAGGCATTCATGAACGATCGCCTCCACCGCGGTCGGATCGATGCCAAGGTGCATGCAGAGAAACTTGTCCATGCCGCGCTTGTAGTTCTTCGCGTAGCTCGCGGGCAGCGCCCCGTGCGCTTTCACGTAGCGGCACTTCGCCAGAAACCGCGGCAGGTGCAGCAGCCCCGTCGCCGCATGCGGCACATAGGGCGACGGCAAAATCGTAAGCACCTCACCACTGGATCCGGGAATGGGTTTCGAAGGCATGGATGGGATTTTCGAGCGCCGCAGTGTTGCCGGAACCTCCTCCCGCGCAAGACCCGCGCCTGACGAAACGCGCCCCGCGTCGGTGACGCCCGCTTGCGACAAAAATCCCCCGCTTCGCCCCGCGTTGTCACCTGCTCGTCACAAACGCGTGCCCGATTTCCCGCCGCGCGAGTCCTACCCCCGCACGAAATCATGCCCGCTATGCTCACCCTCCGCCGCTCCCTCCTCACGTTCTGCCTTCACGCGCTCGTCGTGCTCGCCCTCTTCTGCGCGCTGCGTGCGTTCGCCGCTCCCGTGATCAACGAGATCATGTATCGTCCCGGCACCGGCTATCCGGAAAACACGTCCCTCGAGTTCATCGAAATCCACAACCCCGACTCCGCCGCCTTCGATCTCTCCGGCTGGGCCATCACCACCGGGGCCGACTACACGATTCCCACCGGCACCACACTCGCCGCCGGTGGCTACCTCGTCATCGCCGCCAATCCCACCGCGCTCAAAGCCGCCAGCTCCACCGCCGCCGCCGCGACCGTCCTCGGTCCGTGGAAAACCGGCGCCACCCTCGCGAGCAAGGGCGAGAAAATCACTCTCGCCAAACCCGGCACCACCGCCGGCACGTTCACCGAGGTCGACTCCGTAAACTATGCCAACGAGGGCGACTGGGCCGTCCGCACCCGCGACTCCCTCGGTGGTTGGTCCTGGGTCACCGCCACCGATACCGCCGGCTCTTCCTTCGAAAAGCGCAACCCCGTCCTCTCCAAAAACACCGGCCAAAACTGGGGCGCCTCCACCGCTGCCGGCGGCACCCCCGGCGCCGCCAACTCCCTCCGCGCCACCAACGTTGCCCCGCTCATCACCGGCGTGAAACACACCCCCGCCATCCCGTTGAGCACCGACCCCGTCGTCATCTCCGCGAATCTCACCGACGAACTCGCCGCCACGTCCTCCTCGCTCGCCGCCACCCTCTACTGGCGCGTCGCCACCTCCGCCACGCCCGACGCCTTCCAGACCACGGCGATGGCCAACGACGGCACCGGCACCTTCACCGCCACCCTCGCCCCGCTGGCCGACAAAACCATCGTCGAGTTCTACGTCTCCGCCACCGACGGCACGCTCGCGCGCACCTGGCCCGCGCCCACCAGCGAGGGCCAAAACGCCAACGCCGCCTACCAGGTCGACAACGAGGTCATCGCCGGCCCCGCCCCCGCGTATCGGCTAATCCTTACAGGCGCCGAAAACGCCGCCTTCACCACCTACACCGGCGGCACCACGACCACCACCCCCGGCGTCCCGGGACTCCCCGGCGGCACGCGCCCTGGCGGCGTGGGCGGCGGCGCCATTGGCGACCGCCAGTTCAACTTCACTCTCGTGGCCGCAACCGGCGACGACACCACGATCCGTTATCTCTCCTCGATGCGGGTCCGCGGCAACAGCAGCCGCCAATACACCATCAAGCCCCTGCGCATTTCGCTGCCCACCGACGACCGCTGGAACGGTATCAGCGATTTCCTCATCAATCCCCGCGGCGCCCCCGTCCAACTCCTCGCCCACCGCGCCATTCGCGCCGTCGGCCTCATCGCCGCCGATGCCGCCGCCATCGAAGTCCGCCGCAACGGCGTCGAATACAGCGTCACCACC
Source organism: Opitutus sp. GAS368 (assembly GCA_943372705.1). Classification (GTDB taxonomy): domain Bacteria; phylum Verrucomicrobiota; class Verrucomicrobiia; order Opitutales; family Opitutaceae; genus GAS368. The sequence continues at coordinate 4,588 of CALRZR010000040.1, read as the reverse complement.
TCCGCCACCGCCGACCACGGCCAACTCGTCCGCGTCGAAGAACTCAACGGCGACTACCTCGACACCCACTTCCCTCTCGCCGTCGACGCGCAGCTCTATCGCAAAGTCTCCATCTCCGGCTGGGCCTACTCGTCCGCCACCGCGCCCGCCAACCCCGACCTCACCTGGAGCGGTTGGTCCAAACAAAACAACAGCGCCGCCAACGATTGGGCCGACGTGATGAACTTCAGTCGCGTCTGGTCCGCCACCGCCTCCTCCCACTTCACCGGCGCCACCACCACCAGCGTCGCCAACGGCACTTGGAACGGCGTCGCGTTCACCGATGCCGAGACCGCCACGCTCTCCACCGTCGCCGATCTCGACTACCTCGCCCGCTACCTCGCCGTCATGACGATTTTGCCGAACGCCGAGGAAAACCTCTCCACCGGCGAAGACGACGACTACGCCGGCGCGTTTGTCTCAAATGGCACCACCACCCGCTTCGTCCCGATCCCGCACGACCTCGATACGACCTTCGGCCTCGGCGAAAATACCACGACCGCCACCGCCAAGGGCATCTACGACGCCACCGAAGTCGGCGCCGCCACCGGCGGTTTCGCCGACCAGCTCATGCGTCCGCTCCAGCCGCTCCTCGGCGACAGCACGCGAACCGGCAACGCCGCCTTCCGCCAAAAATATCTCACCGCCCTTCGCGAAATGCTCGGCTCCATCTTCGACGCCGACACCACATCCAACGCCAATCCGCCCTTCTACCAATTCGTCGACAGCCACCTCGCGTGGACGCCCGCCAGCTACCGCACGTCGATCAAGACGTTCATGACGCAGCGCCAAGCCCACCTCCTCAGCCTCATCGGCGCCGCGAAAATCACACCCACCGCGGGCACGTCCACCTCCACGCTCGCCGCCGCCGCCACACCCACCCTGCGCATCAATGAGGTCCTCGCCACCAACACCAAGATCGCCAACGGCGCCACCTTCCCGGACATCATCGAACTCCACAACGCCGGCACCACCGCCATCGACCTCGCCGGCAAGAGCCTAAGCGACGATACCACCACGCCGCGCAAATACGTTTTCCCCGCTGGCACCACGATCACTGCCGGCGGTTACCTCGTCGTCTACGCTGATACCGACAGCACCGCGCCCGGCCTCCACACCGGCTTCGCCCTCGATGCCGAAGGCGACACCGTTGCCCTCTACGACACCACCGCCGCGGGCGGCGCGCTGCTCGATTCCGTCGTATTCGGTTTCCAGATTCCCGATTACTCCGTCTCGCGCACCGGCTCCAACGGCGCCACGTGGGCGCTCACCGCTCCCACGCCCAACGCCGCCAATCCCACTTCGCCCGCCTCTCTCGCCGCGCTGAATTCCGTCAAAATCAACGAGTGGGCCGGCCGCATCTCCTTCCGCGTCGATCACGATTTCGTCGAACTCTTTAACTCCGCCGCGCAACCCGTCGCCCTCGGCGGTGCTCGTCTCACCGACGACACCAGCAATTACCCGAGCCGCTTCGCGTTTCCCGCGCTCAGCTTCATCGCGGCCGGCGGATTCCTTCCTCTTTACGGTGCCGATCTGCCCTTCGGCCTCGACGCCGATTTCGACGGCCTCTGGCTCCTTGGTGAAAACGGCGCGATCGTCGACAGCATCGATTTCATTTCCCAACCCGCCGACCACTCCACCGGCCGCACCACCGACGGCGCCGCCGCCCTCTCCGATTTCGCCGTCCCCACGCCCGGCCTTTCCAACGCCACCGCGCTCCCCGCCGCCTACACCGCTCTGCTGAACAATCTCCGCATTAGCGAAATCATGTATCAACCCGTCGCCGCCAGCAGCGCCGGCGACTACGAATTCATCGAGCTCCACAACACCGGCACCGCCGCCCTCGATCTCTCCGGCGTCCGCTTCACCAACGGCCTCGATTACGCTTTCCCCGCGGGCACCACCCTCGCCGCCGGCGCCTACACCGTCGTCGCCAAGAGCCGCACCGCCTTCACCTCGCGCTATCCGACCGCGGTCGCATCGCTCGCACCCGGCCAGTTCACCGGTGCCCTCGACAACAACGGCGAAACCCTCGCCGTCACACTCCCCGCGCCGTGGGATGTGCACATCCTCAGTTTCCGTTACGAGTCCACGTGGTCCACCCTCGCCTCCGGCAGCGGCTACTCACTCGTCACCCGCGCCGCCGCCACAACCGCCGCCCGCGATTGGTCCGCCCGCACCACGTGGCGCGCTTCCACCTCGGTCAACGGCAACCCCGGCGCCGCCGACGCCGGCGGCACCAGCATCGAGCTCGGCAACTCCGCCACCGTCACCACCACCGCCGGAAACATCACCACACTCAGCGTCCGCGCCAGCTCCGACAGTGCGCTCACCTACCAGTGGCAGCTCCTCGTCAACGGCCAGTGGGTCAACGTCACCGGCGCCACCTCCGCCGCCTACACGCTCCCGAGCACGCAGACGTTCAACGCCGGCACCTATCGCGTCCTCGTCACCGCCGCGGGCAACACCACCGTGAGCGATGCCATCACGCTCACCGTCGCCGCCGCCGTCACGTCCACCGCGCGTCTCACGAATCTGGCTACACGCGCCACCTCCCTCGCCGATGCCAACGCCCTCGTCCCCGGCTTCGTCGTCACCGGCACCGGCACGAAACGCGTCCTCCTCCGCAACATCGGCCCCGCCCTCACCACCTTCGGCGTCGCCGGCGCCCTCGCCGATCCACAGCTCACGCTGAAACGCTACGACTCCGCCACCTCCGCCTACGTCGACGTCGCCACCAACGACAACTGGGGTTCGACCACCTCACTCACCACGCTCCTGAGCACCACCGCCTCCCTCGGCGCCTTTTCCCTCGGCACCGGCAGCGGCGACTCCGCTCTCCTCGTCGATCTCCCTCCCGGCCAATACTCCGCCACTGCCGGCGGCGCCAACAACGGCACCGGCATCGCCCTCGTCGAACTCTACGATGCCGACACCGCCACCACAGCAACTGCCAAACTCAACAACATCGCCACCCGCGGTTTCGTCGGCACCGGCTCCAACATCGTCATCGCCGGCTTCGTGATCTCCGGCTCCGGCGCGAAGACGCTCCTCATCCGCGCCGTCGGACCAACGCTCTCTTCGTTCGGCCTCACCGGTGTCCTCGCCGATCCGCAGCTCGCGATCTACCGCAGCAGCGAAGTCCTCCTCACCAACGACGATTGGTCCGCCGCCACCGCATCCGCCGCGACCACCTCCAACGTCGCCACGCAAGTCGGAGCCTTTGCTCTCCCGAGCGGCAGCAAAGACGCCGCCTTCGTCGTCACGCTCCCCGCCGGCGCCTACACCGTCCAAGTCAACGGCGCCAACGCCACCACCGGCGTCGCCCTCGTCGAAATCTACGAAGCCCCCTGAGCGTAGGGCAGGGTCTCTGACCCGCCCTTCTCGCGCCGTGCCCACACCTCTCCTCGCCCCTTCACTCCCATGCTCGACCGCCTCCAAACTCAGCGCTTCGAACTCAAATTTCAGATTTCCGAGTCGACCGCCGTCGCCGTGCGCCAATTCGTCCGCCCGTATCTCGTGCCCGACGATTCCGCGCCTGATCCGACGCTTCCGTCCTATCCCGTCCACAGCCTGTATCTGGATTCCGGCGACCTCCACACCTACCGCGCCACCATCAACGGCGACCGCGACCGCTACAAACTCCGCGTCCGCTACTACGACGAGGCGCCCGACTCGCCCGTGTTTTTCGAGATCAAGCGTCGCGTCGACCGCTGCATCCACAAACAGCGCGCCCGCGTCCGCCGCGATCGCGTCGCCTCGCTGCTCACCGGCACATGGCCCTCCCCGCGCGACCTCGTGCGGCCCATGGCGCGCGACTTCGCGAGTCTCCGCCGTTTCTGCGACCTGCTCCACCTCCTCGCGGCCACGCCCCGCGCCCGCGTTTCCTATGACCGCGAAGCCTGGACCAGCGAAGGCCACAACTCCGTGCGCGTCACCCTGGACCGCGCCGTCCTCTGCGAACCCGAACTCGCCCCGCGCCTCGTCACCACGTTCACCCGCCCCGCACGCCCCTTCGGCGACAGTGTGATCCTCGAAATCAAATTCACCGACCGTTTCCCCGACTGGCTCGCCGTCATGGTCCGGACCTTGAACCTCGTGCAAGGCGGCGCCGCCAAATACGTCGACGGCCTCAACGCCGTCGGCCCCGCCCGGTTCGGCCTCACCCGTCCCGTAGCCGCGAGCACCAGCGAGTGGAGCCGGTCCGCGCCACTCCTCGCCCCCGCGTTCTGACGCCATGCTCGACTCCTTCCTCCACGGCGATTTCGCCAGCGCCCCCACGCCCCTCCCCACGCTCGCCCTCGCCCTGCTCCTCGCCTTTCTCCTCGGCCACCTCATCGCGTGGGTCTACATGGCCACGCACAACGGCCTCTCCTACTCACGCGCCTTCGTCGTCTCGCTCGTGCTGATACCCGTCACGGTCGCACTCGTGATGATGGTCCTCGCCAACAGCCTCGTCACCGCCTTCGGCCTCATGGCCGTCTTCGCCGTCGTCCGCTTCCGTAACATCCTCCGCGACACCCTCGATACCGCGCACGTGCTCGCCGGC
>CALRZR010000039.1:0-40896 GCA_943372705.1 Opitutus sp. GAS368 | reverse complement strand
CGACTCGCCTCGCCAAACAACGAAACAGGCCACGCACCGCTTGTGGGTCCGTAGCCTCGACCATCTAAACCGTCGGCTCCGCCAACGCCGCTTCCGGCGCCGCGGGCGCTCTCGTTACACCGTCGTTACCGACCCGTGGCGCCGGTAGAGCGACACGATCCCGATGATCGCGAGCACCGGCACCCAGATCGGCGACAACACCGCCGCCACGCCCAGCGCCGCGCAGACCAAGAGCGCTGCGAGCGACACTCCGAGCACCGCCAGCGCGGCCAGCAAACCCGCGGCGACACACCCGGCGATAAAGGCGATCGGCAGCAGCTTCACTGCGACGATTACCGCGACTACGATCAGGAGAACTTTCAGGAAGGTTTTCATATCTCGAAAACCCACCTCCGCGGAAAAAGTTGCAGCAATCTTCACCACTGCACGTTTTCCACTCCCACCGGCCCCGTCGCCCCTTCCGCGCCTTACACACTCTCCCGCAGGCCCCGCAGATCCGCACGCAGTTCCCCGAGAAAATCCGCCATCTGCGTCTCGATCGCCTCCGCGTCCAACTGCCCGCCGCACATTTCTTCCACGATGATCCACGCCGGCTGATCGGCAAAATCTCCTTCGTCCTCGCCGAGCCGCGCCCCGCTGAAGCCCAACCCGTGGGCCTTGCTCAGATAGTTCGCCAACGCGATCAACGCCACCTCCAGCCGATACGCCGTCGCATCCTCCGGACAATGATGGTGCGCGATCGCCTGCACGACGATCTCCGGCAGTCGGTTGTGCTCCGCAAACACCACGCCCGCCTCGCGGTGGTCTACGCCGAGCCGCTCCCGCTCCAAATCCTCCAGCTTTCCGCCGTCGTTCCACGCCCGCACCAGCAGCCCGCGGTAATCGTCCGGCGCGAGCGTCGAGAGCACGATCTTCCCGACGTCGTGCAACAACGCCGCCAGATGAATCTGCGAATCGTCCGCCGACCGCAGCCGCTTCTCCAATTCCTCCGCGATCGCCGCCGTGGCCAGCGCGTGAATCCACAGGTGCCGCCAGTCGAATCCCTCGGCCACCCGGTTGCCGTCGCGCAAAGTGAACAGCGCCTGCGCCGTCTTCCGCACGCGGAGCACGCCGAGCATCTGCACTGCTGTCTCCAAATCTTCGATGCGCCGGTCCGGGCTCACCAACACCGAGTTCGCCATCCGCAGCACGCGCACGCACAGCGCCGCGTCTTTGCCGATCGCCTCCACCACTTCGTCGATCGCCACCTGCGGCTGGTTCATCGCCACGAGGAAACCCTGCGCCAACGACTGCAGCGCCGGAATCTGTTTCAAATCGCGCAGCCCGGCGAGGGTCCGCTCGCGGGCACTCGGATCCTCCGCCACCGGCACCGCCTGGGCGTCCAATGAGCGCAGTTGCACCGTCTCCAACAGCGTCGCCACGTCCTCCTGGCGCCGCGCCACGGGCGCGCGCTTCGCTTCCGCGGCGACCGTGGATTTCTCCGTCGGGGCCGCAGCTTGCGGAGCGGGCAACGGCATGCTCGGCGCGACCGGCTCCGGCATCGCCGCCGGTTCGCCTACGCCGAAAAGCCGCGCCCACCAACTACGCCAATGCAGAAGGAGAACGCTCATTTTCACTTTGTGGATGTCTTGTTCTCAATCGACCCCGCCGCCCCCGTCTTTAGGAATGAATCCCCCCGGCACGACGGGGATTGTGCCCACCCCGCCGGCAGCTTTCATCGCCCCGTGCCTTCCACCCTTCCCATTCCCGTCGCCTGCGCCGTGCTCGAAGGATCCGAGGGCCTCGTCTTGGTCGCCCAACGCCCCCCGCACAAGCACCTCGGCCTGAAATGGGAATTCCCCGGCGGCAAGGTCGATCCCGGCGAGACGCCGTCCGCCGCCTTGCTCCGCGAGCTCCGCGAAGAGCTCGGCTGCGACGCCGTCATCACGCGCGCCCTGCCCGTTTTTACGCACGACTACGGCAATGTCCGGATCGAGATGTTTCCGTTTGTCTGCCGTCTCGCCCCCACGAGCCACCCGCCCCATCCGCACGAACACGTCGCCCTGCGTTGGGTGCCACCCGCCGAACTGCTTTCCCTCGATCTCGCCGCCGCCGATCTGCCCGTCGTAGCCAGCTACCGCTCCTGACCCGTCGTCCGTCTCCGACTTCCCCCGCCACTATGCGGCTTCGTGCCGCCCGCCGTCGCGACTCTCCATCTCGCGGACCAACGTATCCCGCAATTCCCGGCCGATCCGCAAGATCACCGCGCACACGTTTTCCCGCACCACGGGATCTTCCGACGAAACCCAGCAGCCGCGCCGCTCACCTTCAAGCCATGTCTCGTCCCGGATGATCTTATCGATCACCGGCAACTCCCGCAGCACCACTGGATCCAGAGAAATCATCGTTCACGTCCGGTCCGCGGCGTCATACCGGGCACCTTCGTCCTCTTCATCGTCACGAACGCCCCGCCTTGGTAACACTTTTTCGCTGCCCTTCGCATCCGCCCGTCGTTTCGCTCCCTCCACCACCCAGCCCCACCCGCTCCCATGCAACTCCCCCGCTGCCTCCTCGCTCTCCTCTTCGTCGGCTCCGCGTGGGCCGCCTTCGCCCAAGCTCCCGCCGCCCCCACACCCCCGGCCCGCCCGCCCGCCTACACGCGCACCGAAGATGTCGTCTACGGTCGCAAATTCGGTGTCGCGCTCACGCTCGACGTCTTCCAGCCCACCGCCGTCACGCCCAACGGCCACGCGATCATCGCCCTGGTCAGCGGCGGCTGGAAGTCCTCCCACGAGAGCATCAACCCATCCGCCTACGCTCCGTATCTCGCCCGCGGCTACACCGTCTTCGCCGTCGTCCACGGCTCCCAGCCCAAGTTCATCCTCGCCGAAATCGTGCCCGATATCCATCGCGCCGTCCGTTTCATCCGCACGCACGCCGCCCGTTGGCAGATCAACCCGGATCGCCTCGGCATCACCGGCTCCAGCGCGGGCGGACACCTCTCGCTCACCCTCGGCACGCAGGGCGGCCCCGGCCAACCCGACGCCAAAGATCCCGTCGACCGCGCCAGCAGCGCCATCCAGGCCGTCGCCTGTTTTTACCCGCCCACCGATTTCCTCAACTACGGTCGCGAGGGCGAAATTGCCACCGGCGTCGGCACACTGAAAGACTACACGCCCGCCTTCGGCCCCGACGCCGCCACGCCCGCGGGTCGCCAACGTCTCGGCGAACAATTCTCTCCCGCCCGTTTCGTCTCTGCCCGGTCCGCCCCCACGCTCCTCATCCACGGCGACGCCGATCGGCTCGTGCCGATCCAGCAATCCCAGCTCTTCGTCCAACGTGCCACCGCCGTCGGCGCCCACGCCGTGCTCGTCACGCGCCCCGGTGCCGAGCACGGCGGAAAAACGTGGACCACAATCAACGCCGACCGCGCCCTCTTCGCCGACTGGTTCGACCACCACCTCCGCGGTCTGCCCGCTCCGACCGTCCGCTAAGCAGCACGCGGATACCTCTCGCTCCCCGTAACCGCACATGTGCCGGTAGCCGCACGTGTTAACGTGCGGCCGCCGCGCCCGCGGACCACGCCCCCGCCCCACTCGCTCCGTCTCAGAAATCCAAAGACGTCTGCAACGTGAGCTTCCGCAGCTCCGACATGCGGATATTGTTCGGCACCTGGTTCAACGGATTCGCGCCGAGGTTGCTCACGCGGAACGTGCGGTAGCCGTTGTAAACCGTCGTCTGGGCGTCGAGCACGTTGGACACATTCAGCTGGTAGCGAACGTTGTATTTTCCGCCGACCCGCTGCCGGTAACTCGCATGCGCCGAAATGAGCGTGTCGGGGTTCGCGTAGCGATACTCGTAGGCGCTCGCGAGACTGCTCGCGACCTTCGATTTGCCGCGGAAATTTCCGCCAGCCCCCACCGGCAGGTTGCGCAGTTTTACCTCGGTGAAACGGTAGGCGGCGTAAAGGTTACCCGTATGTTTGAACGTGTTGTTCAACGTCGTGCCCGGCGAAAGACCGTTCACGGGATTGCGCACGGTGTTGATATCGTTCGCGACCTGCGCGGGATTCAGCGACGTCGGCCCCGCCGCAGTCAACGCGGCGACGTTCGCGTTGAAATAGCCGACGATTCCCGGCTGCAGGTTCACCGCCGAGGTCTCGGGCAGCGCGAGGTTGGACGTGAGGCGCAAATTGCGCATCGGAATTTTCCGTCACCGCAAACTCGTAGCCGGAGCCCTTCCGCTCCTGGGTAGTGCGGAAGACCAGCGTGGCGACATCCGCGCGCCCGACATTGGCGCCAATGCGGTTGATCTCGGCGACGTTGCTGCCGGTGATCAGGAGCCCGTTTTTGCCGGGAGGTAGAGTGGCTGGCCGAGGCGACAATTCTACCGCCGAAAATCTCAAACTTGAGGCCAAAGTCCTTGCCGTTGCTCTTCGAGGTGGGCGGCGTCGTGCCACCGATGAGGTTGTTGCCGTTGTTGGGCGCGGCCAGGGTCTCGGAGGGCAATACCGGCACGGGGTGACCCGCAGAAAAAAGGGCTAGGGTTGAGTGATGCTGGGGCGGCCCCAACGAGCGCCCCTCGCCCAAAGCCCAACCGAATTTCGCGCACCGCACCCGTCTCACTCCACCATTCCCGCCGCGCGCAACGCCACCAGATCGGGATCTTCCCGCGCCACCGTTTTGAACTGCGCGTCCATTTTGCACGCCTTAGTCAGCCGCGTCTGCGCGCTCTTCAACGCCCCGAGCAGCGAGTCGTAACATGCGAGGTTGTAGTGCAGCACCGCGCTCGTCTTCCCGTGGTGCGACTCCCCCGCCACGAGCACCGCGCGCGCTTCCTCCACGCGGTCGAGCTCGCGCAGCGCATACGCCCACCCAATCCACGCGTTCTCCATGCCGGGATGCGCCCGCGCGAGTTCTCCCGCCACGGCGACCGCCCGCTTCCACTGCTTCTGGGCAATGTGCCAGTCCAGCCGCACCGAGCGCACGAGCGGCTGCAACTGCTCCTCCGCCGCGATGCCGTCGAGCTCCGCCGCCGCCGCGGGAAACATCCCCAGCCCGATGTAGCCGAGCGCATACTCCGTCCGCCGTTTCGTTTCCCGCGAAACTTTCATCGTGCGTCCGCGCCCCGGCGCATCGCCGCAATATGTTTCTGCGCCGCCTCGCGCATCGCCTTCTGGGCCGCCGGCGAATTCGTGTGCCCCGAGGGGATGTCGTTAAAAATCCCCTTCTCCGCCCGCAGCGCATTGTAGGCCGCATACACGCTCGTCGGCGGGCACGTCGTGTCGATAAAGCCCACCGTGAAAAACCCCGGCGCCTTCGCCTGCGCCGCAAAATTCACGCCGTCGAAATAGCGCACCGCCGCCACCACCTCGGGCGTCGGCACCGTGCCCGTCGCGATAAACTTCGGCCAACCCGCGACGCGCCTGGCGAGCGCGCCCGTGTGGTCGTTACCCGCCGGCACCCCGGCCACGAAAAACGTCACCCGCGCGTCCAGCCCTGCCGCCGCGATGGCCTGCGCTCCGCCTTGGCTCGAGCCATAAACAACCACCGTGCGTCCGTCCCACTCCGGCTGCGCCGTGAGCACATCGAGCGCCCGCACCAGCCGCAGATACATGCCGAGAAAATACACCGTCTCCCGCGAGGTCTTCCCCGCCGTGCGGTAGTCCTTCAGTTCGCCCGCCGCCAGCGCGGCGTAAAACTCCTTCGGCTTCCCGTTCGGCAGACCGTGCGCGTTCAGGTCCATCGCCAGCGCCCCGTCTTTCGCCCAGCCCGCCGCTCCGCCGAGATTCGCGCTGTTCACGCCCGCGCCGTGCACCGTAAGGACGATCGGCAGGCTTTTCGGCTTCGCGCCCACCGGCCGTGCCAGATAAGCCGATACGCCAGCCCCGATGCTGTCCGCCTGCACGTCAAACGTCTCCACGCCTTCGCGCGGCGAGGGCACCGGCGTGAGGCGCGCATTCACCGGCACCGCCGCGAGCGCCTTTTTCTTCCCATCCCAAAACGCCACAAAATCTTCCGGCACCGGCTGGCTCGGCTTGATCGCCAGCGGCTCGATCGCCGCCCCGCCGAGCGCCGTCAGCTTCGTCTCGCCGACCTTGCCGTTCACGCGGCACTGCAAAAATCCCGGCGCCTCCAGCGTGCCCGTGATCTTCGCCACCCCGCCGACGAGCTTCGCCTTCCCGCTCCGCTTCGGCTCCACGCCGTCCTGCGAAAGCGTCCACTCGATTTCCCCGTCGGCCGCCGGCTTCCCGTCGGTTTCCAGCTTCACGGCAAACGTCACTGTCTCGCCTCTCCGGTAAATCGCCTCCGCCCGCTCCGCCTTCACGGTCAGCACGTCCGCCGGCTTCACGGCCGCGACCTCTGCCGCCCAGCCCGCCGCCGCGCACCACAGCGCCATCAACGCCACCACGCCCAGGAATTTCGATTTCATTGCCCCTACCCTCAACCGACTCCCGCGCCCGCGGCGACATCATTTCCCTCCTTCGCTCTCAGCTCTCGGCTCCACTCTCTCAGCTCAGACCCTACAGCGTCCGCTCGCACCACGCCACCGTCACTTCCACGGCGCGCCGCGCATGCCCGAGCTCCGGTTGAAACACATTGAAGATGTGATCCGCCCCGCCGAGCACCACCGCCTCCGCCGGCCGGCCTTTCGCGATCTTCATAAACTCCGCTTCATGCTGCGGCAGAAAATCCGCCGAACCCCGCACCGACAAAAACGCCCCCGGAAAGCTCGCCAGCGCCGTGTCGAGATTCACTCCGCGGAAGCTCTCATAGAATTCCCGCTTCGTCGTGATCGTCTTCCAGCCCGGCACCGTCTCCGTCGCCACGCCGTCGCGCAACGCCTTCTTCGCCACCTCGCTCGACGCCAACTGCGCAAACTGGTCCCCACTCGGGCTCGACCACACCGCGATCGTCTTGAACCACTGCGGATGCGCCGCCCCCACCACGATCGCCGTCGTCGCCCCGAGGCTCCAGCCCATCGCCCCCACGCGCTCCGCCTTCACGCCCGGCTGCTTCACCAGCCACGCCCGCGCCGCCTCCGTATCCGCCACGCGCATCGCCAGCGTCGACTCGATCTTTTCCCGCAACCGGTCGCCCTCGCCGCGAAAATTGATCCGCAAACTCGCGATGCCTTTGCCCGCCAGCACGCCCGCCAACCGCTTCGTGAGATCGCCCGCCCCGTCCATGTCGTCGGCAAACCCGTGCAACAGCAGCACCGCCCGCCCGTCCCACGCCTTGTTCGGCACCGCCCATAGTCCGCCCACCTCCGGCGCCACGGTCACCCGCGACTCCGCCGCGCGCGTCCCGGGCCCGCTCGCCCAGACCGCCGCCATCATCGCACCGATTTTAAGCCATGCCTGTTTCATGGCAGCGACGGTGCAAATCCCATGCCGCGCGCACAATCCCCGTCTTACGCCAAACCCAACGCCAACCGCAGCGTCGGCGTATCCACAAACGCGACGCACCGCACCGCTTTCCCCCGCGCCACCGTCCACACGTGCACAAAATCGGTCTCGATCACCCGGCCCGTCCCGCGTCCGACTCCGCGCAGTTTCCCGGCCACGGCAATTTCCACGCCCGCATACACATACGTCAACGGCTCCCACTTCGCCGCCGTGTATCGCCCGATCAGCCGGAAAAGCCGCCGCGCCCCGTCGTGCCCCAGATAGCGTCCGCTCCAGGGCATCTCGCCCGCCTGCGTGATTTCGACTTCCTCGGCGAGCAGCGCCAACGCGCCGCCGGGATCTCCGCGGGCCTCTCGCGCGTAGATCTCGCGCACCAGATCCACCGGGGTGAACAGCACCCACGCGTGCCCGGCCTTCGCCGGCGGCGGCACCGTCGTCCGTTCATTCTGCGGACTCGGACTCATTCTTGTTGATTCGCTCATAGTTTGAAAACGCGCTTCGTTTCTCGCGCAAAAACATCGCCGCACGCGCGACGTGAAGCGCCCGTCGCGGAGGCGGCGGAAAAAATGCGGGAGGTCGCGCCTGGCAGCGTCCGACCTCCCGCGTGTTTGCTTGTCACTAAGCCGACCGCGCCTTCTGGCTGCGCGTCGCCCATATTGGGCGCCGGCGCATCAGAACCCGGTCAATTCGATTGCAAACGAGTTCCCCGCGTCGGCCGTGAAGTCGATGCGGTAACCGCGGCTGAACTCCGCCGGCAGCGCGTTGATCGTATAGGTCGCGCCTTGCAGCCGCACGATGCGGAGATTGCCCGCCTGCAGCGATCCGTCCGTCTGGAGCACCGGCAACACCGGCACGTGCAACTGAAACACCGCCCGCACGCCCGACGCCACCGTGCTGGTGTCGTAGATCCGCAGCGTGTCGCCGGCGAATTCCAGATTGCGCGTCCACCGTTGCACGAGCGTCGCATTGCGGCTGAACGCATTTCCGAGCTCGGCCGATACGTTCACCTGCCCGCCCGCGGTGGGCGTGGAGGTCAGCGTGGACTGCACAGTGTCGCTCGGGTTTTGCGCGATCACGCTGCCGTCGGCGCGTTCGAAGCGGACGGTGTTGTGATACACCGTCTCCTGATTGATGCCGCTGTTCGACCAGATGTTCGCCGTCACCGCCAGCCAGTCGCGCTTGAAAAACGTAAACGCACCTTGGTCCTGATGCGCGTGCGACTGGTCATACTTGCCGGCCATGAACGAGAACCAGGCCGCGTCGGTGTTCCAATTCGAGCGCGCGAAGAGCACGCCCGCCCCGGCCGCGTGATACACCCGCTCCGTCGGCACCGTCGGCGCATCGGGCAGGGGCAACAGGTCGCCCATCAGGTTGAACGCGGCGCTCACGCCGTTGACCGAATTTTGGTTGAGCCACCACGTGCCGCGCCGGGCTTCGGGCGTGCCGGGATTGAGCACCACCGCCGTGTGCACGAGGTTCTCGTGGTAATCGAAGAGATCCGGAACCGACGAGCGCGATTGGTCGCCGATCGGCGCAAACCGGTCCCGCGTCGGCACCGTGGCGTGCACCCAGTAGTCGATCGTCTGCCGCGTGTGCGCGGTCAGCTCCGACAAATCTTCGCCGGTCGAGTCTTTCCAGATCAGGTAATTCTCGAACAGGTCCTTCTGCGCGGTGCCGTAGCCCGTGCCTTCGCGCGAACCGCCACCGGGCAACTCCCGGTAGTAGGTCACGAGCCGCGGAAACTTCGCGCTCTGCAAGAACTCCAGCAGCGGAGCGCTCTTCGTGGCCAACGCCCACAGCATCGTCGCGCGCAGGAAGTGGAAGCGGTAGTTGTTGCCCGGATCGCAGATTGACCAACCGGTCCACGGATACGCCACGCCGCCCCACGTCGCCTCGGAGGGATGCCAGAGGTTGAAGAGCGCCTGATCGGCAAACGCCGCCCAGCGCTGCAGCTGCGCGGGCGTCAACCGGTCGAAACCGGAATCATAGGCGAGCGCCAGTTGCTCGATATACCACCCGATCTCCAGATAGGAATCGCCCGCGATGGCCGGGCGCCCGCCGCCGGCGATCGCCTGTTCCGCCGCCGCGACGAAGGCCTCCACCCGCGCAATCGCGTCGTCGATGTAGACGGGATTGCCGGTGATCCGATACATCGCGACCGACGAGACAGCCGAGTAGGCATAGGGCGGATTGCCAGCCACCGCCTGGTCGGCCGCCGCGCGGAACCGGGCGTAGGCCGCCGAGGCTTGCGCCCCCTGCGTGTAGGAGGCCAGCGAGATGAAGGGCCGCGCCGCCGGCAGGAAATACGTGAATCCCGGATACACTGAGTCGTCGGGTTCCACCGGCGGACAGCCGATCGAACCACCGCCGCCTCCTGTGTCACCGCCGCCGTCGCCACCGCCTCCACCGCCGTTGCCTCCACCGGCCGGCGGCGCTTCCACGACGTCGAGGTAGGCTTCCGCTTCGTCGAATGTGAAGATCACCGGCGCGCCGCCTTCTTGGATCAAACGCAGCCGCACCGATTGCAGCCGCTTCGTCGGGTCGATGGGCGTTTGCACCGAGATGATTCCTTTGTCGCCCGCGGCGCCGCTCACCGGCACCTGGGTGATCGTCGTCGTGCCGTCGGCGAAATAGATCATCGCGCTGAACATGAGCGTCGACGCACTCGCGACATCCGACCTCGCCCGCGCGCGCACCAAAAAGTGACTTGCGAGGCCGCCGTTGAAGTCATGGGTCCACCACACGTTGTTGCCGTAGCCGTTGATCGCGACGCGCAGACTGTGCGCCCCTTCGAGCGGCGCCACGGGCGACTGCGTCACCGCACTGCTGGCATCCTGCGCGAACACGCCCGAGACGCCCGCTTCGAACCGCGGGTCGGTAAACAGGTTCACCGGCACCGGTGGCGCCGTGACCGCGACACTCACGGTCTGCGTCACACTGCTGCCGGAGCTATTGGTCGCCGTCAGCGTGTAGGTCGTGTTCGCCGCCGGACTCACCGTCACGCTGCTCCCGGTCACCGCGCCGGGGCTCGTGCCCGTATTCGCGCTGATCACCACCGCGGCCGCACCGCTCACCGTCCAGCTCAACGTCGTCGTTGCACCGGGCGCGATCGACGCCGGCGTCGCCGCAAACGCCCCGATCACCGGCAACGGCTCCGGCGTCGTGACGGTCACGTTCGCCGTCCGCGTTACACTGCCGCCGGCGTTCGTCGCGGTCAGCACATAGGTCGTGTTCGCCGTTGGCGTGACCACGAAACTCGTGCCCGTCACCGCACCGATTCCCGGGGCGATCGTCACCACCTCCGCGCCGGTCGCTTCCCAGGTCAGTGTCACCGGCGAGCCCACCAACACGGCGGCCGGTGTCGCCGTAAATGCCGCGATCACGGGAAGCGGCACCAGCACGTCCACCGCGACGGTGCGCGTCACGCTCCCGGTTTCGTTCGTCGCTGTCAGCGTGTAGGTCGTGCCCGCCGTCGGCGTCACCACGACACTCGTCCCCGTCACCGCGCCGATTCCCGGCGTGATCGCCACCTGCGTCGCTCCGGTCACGGACCAGCTCAACGTCGTCGAGCTACCGAGCACCACGCTCGCCGGCGCCGCCGCAAACGCTCCGATCACCGGAGCCGGCGGCCGCACCAGAATCTCCACCGTCTGCGTGACGCTCCCGCCCGCATTGGTCGCCTTCAACGTGTAGGTCGTGCTCACCGTCGGCGCGACACTGAGACTCGTCCCCGTGACCACGCCGGGATTTGCCCCGGTGTTTGCGGTGATTTCCAGCACCTCTGCTCCGGCGGCCGCCCACGTGAGCGTCGTCGGGTTTCCGGCGATGATTGTCGCCGGCGTCGCCGTAAACGCCGCGATCGTCGGCGGCGGAGGCAGCGGGGTCACGGTCACCGTCACCTTCTTCGTCACACTGCCCCCGGCATTCGTGGCCGTCAGCGTGTAGGTCGTGTTTGCCGTCGGCGTCACCGTCGCGCTCGTGCCCGTCACGGCGCCGATTCCCGGAGTGATTTTCAACGAAGTTGCTCCGTTCACGGCCCAGGCCAGCGTCGTGGCCCGGCCCACGACCACCGTCGTAGGCGTGGCCGTGAAGGAGTTAATGGTTGGCTTCGGTGGCGGCGGCGTCACCGGCACCGTCAGCGTCTTGGTCCCCGTCCCGGCGGAATTCCGCGCCGTGAGCGTGTAAGTCGTAGTCGCGGTCGGCCGCACCGTCGTCGTCGTGGTGAAAAATTGCCCCGGATCGGAGCCCACGTCCGCGGTAATATGATACGAGGTCGCGCCCGGCGCCGACCAATTCAGCCGCGCCGTCGATCCCGCGATGAGCGCCTCCGGTGTCGCCGTAAACGACGCGACCACCGGCGGCACGATCACCGTGATCGTCCGCGCCTTGGTGACACTGCCCGCCGCGTTGCGCGCCGTGAGCGTGTAGGTCGTCTTCGTCGGCACGATCTCGACCCACGTGTCGGTGACCACGCCGATATCCGGCGAGATCGAGATTTCGGTGGCGCCGCCCACCGACCAGTTGAAGCCCACAGTCTCGCCGAGGTTGACCGTCAGCGGACCATAGGTGTTGAAGGCGTAGATCGTCGGCGGGCGAACGGTGTCGGCCGCCGGCGCGATCGCGCCGCAGAAAGCGAGCACGACCCAGAGGAGGGCCAGGCATCGCGGGAACGGATGTGTAGTGGTAGGGTTTTGCATTGGGAAAAAAATGAAACGTTTGGACACGGCGCGGCCGTGCGGCCGGCTGTGTGCCGGCCGATGGGAAACGCGGTCGCGATCGGATCTGGGCGCGCGACGGACCAACGGGCCCGGTCTCGCGAAATCAGCCGGTGCTCAGCGCACCGTGGCGACGCGTGGAGGGACAACGGGCGGCCTTGGCCGGACCCGCACCGCCCGCCCCGTCAAGCAGGGAGCCCACCGGGATCGACCCGCGGGTTTCTGCATGGAACGTGACGAACGGTTCATGCCACAGACTAGCAGTTGCGTCGCATTCTGCCCAATGCCGTCTCGGTAGAACACCCATGTCGTTCCGGCATCGCTCGCGATTTTCATCGGTTTTTGACCGCCGTTCTCCCCGTGAAAACGGCTCCGCCACCGTTTTCCGGATACGCCGCCTCCGGCTACTGCCCGCCCGCCTGCACCGCCGCGCGCTTCGCCGAATTCGCGATCAGCCGCTCCAGCTCCAGTGCCGCCGGCGCCGCATTCACCGCGTGCGCCGTGTAGATTTCCATCTGCACGCCCGGCGGCTTCAGCTTGATGAACACCACCCCCGGATGCGGCACCGGACTCGCAAACGAGCTGATGATGCCCACGCCCATCCGCTGCTTCACCGCCATGCACAGCTCCGGAAAAATCGACGCCACATACGTCACCCGCGGCGAGAACCCCGCGTCGCGGCACGCCGTCAGGAAATTCCGATACCGCCCCGGCGCGTCCTGATGCTTGAAGCCCACGACTTCCTCCGCCCGCAAATCTTCCAGCGACACGACGCGCTTTTTCGCCAGCCGGTGGTTCGCCGCCACCACCACCATCGCCGGCACCGTGCACACCACCTGGCTGACCGCGCCGGCGATGCGCTCGTAGTCGCCCGAACTGAGCAGCGCCACCTCGAGCAGCCCCTCCCGCAGATCCGACGCCAGATGCACCGACGATTCTTCCACCATCTGCAGCGTCACCTCCGGAAATCTCCGCGAAAACATTTCCACCGCCGGCGCCAGCAGGTTTTCCCAGATGCTGATGCCATAGTAGCCGAGCCGCACCACCGTGCCTGCCGTCGTGCCCGCCCCGCGCGCCGTGCGCAACGCCTCGTCCACCGCCGCCACCGCTTTCACCCCGTGATCGCGCAACGTCACCCCCGTCGCCGTCAGCCGCAGCCCCGTCTGGTGCCGCACAAACAGCGGATGCCCCACGATGTCCTCCAGCGCCCGGATCTGCCGGCTCAGCGCGGGCTGCGTCACCCGCAGACGGCGCGCCGCCGCCGAAATGTTCATCGTTTCGGCGACAGCCAGGAAGGTGCGGAGGAGACGTATTTCCATCGGTAAAGAGGTGGGGCGTCCGCCGGGCGGCGAACATGAATTGAGGCGGCGGGCGATCGATAGCGCGCGGAGGCGACCGCCCACCGGCCCGCTCCACGAAGCCCCCATGCACAACGTCCATCGCCGTAAGTAAACTCGGAAAACACCGTCAAACGCCCCCAACCGGTCCCCCCCATGCCGGCCGCGCATACCCCCGCCCGCCCCTCCGTTCCCCCTCTGCCGACGCACCGACTCCTCCGCCCGAATCCGCTCCCTCCCGCCAACCGCCTCCTCCCCCATGCCGCCCTAGCATACCCCGGTTCTCCGCCCCACCACGCTTTCTCTGTCCTCTTTCTCTTAATCTTTCTCCCCCTCGCTCCGTCACTCGCCCGCGCCATCCGCCCCGACCACCTCCCCTTCCGTCATTAGACATTAGTCATTAGACATTGGTCCTTGGCCCTTGGCCCGCCCTCCTCCTCCGCTTTTCGTGTCTTTCGCGTGTTTCGTGGGCCCACTCCGATCTCTCAGCTCTCACCCCCCGTCCTCCCGAAACTTCAACTTCCCACTTCAACTGGCCCGCGGGCCAAGAGCCCGCCGGCCTAGGGCACCCGAAACGTCTCCCCCACGCTCACCGCCAGCAACCGCTCCGGCTCCCGCGCGAGCGCCGCGCGCAACCGCTCCGCCGGTTCGCCCATCGGCTCCGCACTCAGCTTAAACGTCTCGTGGTGGATCGGCACAAAATACCGCGCCCCCGCCGCATCGGTCATGCGCACCGCCTGCTCCGGACTGCAGTGCGCGTGGATCCACGGATCATACGCGCCGATCGGCATCAGCATCAGATCGATCGGCCGACCCCGCCCGCGCAGCCGCCCAAACGACTCCGTATAAGCCGTGTCGCCCGCGAAACACACCGCCGCCCCCTCGCGCTCCAGCACATAGCCGTTATACCCGCGGTGCTCATCGCGCACCATCCGCGCGCCCCAGTGCGCCACCTCGATCGCCGACACCGTCAGCGCCCGCCCCCGCACCGTCAGCGTCACCGCCTGCCCCCAGTCCAGTTCGTGGATCTGCCGAAATCCCTGCCCCCGCAGCAAATCGCCCGTCGCCCGCGCCGTCACGACCGGCGTCTCGCGCGCAAACCTCCGCAGACTCGCCGTATCGAAATGGTCGAAGTGCGCATGACTCAGCACGATCACATCCGGCGCCGCGAAATCCCGCGGCTCCAGCGCCGGCTGCACATAGCGCTTCGGCCCCAACACCACCGGCGCGATCCCCGGCCCCACCCGCTGCGAGAAAACCGGATCGGTGATCACCCGCACCCCGCGGAAATTCATCAACACCGTCGAGTGCCCCAGACAACTCCCCGTGATCTCCCCGTCCGACCACGTGTGCGGCTCCGGCCGCGCCCGCGGCATCGGCGGCCGCCCCCGCCCGTCAAAAATCATCTTCCGGATCATGTTCAACCGTCGCATGGCCCGGACGCTACCGGTGAGGTCCCCCCGCGCAACCCACCCGCCCCTTTATCCCGGCCCCACTCCGCTCACATGCAGCACAACGCGTGAGCACCACCGCGCCCCTCCCCTCATTCTTTCTCTTTCCTCTTTCTCTTACTCTTTCTCCCCCTTCCAACCCCACACCCCGCGCGCGAAAAACCCGGCGGCTAAAATGAGACTTAAAGTCCGTGGTCATCCCTCCGCTGATTCGCTATGCTACGTCGAATCTCGCGAGCCACCTCCATGGACTGCCCCGCTCCAAAAATCCGCCCCGCCTTTGCCGTTTTCACCGACTCCCTTTGTGAGGGTCTGATCCCCGCATGGCACGACAACCGAGGTCTGCCAGTCACCTACGCCACTAAGCGCGAAGCACAGATCGAAATCACCGAAACACTGATGGAACAACTCCGCCAATTCCTCGCCGGCGAGCGCGACTTCGACGACGCCATCAACACCGACGACTTCATTCTCCCCGTCTCAGTCTGGCCCGACGGCACAATCCAACTCGACGACGGTCGGCGCTTCGGAAAACAGCAAACCTAGCACCCTCACTTCGCCCGTGAACGCTTCGGGCCTCCAATTCCCAAGAGCATCGCATCGTGCATTTCCTCAATAGCGCGATCTTCTGCCCGATTCGCAGCCGAAGTCTCACCCGACGAATCCGCCCCTGATCTCGGTCGCAAGAAACCTCGCAACGCCTTGATCGCAGCAAATCGCTGCGCCTTCGTCGGTTTTCGCGTGGTAGTTGTCCGCTTCACGTGATCATTTTCGGAAAATCTCCGCACGATGCACAGCGAGAAATGCCTCATCCGGCAGCACCGCATCTTTGGAAAGTCTTAGCACTTCACCCTCATATGCGGAAAAATTCTCTGCGACCGCTCGCTGTTTCAGCTCCGACTCAAACCGAGAGGAGAGACGCAAGCGCAGCTCCGCGTCGAACGTGATCAGCCCCACGTCAAACGCCGCGTCGTGCAGCCGCGACAGACACAGCCCGTTCCGCACATTGAGCCGCTCGGCTTCGTGCTTACCCCACGGGAGGATGTGCGAAGCGATCAGCAACTCACGCACCGCGAGTCCTGTGACACCGCAGCAGCCACCAAAATTATTCAACACCGCTTGCCGGAAATACTCCTGCCCGCGCCGCACCTTCACGGTCGCCTTGGTTTCCGTCGTCCCACGCAGAGGAGCCTTGTGCACCACCACGCCTTTCTGCGGCACGACCTCCACCTCACTCGATTCACTCGCATCGAAAAGTTTCCGGAACGCTTCTTCGCTCGCCGGTGCCGCCTCGGCCAAGTTGGCGTGAAACTCATTCCACACCGCGCGGTCGAGCGCGCTTGCTCCCGTGAGCCCGCGTATGCCCCGCATCTGCAACGCCGGGTCCAGCGACGCCAAGTTGCACAGCTTCATCGCCAGACTATTCGCCCCACGCCCCAGCTTCGTCGCCAAGGCCATGACCGCCACCTGCCGAGCATGCATCTGCCCAAACGTCAGTTTGTGGTAGAGGTTGAGCGCGATCAGCAACTCGTCGCGGGTCCATTTTATTCTCGGAGCTTGCGCCATGATCAGAGGCAAGCAGCTGAATCAACGGCTGCGAAGCCGAGAATTTCCTTCCACGACACCGCAGACCTGGCCAGGTGGTTTTGCGAAACATGACAACCCATCCAAGCCCCACCACGCTTCAGCCCGATCCCGCCGCAATATTTGCTATTGCACATTCACTCTGGGCAGAGTGC
The DNA here is from genome assembly GCA_943372705.1 of Opitutus sp. GAS368. GTDB lineage: Bacteria > Verrucomicrobiota > Verrucomicrobiia > Opitutales > Opitutaceae > GAS368. The sequence continues at coordinate 24,267 of CALRZR010000039.1, read as the reverse complement.
CACCGTCGGACCGAAACCGAGCCGCATTTGAATTTGAGCGCCTGTTACAGTGGCATGGATGGCTTCATGCGTGAAATCATGCGTGTCGCGACAACGTTCGAAGCGTGGTCTTTCCAGCATGTAGATTTCGCCGAACTGACCGATGTCTGGCCCTATTTGCTTCAGAACCGCTTCGGACACGAATGCCTCTCCGTGCTACTCCCCGAAGCGCTTTCTGAGTTTGATGCGCACGATTGCCGACGTATCGCGGCTCGTCTGAGGCTGGCGATTCGATAGCGCGACCAATACATTCGCACAGATTTGAGCTTCGAAGCGGTCTGCTAACAAATTTCGGCAGCGTGTTCCCCGCTGCCTGACGTCTTCACGAAGCAAAAACGCTCTGCCGTCATGTCGCTCATCCGCTCGCGCGGCAACCGCGACACGGAGCTTCGGTTGATCGCGATCATGCGCGCGCACCGCATCACCGGCCGGCGCCGCAACTGGCCAATTTTCGGCAAACCCGACGTCGCCTTTCCGAAACTCAAACTCGCCGTCTTCGTCGACGGCTGCTTCTGGCACGGTTGCCCACTCCACGCCACGCAGCCCAAAACCAACGCCGCCTTCTGGCGAAAGAAGATCGCCGCCAACCGCACCCGCGACCGCCTCGTCACCCGCACGCTCCGCCGCCTAGGCTGGCGCGTCCTCCGCCTCTGGGAACACGAGCTCACCCGCAAAAACGAACCCCGCCTGCTCGCCCGTCTCCATCGCGCCCTCCCGTGAACCGCCGGCTCCATCGCTCTCGTGTCGGCCTCAATCGATCGCGCCATCGCATCACGCTCACGGGTGGGCCGGCACGTCCCTGTGCCGGCATGGGAACCCTCACCCCTTCCGACCACGCGGGCGCAGAGACGCACCCGCCCACCCCGTCATCAGTCCTTGGACATCAATCCTTGGACCTTCCTCCCTCCCGGATCCGTGCCATCCGCGCAATCCGTGGTGAAAAATTTCCTCTCCGCGGTCGTTCCCAAACCTCCGGCTGCACCGACCGACTTCCATCGCTCTCGTGTCTGCCTCAATCGATCGCGCCATCGCATCACGCTCACGGGTGGGCCGGCACGTCCCGGTGCCGGCACGGGAACCCTCACCCCCTCCGACCACGCGGGCGCAGGGACGCACCCGCCCACCCCGTCATCAGTCCTTGGTCCTTGGTCCTTGGTCCTTCCTCCCTCCCGCATCTGTGCCATCCGCGCCATCCGTGGTGAAAAATTCCCTCTCCGCGGTCGTTCCCAAACCTCCGGCTGCACCGACCGACTCTCCTCGCCCCGCCTCCAGCCAAAAACACGTTGACCGGTTAATCCATACGTTCGTATGCTTTAACCATACATATGAGCCTGCTGCAGATTCTCTTTCCACAAGTGCGCGCCGAGGTCCTGCGCCTGTTGTTCGCCGATGAGACTCGGGAGCTGCATCTCCGCGAACTCACCCGCCAGAGCGGCCTCTCGCTCGGCACCTTGCAAACCGAAGTCGAAAAACTTCGCGCCGCCGACCTGCTGCTCTCCCGCCGCGACGGCAACCGGCTCTACTTCCGCGCCAACGCCGCCCACCCGCTCTTCGCCGACCTGCGCCAAATCGTGTTAAAGACCGCCGGCCTGCGCGAAGTCCTCGCCGACGCCCTGCGCGACGTGCCCGGCATCGAATTGGCCTTCGTGTTTGGCTCCCTCGCCGCCGGCACCGGCAAGGCCGGCAGCGATGTGGATTTGCTGGTGATCGGCGACGCCGGCCTGCGCACCCTCGCCCCGCGCTTGCGGCCCGCCGCCGAGCGACTCGGCCGGGAAATCAATCCCGTCACCATGACCGCCGCCGAATTCATCCGCGACCGGACCAAGAAACCCTTCCTCCGCGACGTGCTCGCCAAGGATAAACTCTTCGTCAAAGGAAACAGCGATGAGCTTGCTCGATTGGAGTAAGGCCGGGTGGTTGCGGCCCCATGAGACTTCGCGGCAGCAGATCACCGATCTGTTTGCCATCGTGGATCGCGACCTCGCCGACGCCGCGCGCGGGCTCTCGCCCGACTGGCAGTTTGGCATCACCTACAATGCCGCACTGAAGCTCTGCACCATTCTGGTCTACGCGGAGGGCTGGCGCCCCGAGAAAAACCTCGCGCACTACCGCACGCTGCAAGCCCTGCCCCTCATCCTCGGTGCCAGTCGAAGCAACGACGCCGACTACCTCGACACCTGCCGCGCAAGGGGCTGTTTGTAGAATAGGCCGGGCCGGCGTGAGAGGGAAAGCGCGCTCGGCCAAGGCGACCGAGGTGGAGGTGGACCAGCGGTCCATGCCACCGAGGGCAACGCTGGCCCAGTGCGCTTGCCCTCATTCCCGCAGGGCTCGACGGCTCGGTTTATTCTGCAAACAGCCCCTGAACGAAACACCGCCGAATACGACGCCCCCGGCCAAGTCAGCGCCGAGGAAGCGAAGGAACTCGCCGCCTTCGCCCGCGAACTGCGCGAGGATGTGATCGCGTGGCTGGAGAAAAAGCACCCCGAGCTTTCGCCGTGGGCGAAGTGACCACGCATCAAGTTGGGGCAGCGACAAAACGAGCCTTGGTTGGATAAACCCGACTTCGTATTGCGGTCACACCGCCTCGCCGTCTTCGGCGACGGCTGCTTCTGGCACGGCTGCCCGTTCCACGCCACGCAGCCCAAACAAAACGCCGCCTTCTGGCGCAAAAACGAAGCGCGGCAGCGCGCAGATGGTCATGACGTAGGCGTGGCCCCGCAGCGAAGCGCAGGGGTGGTTGCTTGCGGGCGCCCGCTGGGCGCAAGCAGCCACAAATTTCCGCCAACCGCACCCGCGACCGCCTCGTCACCCGCAACCGCCTCGACACCCGCCTCCACCTCGCCGGCCTCAACCAGCACCTCCTTCCCGAGACATTAGGCATTAGTCATTGGGCATTAGTCCTTGGCACTTGCTCCTTGGTCCTTGGCCGCCCCCCCCGGTAACCTCTTCCGGCTTCACCCGTCATACTGCCGGTCGTTAACCCAAACCCAACCAATCCATGAAACGCCTCCTCCTCGCTCTTGCCGCAACCTCCCTCGTCCTCGCCCCGGCCACCTTCGCCGCCAAAGGCGACCGCAAAAAAGACAAAAACACACCCACCTCCGAGCTCGTCAAAAAGTTCGATCTCAACGCCAACGGCAAAATCGACGGCGCCGAACTTGAGGCCGTGCGCAAAGATTTCACCGGCAGCGCCGACCTCAACATCAAGGCCCTCGACAAAGACCACGACGGCAAACTCACCGACGCCGAGATCGAGGCGCTGAACACCGCCGCCCCGAAGAAGGTGAAAAAGAAGAAGAACCAGTAATCCTGGTTCACGTCCTCCGCATACCGGCGGCCCCGCATCACGCGGCGCCGCCTTTTTTGCGCCCCGTCACCTCCGGCCGCCTCCACCTCCCGCGCTTCGCCGATCAGGCGAAGCCCGCACGCGTCCCCCCCACCACCTCCGAAAAATTAGCGAAAATAAGCGGTTCACCATCCGCTACGCCCGCAGTCCCAGAAACTCCGCCAACGCCTGCACCGCCGGCGCCACCCGGTGTCCCCGCCGCACGCGCCGTGACACCACGCGCAACCGCCCCGCTTCGCGCTCCGCCTTCGGATCGACGTGCCCGATGATCTCCGTGCCCGCGAGCACCGGCAGCGCATAGTAGCCGCGCACCCGTTTGGCTGCCGGCGTGTAAACTTCCCACGTGTAGTCGAAATCCCACAACCGCTCCGTCACGCGCCGGTCGTAAATCAGCGGGTCCAGCGGCGCCAACAAGTGCGGCCCCCGCGCCGCCGCCGCCTCGCGACCCAGGCCCGCCGCTGTGGACGACGCCGGCGCCGCCACCTCGTCGAACCACCGCACGTCCTCGCGCAAACAATACAACGGCGCACAACCCTCCGCGTCCACGCGCTGCACCCGCTCCGCCACGCGCGGGAGTTCATCGCGTTTCAGCATCACGAGCCGCCGCTGCCGCAACTTCAATTCCACGAGCCAGCGGGCCGTCTCGGCCGCCGTCGGCTCGGGCCGCGCCAACACCGCCGCCGGCAACACCCGCTCCAGCAAATCGTAAAACCGCCGGTTGTTTTCGCGCCGCGCAATCAGCACGCGCCCGTGGAAAAACAGTTTCTGCAACGTCGCCTTCGCCAGCGTCGCCTGGCCCCACACCTGCGTCCCGCGCCGCCCGCCGTCCTCGATCTGTTCCGAGGAGAGCGCCCCGCGCTCGCCGATCTCGCCGAGAATCCGCTCCGCCAGCTCGCGTTCGCGCGGCGTGAGCCGCCCGGACCACGCCCCGCTCCGCCGCGTGCGCGCCCGCATCGCGCCGAGCAAATGCGGCCACGCCTCGACGGGAAACGCCACGAGCACCGCCGAATCCGGCAAGTGGTGCTCAAACGCCGTCCGCCGCTCCGCCGGCAAAATCGCCCCGTCCCCCTGCAGATGCCGCAACAAATCCCCCTCGCGATAGCCGACCACGCGGTTCCGCAGAATATGCTCCTGCATGCGCCCGCAGACATTGATCGGATCGATCTGCACGTAGCCGAGGTGCGCCAGCGCCGCGGCTACGTCCGCCACCGGTTCGTCGAGCAGCACCGCGCGCCGGTGAAACCGCCGCGCCGCTTCCCGGGAAACTGTCATCGTGTCCATCGCCATCGCGCGCCTACGAAATCCCAATCCCGCGGCGCCGCACCAAGAAAAATCGCCTCAGTCCCGGCCGGTTCAACGACAGGCCATCCACCGCGGACATTCGGCAACCATGACCACATCGCCCGCCGACGCACCAAACAGGCACGATCCCCAACCTCACGATCCTCGTCCACGAACCGCTCACCTCGGAACAGTAAGTTCAACACATGAACCATGCATTGCCCTTCTGCGACTCCCGCACGCGACACACGCGCGCTGACCGAGTTAGCCTTTCGGCAACCCTCCACGGTCATTTGTCCATATTTGCCCGCAACACCTCGCAGAAAAAACGAGTGCGGATCATCGAGCCTGCCGGGAAACCCAAAGGCGCCGAGCGAATGCAAAGAACTCAAAGATCGAGTGCGAAACGTAGCGCCGTCTTTAGCTGCACCATCTGTGGAGCCGTCAGCCGTCCCAACCGGCGGATCAATTTTTCGTGACCGAGACTCGTTAGTCCCTGGACGTTCACCCACGATTCCCGATCAAGAAACTTTAGCTTTCCGAGTGCCACCTCGTAGTCTGATCCGCGATTTTCGGTGGTGAGCGGGGCGCAAATCGCCAGCGCCCTGGGAGCGTCCGGGTCGTCCCGCGAAATGACTACGGCCGGACGAACCTTACCGACCATTCCGAGGTCAATGAGGTAAAGTTCGCCAGGAATCGGGCTCATCGTTGGTCCAGGCGCGAAAAGTCCGTCTTGTCGAGGTCGCCCCAAACCTTTGCGACCTGCTCAATCGGCGGCGCGATGTCGCTATTATCTTCGACGGTCAGAGGAAACGGGATGGCCTTGCGGCGCTCGATCTGCGCGAAAAATATGTTCACCGCCTGCGTCGAGGTCATACCGAGCTGGTCGAGAATTTTTTCCACGCGAGCCTTGCGGCGCGGGTCAATCCGGGTGCGGAGGATGGCGGTTGCCGACATGACACAAAAGAAGCACCACCGTGCGCGGCAGGCAAGCCCAGCATTCGCCAGCCGCGGGCCCAGTCATTTACGAGGCCTGATCGCAATCGGGGGCCGCCAGCAAGCCGCTGGGCCCACGCTGATGGGGAACAGCGCCTGACGCAGACGACCGCTCACCTCGGAACAGTGAGTTCAACACATGAACCATGCATTGCCCTTCTGCCACTCCCGGACACGACACACGCGCGCTGACCGAGTTAGCCTTTCGGCAACCCTCCACGGTCATTTGGCTATGGCTGACCGTGACACTTCGTAGAAAAAACGAAGGGGAGTCGCGGTCCCAAAATCCTCTCCTTCGGGCCAAAAAAATGCGCCTCCTATCGGATGACGTCGCTACGCTTTCCAAACATCAGTGAGTTCATAGGCGCGCCAATTCGCCGCAAGAGCCGTCCGCCTCGACATCCCGCCCAATGCGGGAAAAGTAGCGACATGATCCGGTGCGACCGCCTCCCCGCCCGCCACGAGCAATGATTCCGATGAAACTCATCTGGACCACCTTTCTTGTTTGGGGAGCTGCCCTCGTAGCCGCCGAACCAGGGGCGACCGTGGACGCCCGTCAAAAACCAGACTCGGACAATTCCAAGCTGCCGCGGGTCATGATCATTGGCGACTCGATCAGTGTCGGCTACACCGATGGCGTGCGTGAGGAGTTGGCCGGTAAGGCAAATGTTTACCGCGTCCAGGGCAACGCCGGGCCAAGTAGCAGTGGGGTCCAGCGGGTCGATGAATGGATTGCCTCCGGCAACGGCCGCTGGGACGTGATTCATTTCAATTTCGGGCTGCATGATCTGAAGCGCGGAACAGGCGGCAAAGACAACCGACCTTACCCGACCGCCGACGGGCACCAAGTGCCCGCGGATGAATACGAGCGCAACCTGCGTCAGATCGTCGCCAAATTGAAGCGGACGGGGGCTACGCTTATTTGGTGCTCAACCACACCCATCCCCCAGGGAAAACTCGATCCGCCGCGCCAGCCGGGTGACGAGGTAACCTACAACGAGATCGCCCGAAAAGTGATGATCGAAAACGGCGTCCTGATCGACGACCTTTACGCAGCCGCGCTTTCTCGCCTCCCCGGCATCCAGCTGCCAGCCAATGTCCATTTTACCAAGGATGGTTCGGCGGTGTTGGCCAGACACGTTGCGGCCAGCATCAAAGCCGCCTTGCAGAACCGCGAGCATTGACCGTCGTGACCGCCTTTGCGACCAGTGGCGCAGGGTGGCCCCGAAGACTTCGCCGGGGTCAAGCGTATGGTCCCATGCGTCGTTCTCTCACTGCACCCGCGATACGCGCAGTCCAACCAAAACACGGTGAAAGCCGGTGCGCCAATTGCTCGGGAAAAACGTCAGACAGCTTCTCGATTGCGAACCCTCTGTTGTTGCAAGAGCGATGTTCACCTATCCTCGACAGTCAGCGGAAACGGGATGGCCTCGCGGCGCTCGATCTGCGCGAAAAACATGTTCACCACCTGCGCCGAGGTCATATCGAGCTGGTCGAGAATTTTCCACGCGAGCGCCAGCGGCGCGAGTCAATCCGGGTGCGGAGGATCGCAGTTGCCGGCATGATGCCGAAGAGGCACAACGATGTGCGGCCGGTGTTCGCCGCGGCGTGAACCGCAGGAAAACGCCTGCCTCCTCTACATAATCGCCTTCGCCCGCCTTGCTCTGCCGTGGACGACTCTTTCATGAAGACAAACCACCCAACGGAACTGATCAAAATCGCCACCGTGGGCGTGCTCCTCGCCGCCGTCGGTTGGTTGCTCTCCCCGGCCGCCCGGGCGGCCGAGATCGGCACGCGCGGCGATCGATTCACTCTCGATGGAAAGCTCTTCGATCTCTGGGGCGTGCGCGTGGGCAGCGCGTCGCAAAGCCCGGAACTCAAGGACGCCCTGATTCGTCAACTCGACGAATACCTCGCCCACGGCGTGAACACCGTGACGGTATTCTATCAGGGCACCAGCGGGGAGTCCTCGAATCCGTTTTCCGCTGACGGACGCTCCATCGATCCCGCACATCAGCAGCGGATGGAGGAGATTATCCACGCCTGCGACCAGCGCGGCATGCCGATCATCGTTGGCATCTTTTATTGGGGCATTCACCGGACCGGGGCGTTTGCCGATCGCGACGTCCTCACCGCCACTGTCGCGACCGTCACGCGGGCGCTGAAACCCTACCGCAATGTCATCCTGAACATCGCCAACGAGCAGAGCATGCGCGATTACGGGCCGCACCTGACGGATCCTCAGCGCATCATCGACTACTGCCGGCTCGTGCACGAGATCGACCCGAAACGCGTGGTGGGCGGCGGCGGGTTCGACCGGCGCAACAACCTCGTGATCGGGAAATCGACCGACGTCGACGTGCTGCTCTTTGACTACAACAACATCACGGAGCCCGTCGCGGCCCACTACGACCACTATGTGGCGGCCGGCGTGACGGGAAAACCCATCGTCGATGTGGAACTCTTCGGCGGCTACACGAAGAAAATCCTGCCCCCGGGAGTTTTCCCGGAAGACTTCAAGCAGGAGCACTACCGCAATCTGGCCGGCAAGCTCTCCCGCCCAGGCCTCTCGGTCTTCTTCCACAACAACCCGTGGATCCAGGGCAAGTCCGTCGGCGCGATCAACCGGTTCGACCTCGGCGGCATGGGCACGGCCGACGATCCCGGTATCCGGTGGTATTTTGAGCACGTCCGGCAACTCGTCGGCCGGCGTCCGCAATGAGCTGACGGCCGGTCCAAAGGCCGGCCGCTCTCCGCACTCAAGCTCCCGGTCCGGCGGATCTACGGCCTGTTTCAACTTCGCCACCAAAACCCCGCGCGCCCGCCCTCGCCAATCCGCCCGCCCGCGCGCACCTGCGACCAACGGCGCCACGCTCCCCGGGAAATCCATGCACGGGGTCGGCCAAAAAATGCACGGCGATTGCCCTTCAGGGATTCCCCGACGCGCCGAAACCAAAGTCATGACACGGGCTTGTAAGGTTTTTGCGACGACCCCTCGGCAGGCGGACCATTCGCCGACCGGTGGACCGACCGGCACGACGCCCCCCGGCCGCACCCTTTCGTTTACGCGCCGCGGCCCGGCAACTTGCTCCGCGGCTCCATCGCGCTGCCGGTCCGCCGCCACCCCCTCACCCGCTTGCTGCCCATGAAAACTCCCACTGCCCCGGACCGCTCAGGAAAACTCAACCTCCCGCTCACCGCCCGCCTGTTGCTGCTGTGGAGTCTGCCGGTCGCCGGCATGCTGTTCGGCGTGATCGTGGCCTACTTGGGCGGTCGCCCCGTGGTGGGCTCGATCGAGATCACGACCACCGAGATCGCCCCGCTCGCCGATCTGGCGCGCACGATGCAACTGACCGTCCTCACGATTAAGGACGATTTCACCGATCTGTCCGCCACGCGCAAACAGGAGGAAATGGCCGAAAAATTTAACGATGCCGATACCCGCCGCCAATCGTTGCAAAAAGACCTCGCCCGATTCCGCGAGATCGCCCGACGCGACGAGGATGCGACCACGCTCAGGCGCCTCGACGAAATCGCCGCCGCCCTCGATGCCTTCTGCACCAAGGGTCGCGAGATGGCGACGGCCTTCGCCAACAAAGGCACCGTCGAGGGCAATGTCGCCATGGAAGCGTTTGACCGCATCTCCGAGCGCCTGGAGGCGGCGCTGACTCCGTTGGCCGAAGCCCAGATTTCCGCCTTCAACACGCACCTCCGGACCACGGCAACGCGGCAAACCCACATCAACAATTTCCTCCTCATTGGCGGGCTCGTGTGGGCCGTCATTTTCGCATCCATCGGCGTCGGCATCTCCCGGTCCGCCATGCGCCAACTCTTTGCCGCGACCGAGACCCTGATCCAATCCAGCGCCACCAACGGCGCCTTCGCCGCCCAAATCACGACCTCGGCCCAAGCGCTCGCCGACGGCGCGAGCACGCAGGCCGCCTCGCTGGAAGAGACTGCGGCGTCACTCGAAGAAATTTCGAGCATGACCAAGCGCAACGCCCAGTCCGCCGGCGAAGCCAAGACATTGTCGTCGCAAACGCGCGCCACCGCCGATGCCGGCGCCGCCCACATGCAGACCATGCAGGGCGCGATGGAAGCGATCCGGTCCGCGAGCGCCGACATCACCAAAATCCTCAAGACGATCGACGAGATCGCATTTCAGACGAACATCCTCGCGCTCAACGCCGCGGTCGAAGCCGCCCGGGCCGGCGAGGCCGGCGCCGGATTCGCGGTCGTCGCGGAAGAAGTGCGCAGCCTCGCCCAGCGCTCCGCCCAGGCCGCCCGCGACACCGCCGCCAAAATCGCGGACTCCACGGCCAAGAGCCAGGACGGCGTGCGGATCAGCACCGAGGTCGCGGCAAATTTCTCCGCCATCCAACGCCAAATCGAATCGCTGGACCGGCTCGTGGCCGAGATTGCCACCGCGTCGTCGGAACAAAACGCCGGCCTCTCCCAGTTGAGCGGCGCCGTCGCGCAGATGGATCAGGTGACCCAGCAAAACGCCGCCACCGCCGAGGAATCCGCCGCGGCCGCCGCCGAACTCAACCACCAGGCCGCCGACATCAGCAGCGTGGTCGGCAACTTGCTCCGCAGCGTCGGCGGAAAACGCGAAACGGATGCAGCCGGTGTGCCCGGCACCCCGCGGCCCGGCGGCAAACGCAGATCCGACCAGACGCAGCCAACCACCGCTTCACGTCGCACTGCGCCGACTACCGAACGCACCCGCCGCACCGAAAGTGCTCCGCCCCGCGCGGTGTCGAGCACGCGCGCCCATCCCGCCTCGCCGTCCGGCCAAACCAACGACGACTTCTTCGCCGGTTGAGTCCGGGCCCGCATCAAGCGGCCCGCCACCGCGACGCCGGACGATCGCACTTCACTTCGCACACGTTCCGCGCCGAACAATCATCGCCCTCACGGCTCACCGCGGCGCAAGACGCGCCCGGCCCGCGTATCCGTGACGCGTCCTTCCGCGAGCGCGGCGCCGCCGTTGACGAACACGTATTTCATTCCTTCCGACAACTGGTGGGGCTGCGTGTAGGTGGCCCGGTCGCGCACGGCCGCGAGATCGAAGACCACCAGATCCGCCACGGCGCCGACGCGCACCGCGCCGCGTTGCCGCAGCCGAAACACCGTCGCCGGCAGACCCGTCATCGAGTGCACCGCCTGTTCGAGCGTGATCACGTTTTCCTCCACGACGTAGCGTCGGAGCTTGCGCGGATATGGTCCGTAGGAGCGCGGATGCGGCACGCCTTCGCCCATCGCCACGAGTTCTCCGTCGGAGCACGTCATCGTCCACGGCTGCTTCATGAAAGCGCGCAGATCGCGCTCATCCATGTTGAACGACACGATGGAAGCACCGCCCGCGCGGATGAGTTCGATCGCCGCGTCCACCGGGGCGACGAGTTTTTTTCGCGCGATCGCGTCGAGACGCAGTCCCTCGAGCGAGGGGTCGGCCTTGAAGGAGCGGATCTGGATATTTTCCGCGCCCGCGCGGCGCGCAAGATTCTCAATCATCTCGGTGCGCACCCGGCCGAGTGTCTCGGGATTCGCGAGCCGTCCCTTGAGCGCACCGGTGCCGCCTTCCTGCGCCCACGCGGGCACGAGCGCCGCCGCGAGGCCGGTCGAGGAGGCTTCGTAGGGATACTGGTCGGCAAACAATTCCACGCCCGCGGCGCGTGCCGCGTTGATGCGTTTGATAATTTCGCCCGAGAAACCCCACACTCGCGGCCCGAGCGTTTTGATATGAGTCACGATCCCCGGCAGCCGCGCCTCGCGGGCGACGTGGATCACCTCATCCACCGCGGCGACAACTCCGATCGTGTAGTCGCCCTCGTCGCGCACATGGCTCGTGTAGAACCCGTCAAACTCCGCCGCGACGCGCGCGAGTGCGACGTGTTCGTCCGTCTTCGAAAAATTCCCGGGCGTGTAGAATGGCCCCGCTGACAAACCGAACGCGCCCGCGATCATCCCCTGGCGCACGAGCGCAGCCATGCGGGCGAGTTCGGCGGGGCTCGGCGCGCGGTCTTCGAGGTTGAGCACATCGGTGCGCACCGAGTTGTGCCCGATCAACTGAGCGACATTCACCCCGAGGGGATTGGCCTCGAGCGCGAGGCGTTGCGCGCCGAGGTCGGTGGGCCCGCCGCCGTCGTGATTCACAAACACCGTCGTGATTCCCTGCGTGAGCAACGGCACCGCGCCCGCGAGAGCCTTGCGGGCCAACGCGGGGCCGGCGTGCGTATGCCCGTCGATAAAACCCGGCGCCACGTAGAGCCCGCGGGCGTCGATCACCCGCTTCGCCGTGGCGTCGGTGAGTTTCCCCACCGCCACAATCCGGTCCGCATTCAGCGCCACGTCCGCGTAAAACCACGGCGTGCCCGAACCATCGAGCACCCGCCCGCCGCGGATCAACACCTCGTAGTCGGCCGCGCGCACAGCGAGCACCGACAACCCGAGCAACATGGCAAAACGTGCAACGTTCATCGTAGGAAATTGAGAAACGCCCCGATCACGGGCGCGTTGGTGAGATCGATGAGAAACCCGCCGGTCGGCGGCACGAGACTGGTCGCCCGCGGCGCCGGGCCGCGCCGCCGCGTGATCGCATCCATCGCCGCCACCGCCGTCGCCGTGGAACCAATCCCGAAGCCCACCAGCCCCGCCGACATCACGCCGGCTTCGTAATCGCGTCCCAGCAGCGGCCACACCACCGCCGCCACGAAGAGCAGCGAGACGAGGGTGTTCACCACCAAAATCACGAGCATCGGCCCGGCGACCGCGGCGAGCTCCGCGAGATTCAGCGCCGACAACGTCACCGCGAGAAACAGCGGCAGCAGCACCGCCGCAATCCGGCCGATCACGTCCGCCCGCAGCCACGTCGCCCCGACCGCATCGTGCACCGCCCGCACGGCAAACCCCACGAGCAGCGCGCCCATATACGCCGGCAACGCCGCCCCGATTCGATCGAGCCCGAAACTTACCCATGCTCCCGCCTTCACGCACGCCGCGATCACGAGTGCATGCGCCGCCGCCGCGCGCCCCAAGGCGACAAGCGCCCGCACATCACCAAAAAAACTCGCCACCGCCGCCGGTGATTTCGCGTCGACGCGCGCGGACTCCGGCAATTTTTCCCCGCGGCGCCGCAACAACCACTCGGCCAGCGGCCCCGCCAACAGACCGCCCGCCACGAGACCAAACGTCGCCGCCGAAGCTCCGATCGTGGCCGCTCCGGCGAGCCCCGCCTGCTCGAAGCGCGGCGCGAAACCCAGCGCCGTTCCATGGCCGCCCATCAGTGTCAGCGCGCCGCAAACCACCCCGAGCAAAGCCGGCGCGCCCAAGGCCACCGCGAGTGCGCCGCCGACCGCGTTCTGCACCACCGCGAGCAACGTCGCCCCCAGCAGCAGCACCGCCAGCGCGCGCCCGCCCGTGCGCAGCACGCGCACCGGCGCACCGAGGCCCACACACGTGAAAAACGCGACGAGCAGCGGCAGGTTCAAATTCTTCGCCGGCCGCGCCACCCATTCAAACTCGGGCGTTACGAGCCAGGTCCACCAGCCCGCGGAAACTTTTGTCGAGAACGCGATCGCCGCGAGGCCCGTCAACTTGAGCACGAGCACGAGGCCGCTGCACAGCAGACCGCCCACCACCGGCACCGGCACATTGAAGCGCGCGAGCACGGGCATCCGCCGCACGACGGCTTCGCCCAACAGCAGGACCGGCACGGCGAGCAGCAGCAGCAACCAGGGGGATAAAGAAAGCGGCATGGAATCGCGGAGGCTCCCGCGCGGAGCACTGGTTATGCCACGGCCCGGCGCCTAGCCAGCCACGATTTCGCCCCGCCGCCGACTCCGGTCGGGGCCGTCGAAACGCGGTTGGCATCCACCGTGCAAATGCCACGCTCCGTCTTCACGCATGAAAAAAATCAAAGTCATCCAGTTCGGGCTCGGCCCGATCGGTATCGAATCGCTCAAGCTCGCGGCCGAACAGTCGTGGCTCGAAATCACCGGAGGCGTCGACATCGATCCCGCCAAAACCGGCAAGACCCTCGGCGAGCTCACTGGCGTGGCGAGCCTCGGCGGCGCCAAAGTCTTCGCCTCGCTCGACGCCCTCTTCGCCGCGGTCGGCGCTCCCGATGTCGTGCTGCACACCGCCGGCTCCAGCGCCGCCGCGTCGTTCGCGCAGATGAAGCCCGCCCTCGAGCGCGGTATCAGCGTGGCTTCGACGTGCGAAGAACTCATTTTTCCCGCTCTGAAAACGCCCGATCTCGCCAGGGAATACGACGCGCTTTGCCAACGCTCCGGCGCCCGCATCGCCGGCACCGGCGTGAATCCCGGCTTCGTGATGGACATCTTGCCCATCTGCCTCACCGGCGTGAGCCGCGAGGTAAAATCGATCTACGTCGAGCGCGTCGTCAACGCCTCCACCCGCCGCCAACCGCTCCAAGCCAAGATCGGCAGCGGTCAGAATCCCGACGATTTCAAAGCGAAGTTCGCCGCCGGCAAAGCCGGTCACGCCGGCTTCCAGCAGTCCGTCGCGCTGCTCGCCCACGCGATGGGTTGGCAGCTGGATGAGATCCGCGAGACCTGCGAACCCGTCGTCGCCACGAGCCGCGTCGTCACCAAGTTCTTCGACGTCGCGCCAGGCCAGAGTCTCGGCATCCACCAAAAATGCGTCGGCCTCTCCGGCGGTGAAACGAAGATCAAACTCGATCTCCAGATGTATCTCGACGCCTCGCTCCCGCACGACGCCGTCGTCGTGCGCGGCCGCCCCGACCTGAATCTCGTCCTCAACGGCGGTGTCGCGGGTGACGACGCGACGGTCGCCGCGCTGATCAACATCATCCCGCGCCTCCTCGCCGGCGCCCCCGGCGTGCGCCTCATGACCGAGCTCGCCGTGCCCGCCTGGCGCAATCCGCAGGGCTAAACTCACCGCGCTGCCGTCATTTCCTTCCCGAGCCGCCGCCTCACCGCGGCGGCTTTTTTTGGCCAACCGGACCATCCTAGCGCTCGCGCAGCCTCCGCTGCACCCGCTTCAACAGCTCCGGACCGTCGAAGGGTTTCAACAGCAGATCGGTCACGCCCTGCTCCGCCAACTCGGGGCCGTGGGCCTCTTCGTTGAGGCCGCTCATCGCGATGATTTTTATCGTCGGATCGGCCGCCCGGATCTGCCGGATCATCTCCACGCCGGTCATCACGGGCATCATGATATCGGTGATCACCAGTTGGATCTCCGCCCGCTGCGCGCGATACACCGCGAGACCGCTTTCACCCTGGGCCGCCGTCAACACCCGGAAATTCTGCGCCTCCAGCACGGCCCGCATGGAGTCGCGGATCGTCCGCTCGTCATCCACGACCAAAATCGTGCGTGCCTCTTCGGCGGCCGGCGCCGGCTCCGGCTCGGACGCGGAACTCGCCGCCGGCACCGCACCATCCGGCGAGGCCGGCAAGAAAACCTTGAAGGTGCTGCCCGCTGCCGAGGAGGACTCCAACACGACAAAGCCTCCGTGGTTTTTCACAATGCCGAGCACCGTGGACAGGCCGAGCCCGGAGCCTTTGCCGACCGGTTTCGTGGTGAAAAACGGATCGAAAATCCGGCGCCGGATTTCCTCCGGAATACCGTGCCCCGTGTCGCTCACCGCGAGTTCCACATACGGCCCGCCGCGGACATCGGGCGGCAGGCGCGGGTCGGTCTCCGCGAGCACGCGGTTGGTCGCGCCGATCACCAGCCGGCCGCCGCGCGGCATCGCATCCCGGGCGTTCACGCACAGGTTCAACAGCACTTGGTGCAACTGGCTCGGGTCGGCCTGAATCGTCCACAACTCCTCCGGCAGTTCCGCCTGCAAATCGATTTCCCGCGGATAGGTCTGCCGCATCAGCACCACCATTTCCTTCAGGAGATACCGCGGCTGGATCAGGCTGCGCACGCCGTCCTGCGCGCGGGAAAAGGTCAGCAGTTGACGGATCGTATCCGCGCCGCGGAGCGCGCTGGCCTGCGCGATCGCCGCCAGCTCCCGATCGCTCTCTTCGGGCAACTTGTCCTTGATCAGGCCCGTCACCATCACGATCGGCGCGAGGATATTGTTGAGATCGTGGGCGATGCCGCTCGCGAGCACGCCGACCGCCTCCATGCGCTGCGCCTGCAAGAGATGCTCCTGCATGATTTTCTGGTCCGTGATGTCCTGCTTGATCGCGATGAAGCGCACGACTTCGCCGCGCTCGTCGCGCACCGGCGTGATCGTCATGTCCTCGGTGCGCAGCGCCCCGTCGCGCCGCCGGTTCACGATTTCCCCGTGCCAGACGCCGCCCGCAACAATCGTCGCCCACATCTGGCGGTAAAATTCCGCGCCCTGCTGCCCCGATTTCACGAGTTCCCGGAGATTTTTTCCCTTCGCTTCCGCACTCGACCACCCGCTCTGCAGATAAAATGCCGGGTTGGCCCATTCCACCAGGCCGTCGCGATCGGTGATCACAATTGCGTTGGCCGCGGCTTCGAGCGCCGCCGCGCGCAGCCGCAGCACATGCTCGGAACTCCGGCGCTCCGTGATATCGCGGCTCGTGAGCACCACCGCCTGCACATCCGCGCTGCCGAGGAAATTTTGGCCGGAGGTTTCGACCCAACACCAGGAACCGTCCTGCCGCCGCACCTGATACTCCGCTTTGAAAAACGTGCGGGGCTCCGCCACCAGTTTCGCCCATTCGCGCCGGACCGTCTCGACATCCTCGGGATGTATGTCCGCAAACACACTCCGGCCAACGCGCTCGGCGTCCACCAAGCCGTCGATGCGAAACCACGACGGGCTGCGATAGATCAATGTGCCGTCTTCACGGCAAAACAGAATGCCTTCGCGGCTGTTTTCCACGACCGCGCGAAACTTCGCCTCGCTCCCTCGCAGCGCCTGCTCCGCGGCCAGGCGTTCGGCCGCTTCCCGCTCGGCCTTTCCCAGGGCCACGCGCATCACCTTCAGCGCCGCGTAGGTCCAGGCGCCCGCGCAGGCAATCAGCGCCGTCGTGGAAATCCACTGCGCCACCGTCACCGTGTAGTCCGGCGTCGGCAGCAACCTGGCTTTCTCCGCCCAAATCAGCCCGGCGATCGCCAGCGAGCTGAGCGCCATCAACACCAACACTCCGCCCAACTCGAAGAGACAGCCCGCCGCCATGACCAGCACGGCGTAGAACCCCGCGGCCGGCACGCGAATCGTCCCCAGCTGCGCGATCGCAAAGGTCAGCGCGAGATACCCCGCCCCGATAAAAATCCCGCTGGCCGACGCCAAGCGTCCTTGCCGCAGCCAACGGCGCAGCACGAGCGAAACGCCGGCAAAGACCACGACCGCGCCGCTCACCGTCATCGGCAAACGGCCCACGACACACGCCACCAGACAACACGCCATCAGTGCGAAATTCGCCCACAACGTGTAGTTCAGCATCTTGGCCCGGAACGTCTTTGTGCCGTCGCCCGGGAATTCCGGCGGAGCCATGATGCGTGGGAGTGCCATACGCGGAGTCGGAATCCTGCTCGGCTCACGCCCCGCACTCCACCCTTTTTTGCAGGTTCTCCGCGCGAAGGGACGCACCTCCGTTCTACCAACTCGGCCCGTCTCCCCCCATCGGCGCCTTCATTACCGCCCGCACGGTCGCTTCGTTTTGGAGGTTGCTGCCCCGTCGCGTCCTTTCGACCCTCACCGGCCCACCCCACCGGCTTTTCCGTCCGGCCACTCCCCATGAATCGACTGCCGCTCCTGCTCGGCGCCCTCGGTGCGTCCGCCCTTTTTTCCGCCCACGAAGCCCGCGGTGACGCCACCTCCGAAACCATCGCCGGTAGCCGCATCGCCAGCTTCGGCCTCGACGGCACGCTCACACTGCTCGGCAGCTTTCCCGGCAGCCTGCGCAACTGACGCCGTCCCCGCCGCGCTACCCGCCCAACCATCGCAGCCGACGCCGTCCTCACCTCACCACAACTTTCGTCTCCGACATTTTGCTCATTCAGGTCGCTGCCCCGCGACCGATGCCTATCTTCCCCCTCAATGCCGCGGCTGCTCGCTCATTTCGTTCGCCAACTCGACGCGACCTACCGCGATCAACCCTACTTCATGGGTGTGAAAGCCCGGCTCCTCGCCGGCTTCTGTCTGCTGCTGCTCGTCTTCATTCCGCTCAACGTTGCGAAACTCGCCTTGGCACAATTGCCGGAAATTCCGACGCGCCTCGCGCTCAACGCCCTCATCTTTCTGGCCGGCTGCTGGACGCTGCGCATGATCTGGCGGGGCCGCCTGCAGTTCGCCGGCAGCGGTCTTGCCGTCGTGCTCGTGGTGCCCACGCACCTTCTCACGCTGCTCCCGCAGACTTACCACCAGCCGCTCAGCACCGGCATCCAGCTCGTCGCCTACGACCTCGTGTTCCTCCTGCTCGCCGTTGTGTTCGCCTCGCGCCGCGTGGCCATCTCCCTTTTCACCGTCATCGTCGCCGGCACGTTGCTGTATCATTTCAACGTGCTCCGCGGCACACCGCCGGTCGGCACCCAGGCCTTTGCCGCCGACACCTTGCTCCGCGACGGCCTGATCGCGCTCTCCTTCGTGTTCACACTCGGCATCACCCTCGTCCAGATGATCGAGACGGCCCACGTCCGCAGCGAGGAGTCGCTGCGCCAGACGCGCACCCTCAACGAGAATCTGGAGCAACTCGTCTCCGCCCGCACCCGCGATCTCGCCGCCGCCACCCAACGCGCCACCGAGGCCTCCCGCGCCAAAAGCGAATTTCTCGCCAACATGAGCCACGAGATTCGCACTCCGCTCAACGGCATCATCGCCTCCGCCGACCTGCTCCTCCGCCATCCCCAGCTCCCCCGCGAAGCCGGCGAGCACGTGCGCCTCGTCGCCGAGTCCGGCGATCTCCTCCTGCGACTCCTCGGCGACATCCTCGATTTCTCGAAAATCGAAGCCGGCCAGCTCGCTCTCGAAAAACACGCCTTCGATCCCGCCGCACTCGTCGCGGATACCGTCGCGCTCGTCGCGCCCAAAGCCGCGGCCGGTGATGTTCTGCTCACCACCCAGCTCGCGCCCGATCTCCCGCACCACCTCGAGGGCGACAGCTACCGGCTCCGCCAAGTCCTCCTCAATCTCATTTCCAACGCCATCAAGTTCACGCCCGCCGGCGGCCGCGTGACCGTCACCGCCAGCACGCCCGCGCCCGCGGTCAATCCGGTCGCGGTGCTCTTCGAGGTGCGCGACACCGGCATCGGCATCGATGCGGCCGCGCTCGCCCGCATCTTCGAACGCTTCACGCAGGCCGACTCCTCCACCACGCGTCGCTTCGGCGGCTCCGGCCTCGGCCTCGCCATCAGTTCCCACCTCGTCCGCCTCATGGGCGGCACGCTTCAGGTGCAGAGCACGCCCGGCCAAGGCTCGTTGTTTTATTTCACGCTCGCGCTGCCTACCGCCACCGCGCCCCGCGCCAAAACCGTCGCGGCGCCGCCCGAAGCCCAACTCTCGCTCCGCGTGCTGGTCGCCGAAGACAATCCCGTGAACCAGAAAATCATCGCCTCCCAGCTCACGCGCCTCGGCTGCACGTTTACGCTCGTGGGCCACGGCGAAGACGTGCTCGCCGCCTTGGAACGCGATCCGCTGCCCGACGTGATTCTCATGGATTGCCACATGCCGATCCTCGACGGCTGGACCACCGCGACCCGCATCCGTGCATGGACCGGTGCGGCCAATCCGGTGCAGGCCGCCGCCGCCGCGCTCCCCATCATCGCACTCACCGCCGCCGCCTTGCCCGAGGAACAGGCCCGCTGCCTTTCCGCCGGCATGAACCAGTTTCTCTCCAAGCCGGTGAAACTCGCCGAACTACATCGCACGCTGCAGCCGTTCGCCCGCCCCTGATCGCCGCCTTTTCTTTTCGCGTCTTTCGCGCCCTTCATGGTTCGCTCCGCGCCCCACCATGTCGTCCGCCTCCCCCGCCCCGCTCGACCTCGCCTCCGTCAGCCGTCTCCCCGCCCCGGGTGACAATGTCGCCATCGCCACGCGGCGCCTCGACGTCGGCACGATCCTCGCATTCCCGGCCGGCCCGCGCGCGCTCACGCACACCGTTCTCGAAGGCCACCGTTTCGCCGTCGCGCCCATCGCCACCGGCACCGCTTTGCTTTCGTGGGGCCTTCCGTTCGGCACCGCCCTCGTCGACATCGCCGCGGGTGACTACGTGTGCAACCAATCCTCGCTCGACATGCTCTCCGTCCGTCAGCTGGACGGCGCCGTGCGGCCCGACCGCGCCAACTTCTCCGATCAACGCGCCGAATATACCTTCGACGAAGCCTCGTTCGCCGCCGCCCCACCCACTCCACTCGTCGAGAGTGCCCGCACCTTCGCCGGTTTTCGCCGCCCCGGTCGCCGCGGCGTCGGCACGCGCAATTACCTCGTCATCCTCGGCACCACGTCGCGCACCGCGAGTTTCGCCCGCCAACTCACCGCCCGCCTCCAGGCCCTCGCCCGCGTGCATCCGTCGCTCGACGGCATCGTCGCCATCGCGCACACCGAGGGCGGCGGCACGGGCGAACCCAACAACGCCCTCGAAGTGCTCCGCACCCTCGCCGGTTTTATGGTGCACCCGAATGTCGGCGCCGTGCTCGCCGTCGACTACGGTGTCGAACCCATCACCAACACCCGCCTCGCGGCGTTCCTGCGCGACCGCGGCTATCCCCTCGACGACGTGCCTTACGCGTTCCTCTCGATTCGGGGTGGGCTTGCGGCCGCACTTGCCGAGGGAGAGAACATCGTGCGCGGCTGGCTTCCGGCCGTATCCGCCCAGCGCCGCACCCCCGAGCCGCTCTCCGCTCTGCGCATCGCCCTCCAGTGCGGCGGCTCCGATGCCTTTTCCGGTGTCTCCGGCAATCCGCTCGCCGGCGCGATCGTGCACGAAACCATCCGCCACGGCGGCTCCGGCGTGCTCACCGAAATCGACGAGGCCGTCGGCGCCGAATCCTACATCATGAAACGCGTCCGCGATCTCGCGACCGCGCGCGAATTCATGCACCGCATCGCGGAATTTCAGACGCGCCTCGGCTGGCACGGCGTCTCGCCCGAAAACAATCCTTCCGGCGGCAACAAACTCCGCGGCCTCTACAACATCGCGATCAAGTCGCTCGGCGCCGTGCACAAAAAAGACCCGCGCACGCGGATCGATTTCGTCACCGACTACGCCGCTCCGCTCGCTGCGCCCGGCTTCTACTTCATGGTCGGCCCCGGCAACGATCTCGAGGGAGTCGCCGGCCAGATCGCTGCCGGCTGCAATCTTGTCCTCTTCGTCACCGGCAATGGCTCGATCACGAATTTCCCGTTCGTGCCCACGCTCAAAATTACGACCACCACGCGCCGCCATCAGCTGCTCGTGCACGAAATGGACATCAACGCCGGCCGCTACCTCGACGGCGAAGCGTTCGAATCGCTCGCCGCCGAAAGCTTCGAACTCACGCTCGCGACCGCCTCCGGGAAAAAATCCAAGGGCGAACACGCCGGGCACTCGCAAGTTTCCATCTTGCGCAACTGGGCCCAGACCGACGCCTCCCGCCTCACCGAAATCCGCGCCCGCCCCGTCCCCGCCGGTGTGCCGCTGCAGGTGGAGCGCGTTGACCCCAACGCGCTTCCGTCGCCCGCGCTCAACCTCTTTGCCACAGACCACGGCCCCGCCACCGACCGCGTCGCCCTCGTCCTCCCCACCAGTCTCTGCGCCGCACAGATCGCCCGCCTCGCCGCGGATCGCCTGAACGAAAAGCGCATCGGCGCCGCGCAGGGCATTTCCCGCTTTGTTTCGCTCGTGCACACCGAAGGCTGCGGCTTCGGCGGAGAATCCATGCACCAGCTGCTCCACCGTGCCTACCGCGGCTACGTCACTCATCCCAACGTCGCCGCCGCCCTCCTCCTCGAGCACGGTTGCGAAAAAGTTCCGAACGATCTCATGCGCCACAAACTCGAGGCTGCCGGTGTGCCCGCCGCCCGTTTCGGTTGGGCCAGTGTCCAGCTCGATGGCGGCATCGCGAAGGCGCTCGACAAGGTCGAAGCGTGGTTCGCGGCGAAACTCGCCGACCTCCCGCCCGCACCTGCTGTTTCCGCCGACCTTGGCGCTCTCGCGCTCGGACTCCTTACCACGGCACCTTCGCAAGATTCCACGGTCGCGGCCCTCGTCACCGTCGCCCGGCAAATCCTCCACCGCGGAGGCTCGGTGCTGATCCCCGAAAGCGATCCGTTGCTCGCCGACCGCCGTTTCTCGACCGCCTTGCTCGGTGAGCGCCCTCCCCACGCCACCCTGCTCTACGGGCAACCGCTCGCCACCGCCGGCTTCCACATCGTCGCCAGCGAAACCGACCACTGGGTCGAAAACCTCACGGGTCTCGGCGCCTGCGGCGCGCACCTTGCGCTCACCGTCGTCGATCAACACGCCCACCAAGGCCATCCTTTGCTCTCCGTCATCCAAGTCGCCGAATCCACCCAACGCGGCGTCATCCCCGCCGACGACATCGACCTTTTCATGACCGACCAGGCCGACGAAAACTCCGGTGCGCTCACCCGGCTCCTCGTCGCGATCGCTCAACGCGACCGCCTTCCCGCCGTTTCCACCTCCGGCTCCGTCGACTTCCAATTCACCCGCGGCCTCCTCGGCGTGACCACGTAACCGCTCCAGCGAAGGGCCGCGCCCGCTTTCGCTTTAGACCCGCAGGAAAAATTTCTGCCGATACATCCCGTAGAGCAGCGCCCACATCACCGCCAACGTCGCCGCCCCGAGCAGCAGCGGCTCGTAAGGCTTGCCGAAGCTCCGGAAGATTTCCGCGCCGAGATGCGTCGTCAGCGCTTTGCGGATGAAATCCACAAACAGGTGCGCGATGAGATAAGCCGCGATGGAGTTCGCTCCGACCACGATCAGCGGAAACGCCCAGCGGCCGCGCTTCGCCACATCGACCGCCGCGTAAAATCCCGCCAACAGCAGCAAACACCACCCGCCGCTGAAGAGCACCCAGCTCGGCGTCCAGATGCGTTTCACGACTGGGCAAACGCCGAGCCACCCGAGCAACGCGCCCGCCGCGAGCCCGCTCACACCGGCAATCACGAACCACCGGATCTTCTCGCGCGGCGCGCGCTCGCCGCGGAGCACGTTGCCTGCGAGCAGACCGAGGATCATCGTCGCGAGCGTCGGCACAAAACTCAGCGTCGCATACCCGCCGCTGTGAAATGAAAACGGCTGCTCCCGCGGAAAGAGGTTGAGCCACCACGTCTCGAAGCCCGCCGCGAGATTCGCATTCTTCTGCCAGTGCGCCGCAAAGCCCGTCAGCCCGTTGGTCTCCAACCACGTCGCCGCCACGCCGACCTTCGTGTAGTCGAATCCCGCTGGCGGCAGCGGATACAGTGCAAATGCCGCCCACACCGCAGCGAGAATCACCCCAAAAGCCGCCCACTGCTCGCGCACCGGCCGAAACCCGAGCGCAAACAGGAAGCCATAGCCGAGGCCGATCTGCGTAAGCGTATCCTCAAACGTCCAGTAGGTCGCGTTTTTCCCCGTCGACCGCAGAAACACGCCGAGCAGCACCAGCAGCAACGCTCGCCACACCGCGTGCCCGATCATTGCGCCCGTCGTCTGTCCCCGCGCCCGCCGGCTCGCGACGGAAAACGGCAGCGCCACGCCGACGAGAAACGAAAACGATGGCTGAATCAGATCGTGCAGCGAGCACCCGACCCACTCCACGTGCGATTGCTGCGACGCCAGAAATTTCCACACCCCGCTGTCAGGCAGCGCCTGCGCCACGCGCTTCAGGCGCAGCACCTCGGCCATCATCAGCAACATCACAAAACCGCGGTAAGCGTCGAGGGACGCGAGTCGGCTCGGCATCGCACCGACCGGAGAAACAGGCCCGGAGGCCGCCGACACTGGGGTAGTCATGCCCCGCAGTTGTCGCGCGTCCGCCGCCCCGATGCAAAGGCCAATCTGCACCTCCCCCGCCCGTTCCGGTAGCCGCAGCAGTGATGCTGCGGGGGCTGCCGTTCTTTCAGACTGTGCCCAGTGAGGACTCGCGTCGCACGCCGCACACGCCCGCTTCGTTCCCGTAGCCGCAGCAGTGATGCTGCGGTCATCGCTCCCCGCACCGACACCTCGCCGCACTTGCAATCCCCGCCGCACGCCGCATGTTCCCGCTCCCGTTCTTTGATTGGTCAGCAAATTCCAATCGGATTGTCCCCAATCGAAACACGATCTTCACGGATCGAAACTCTTTCGGGGGTGTTCTGGATTCTACCCTTGGTTGGAGTGCGCCGCTGCCTGTCGAGAGTCGTGGGTCTCTCGTTAAACCCCCTGCGAAAAAAATAATAGGCAACACTGAAGAAATGCCCCTGGCCGCCTAAGTGCGGTCACGTTGGTCTAACGACACCTGCTAGCTAGAACCAACGACGACAGCAGGCATAGCGCGCGGAGCCGTCCGCGGACGGCGCGCTGTATCTTCATCCGGGGACTGGCCGACACCTGAGCGCGTGTGATCGCTTGGTGGCGGCGAGATCAATATCACGCTATACACGTAGATGCGGTGCGCAAAGGTCAGGGGCACGCGGGTTCAACTCCCGCCACCTCCACCATTTCAGAAAC
>CALRZR010000038.1:0-41148 GCA_943372705.1 Opitutus sp. GAS368 | reverse complement strand
CTCTACCGCCTTGGTCCGCCTGGCAACCCCTCGCCGACCTCCCTCCGCTCACCGCCGACGTCCTCGCCGAAACTCTCGACGGCGGCCAAGCCTTCCGTTGGCACCGCCAGCCCGACGGCTCCTTCCTCGGGCAATGGGCTGATCGCCTCGTCCGCCTCCGTCTCGCCGCCGACGGCCGCGTCGAATGGTCCGCGCCGTCCTCACTCGCGCCCACCACTGGCCCGGCCCTGCGCACCTACCTCGGCCTCGACCGCGATTTCCCCGCCCTCACCGACTCACTCCCGTGGCGCAGCGATCCACACCTCGCCGCCTGCCTCGCCGCTTTTCCCGGCCTGCGCATCTTGCGCCAGCCTTTCGGCGAAACCCTCCTCGGCTTCCTCTGCAGCGCCACGAAACAGATCGTCCAAATCAAACAAATGATGGCCCTCCTCGCCGAGCGCCACGGCACGCCTCTGCCCGCTCTCTCAGCTCTCAACTCTCAGCTCTCAGCTCCCAAGTCCGATCTCTCAGCTCTCAACTCTCAGCTCTCAACTTCCCTCCCCCACCGCCTGCCCACCTGGCCCGAGCTCGCCGAGATCCCCGAGTCTACGCTCCGCTCCTGCCTCCTCGGCTTCCGCGCGCGCTACATTTCCGAGACTGCGCGATTCCTCGCCGCGCATCCGGGTTGGCTCGATGAAACCGAAGCGCTCCCCTACGCCGCCGCGAAGGAGCGCCTCTGCACATTGCCCGGTGTCGGCGAAAAAGTCGCCGATTGCGTGCTCCTCTTCGGCGCCGGCCGACTCGAAGCGTTTCCCGTCGATGTGTGGATCATCAAAACCATGGAGCGCCGCTACGGCCTCACCGGCTGGAAGCCCGCCCAAATCGCCCACTTCGGCCGCACCCACTTCGGCCCGCTCGCCGGCTTGGCGCAGCAGTTTCTCTTTTCCTACGAGCGCCGCGTGCGCGCGTAGTGTTTACCGCCACTCCCGCAGCATTTCGGGATCGGTCGGCATCGCGCGGTGCGCGAAAACAAAATGCCGGTGAAACAGCATCGGCAGAATCGCCGCCAGCAGCGAGAACGCCGCCCCCAAGCCCAACTCCACCCAGTGCGGGTAAAGCCAGCCGCCGATCGCGAGCAAACTCATTGGCAGCACCCAAAAAAATGCCGCCAGCGTCCGAAACCCGATCGCCGCCGTCACTGCCACGACCAGCGCCAGCGCCGCCGGCGCCGGGGGAAAAAGCACCGCGCACACGCCGAATACATAGGCAAAGGGCGTATGAAAGCCGTTTTCCGCGCGGCACACCACCGTCTGCAAAATCACGCCCACCGCCAGCACCACCGCGACCACGAGCGTCGCCTCCAAATTGGTCGGCTCCTCCAACGCAAGTGTCCGTGAGAAACCCACCGCCTCGCACAGGAAAAACGCCGCCGCCGCCGCCCGCAGCGCGTCAATCCAATGCCACGGCAGCGTCGCGGCCTTCGGCGCAAAACGGCTCCACGCGCTGTCGAGTTCCCGGTATTGCACCGCCTTCCCGAAGAGCAGCGTGATCGGCAGCCAAAGCAGCAGCACAGAAATCAGAAACGGCAGCCAATTGATCGCGAGCGAGGAAGACATGAAATGGGTTCGGGAGAACGCCTCGTAGCACGGCAGCACCGCCGCAGAACTCAAACTTTTCCACCCGCTCGCGCGACAAATCTGCCCGACACCTTCACCCACTCACCCTTCGCCACTCACTCCGTTCGCTCGGCTCCTCGCGCTCCGTCGTCGTCCGCCGACTTCACTGGGCGCAACACCAGCCGCCACGGAAAAAAATACACCGCATACACCACCGCGTAGACCGCGAAACTCTCCCACCGCGCGTAGTGCGCAAACGCGAAGAAAAAGATCAGCAGATGCATCCGCACGACGTTCTTATACGGCGCAAACATCGTCGCCGCCCCAAGTGCCTGACGCGCCTTGCGCGCCGCGATGTCCGCCGCCTTCACCGACGTTGACGGCGGCTCCGACGGCATCTTCACCCAACGAAACGCCTGCCGCTCCGCCAGCAGCGCCACCGGTAAAAACCATCCGTAGCGCCGCACCAACTCGCCCAACATCGCCGGCCCGGGCAGACCCGGCTTCGCCTCCAGCGGGAAAAAACTGCTGAGAAACGCCCCGTGCACCGCGTGAAAAATCCCGAAATGCACCGTGAAAAACGCCAGCATCGCCAGCCCTCCCAACCCCGCCAGCGCCGCCGCACCCGCGTTCCCTTCGCGCCACCGCAGCAGCGCCGGGCTGAACGCGCCCCACACGATCATCGCGTAGCCGATCACCAAACTGGAGAGCCACAGGCTCCACACCAGATCCGTCGTCTCCCACGCGAGCGTCCACGCCAGCCCGAGCCCGACGCCAAACGCCAGCGCATCCGGCCACGCCTCCGCCCACCGCCCGCGCCCGACTGGCTCCGCAGCGCTCACTTCATTTCGCGCGCTGGATCAGCTCCACTTCGTAGCCCTCGGGCGCGTCGATAAACGCGATCACCGAGCCGCTACCCGTTAGCGTGGGCCCATCGCTGAGCTTAAAACCCTTCGCCTCCACCTTGCGCGTAAACTCCGCCAGATCCTCCACCTCAAACGCGAGGTGCATCAGGTCCGGCTGCACCACCACTGCCGGCGCGCCCGGCGGCATCTGGCAAATCTCGATCTCCTCGTCGCTGTTCGGCGTCGCGAGAAACACGATCTGCGCGCCCCGCGGCGAGGTGCTCCGCCGTGCGACTTTCAGTTCGAGCGCCTGTTCGTAGAATTTCACGGTGCGCTCGATATCGTTCACGCGCATCCGGGTGTGCAGAAGTTTTTTGACCATGCCGCGACGTTGCACGCGCGACCCCGACCGCGCAAGCTGCGGCCTCGATGTCCCTCACGCTCGCCGATATCCGCACCGCCCACACCCGCATTGCCCCGCACGTCCGCCGCACGCCCGTGCTCACCAGCGAAGCCCTCGACGCCGCCTGCGCCGCGCACCTCTTCTTCAAGTGCGAAAACCTCCAGCACGTCGGCGCCTTCAAAGCCCGCGGTGCCACCAACGCCGTCTTCGCCCTCACCACCGCCGATGCCGCCCGCGGCGTCTGCACACATTCTTCGGGCAATCACGCCGCCGCCCTCGCCCGCGCTGCCAAACTCCGCGGCATCCCCGCCACGATCGTCATGCCGTCGAACGCCCCCGCGGTGAAAGTCCGCAACGTCGAACGCTTCGGCGCCCGCATCGTCTTCTGTGAACCCACGCAACAAGCCCGCGAATCCACCGCCGACCGCATCGTCGCCGAAACCGGCGCCACGATGATTCACCCGTTCACCAACTACCTCGTCATGGCCGGCCAAGGCACCGCCGCCCTCGAGCTCCTCGACGAAGTTCCCGCCCCCGATCTCGTCCTCTGCCCCGTCGGCGGCGGTGGACTCCTCTGCGGCACCGCCGTCGCCGTGAAATCACTCTCGCCCGCCACCCGCGTCGTCGCCTGCGAACCCACCGGTGCCGCCGACGCCGCACTCTCCTTCCGCGCCGGCGTGATCACCCCTCCGCCCCACGTCGACACGATCGCCGACGGCCTGCGCACCACCATCGGCCCGGAAAATTTCGCGCTCATCCGCCAACACGTCGACGACATCGTCACCGTCACCGAAGAGTCCATCGTCACCGCGATGCGCCGCCTCTGGGAAACCCTCCGCATCGTCGTCGAACCCTCCGGCGCCGTCCCCTTCGCCGCGATCCTCGAGGGCAAAGTAGACGTACGCGGCCGCCGCGTCGCCCTCATCCTCTCCGGCGGCAATGTCGACCTCGACGCCCTGCCGTGGATGAAAAAATAGGGCCTTCGTATCGCAGAAGATTGCTCGATGGCCACGGGTCGCCAGTTGAAAAATTGGTGAGCATCAAAAGTCGCGAAATTCATGCCTACTCTCGCAGAGAACTCGTGATATCTTAGCGTTGCCTTACTTATCTCAGGCTAAGCCGGAAATATCTTCCTCCGTCGACCAGTCTTGAGTGTCGGGAATCACGACCTCGGTGACAAAAGCCCAGAAGTTCTCGAATTCCCGATCGATCATGAATTCGTTCGGCGTCCCCGCGAATGACGGATGAAAACACACGACACGGTCGGTCGTCTGGCCGTCGACGACGAGGAAACCAGCAAAATCATCGCAATCTTGGCGCCGCGCAAATGTGCGAACCACGCGTAGATCGGTTCGTTCTTTCTTAAATTGGTTGTCCGCGGGTAGCCCTTCGTCGCCGTCCATAAAATGCCATGGAACCAGTTTACGCACGCCGTTCGCGCGCGCCCAACGATATGACAACGGCCATTTGAGACTCATATTTCCCTCAACTATGTTTTCGCCCCATGTCTCATCGAGATTGAAATAAGCCCGACCGGTATCTCCATGTTGCAGCAGTAGCACGCAACCCACTCACCCTTTCACCCCAAAGAGCCTCCAAAAAACACCCCTCATGCGCCCGCTCCTCCTCGCCTTCGCCCTGTTCACCGCCGCGTTCGCCTCCGCCTCCGCCGCTCCGCACCTCTATCTCGCCGGTGATTCCACCATGGCTAACAAGCCGCTCGATCTCCCCGAGCGCGGCTGGGGCCAGTCGCTCGCCACGTTTTTCAAAGACGCCGACACCGTGCAAAATCACGCCATGAACGGCCGCAGCACCCTCAGCTTCATCACCGAGGGCCGTTGGGAAAAAATCGTCACCGCCCTCCAAGCCGGTGACGCCGTGATCATCCAATTCGGCCACAACGACGAAAAAGTCGCTGACCCGAAACGCGGCACCGACCCGCAAACCACCTTCCCCGAAAACCTCCGCCGCTTCGTCCGCGACGTCCGCGCCAAAGGCGCCGCGCCGATCCTCGCCACACCCGTCGCACGCCGAAAATTCGACGCCGCCGGCAAACTTCAGCCCACCCACGGCGCCTACCCCGACGCCATCCGCCGCGTCGCCAACGAGGAGAAGGTCCCTCTCCTCGAACTCGAAAAGGCCACGTCCGCCTGGCTTCAATCCGAAGGCGACGAGCCCACGAAAAAATACTTCATGTGGATCGCCCCCGGCCAGCACCCAAAAATCCCCGACGGCCGCAAAGACGACACCCACTTCGTCGAAGCCGGCGCCACGAAGGTCGCTTCCCTCGCCGTCGCTCAAATCCGCGAGCAAAAACTCCACCTCGCAGCCTGGCTGAAGTAATTTTATCTCCGCTCCGAGGTGGAGCGCGTTGACCCCAACGCGCTTCTCTCGCGCCCGCCGCCCAACCCCGCCGTTTCACGCCAAGTGAAACACTTCCTTCAGCCCCGTCGCCACGGGACTGTGATCCGCATTCGACGGCATGACATCGCCCATGTGTTTCCACCAGCGCTGGCAAACCTCGGTCTGCGCGATGGCATTCCACCGGGCCTCGTCTTCGATTTCCACATACGCGAAGAGTTGCCGCGTCTCCTCGTGCAGAAAGATCGAGTAGTTGTGCGCGCCATGCGCTTTGAGCACCGCTGCAAGCTCCGCCCAGATCGGCTGGTGGCGCCGCGCGTATTCACCTTCCGCCCCGGCGTGCACATTCATCACAAAAGATTTTCGGATCATGGCAGCTTGGGCAGGTAGGATTCGTCCTTCTTAGCCTCGGGCTTCGCCTTTGCCTTTTTCGACGCCGGCGAAGTCGCCGGTGCCGCCGCCGGTTTCGCCGCTTCCGGCGCCGCATCCCGCTCAAACGAACTCGCCAACAGCTCAAACTGCGAGCGTTCCGCCGCGGTGCGCGCGATCTTTTGCCCGTGCTTCGCGAGCGCCAAGGCCTCCTTGGGAAAATTCTGCTGCGCCGCGAGCATCGTCGCCTGCATCACGAGCGGCGCGCTGCGCGGAAACGTCTGCACGCCTTCCACCACCACCATAAATTCCTCGCGCGTGGGCGCCTTCGCGGACCGTCCCCAAATCTCTCCGATCAGGCCGTAAACCTGCGCCATCGGCGGGCGTTGCTTGCGGGCGATGAGCAGCGGCTCCAACGAGCGGGCCACCTGCGCCTCGGTCAGTTTTGTCGCGGCGCCGGACGGATCTTTCGTCTCGTCGTAGCGCAGTCGCGCGAGTTCCAGATACGCCCGCGGGCGCTCGACCTTGGCTTTGGCCGCGGCTTCCAAGAATTTCCGCGCCCGATCGTCTTTGCCCGACAGCCGTTCGGCCAATCCCAGCGCGGCCAGCAGTTGCGGATCGCGCTCACCGCGGATGTAGGGCGCGATCAACGCCATGCGCGCATCCTCGGCGTGACCGCCGAAGCGCAGCACTTCGCCAACGATGCGGCCCGATTCCGCTTCGGACGCATCGCGCAATGTAAACGGCGGCGGGTCCGGCAGCGACTCGCCCTTCTTCGCCGTGTATTGCATCGACTTGTAGTCGGTGAAGTCGATGTAGCCGCGCAGTTCGAGCCCCATCTCTTTGTAGGTCTTGCCGACGCACTCCTTGAACAACGCCTCGGAGGGCGGCTCCGTGGCCAGTCGGCTCAGAAACTTGATGAAGCCCTTCTGGTATTTCTGCCCGCGGCCGTAGAGGCACATATGGACAAATCCGTAGCACTGCGCCGACCAAAACGTGCCGCGTTCCTTCGGCGGATCCTGGAAAAACTCCCCCAGAGGCAAGATCGCCCGCTGTGCGAGCATGCGGTTGAAATCACCGGTGCGCGGCCCGCCGAAGCCGTCGCCGATCTGCGCGAAGTTGATCCACTTCTTATTAAAATCGATGGACGCGAAAATTTGCACGAGCCCCTCTTCAAACCACGCCGGCGACTTCGCCCCCATCTGCCGCCGGATCAGGTATCGGAAATATTCCTTGTAGAAACTGCGGTAGGGATCGGCCTCCTCCGTCGTGTTGTCCTCCAGCTGAAACTCCGCGAGCGCAAAATCCACGACGATCGCACCGCGCTCCGGATCGTCGAAAAACAGGCTGTTCGTGCGAAACCGGTCGTCGCCGCGGTCCTCGGGCATGAACCGGTCGAAGCTCTTGCCGCGCCCGGTGAGGATGAGGCTCGTCGGCACCGCCACATCGCCCTGTTTGAAGGCGGGCATGATTACGTTGATGACCTCCTGCAGCAGGAGAAAATCCTTCACGAAGCGCGTCGTCTCGCGCGCCGAAATATTCGAGAGCACCTCGAAGCCGGGAATCGACGCGTAGCGCCACGACTCCGGCGGCGGCAGCACGCGGCTGTCGCTCACTTCGAACTTCGGCAACTCCACCGGGGCCTCGGCGGCCGCCGTCGCCATCGAGGGAGCAGACGGCACCGGTTTTGAGGCGGCGGATTTTTCCGCGGCCGTCGCGAGCAGCGCGCTCGCGAGCCAGCAGCCCCCGAGGAGGATTCCTGCCCGGGTGAGGCGAATGAGTGAGACGTTCATGGCAGGGTGGTTCGGGGTGATGGCGTGAATAAAAAAACTCAGCGTTTCGTGGCCGGTGCGCCGGCCTTGCCGGCGGGCGCCGCATCGAGCGGAGTCGGCGGCGCCGGCGGGAGTGTGCCCTTGAGCTTTTCAAACATCGTCTTGGTCTTCGCGTCGGGCGACACCTTTAATCCGTGGTCGACCAGCGAGTGCGCCACATCGAGCAGCCCCGCTTGTGAACTCAACGCCGCCACTTGGTAGAGCATCCGCAGGCGTCCAGGGAACAGCCGCACGCCTTCAACCAGATAGACAATCTCTTCGCGCTTCGGCGCCGCCGCACCGCGAGCCCACGTATCGGTCATGAGTTCGTAAACTTCGTGCATCGAGGGCGGCTGCACGCGCGCCAACAAAAGCGGTGTGATCACCGCCGTCACTTGTTCGGCAGAAAACGCCTCGGCAGCACCGGGCTTCGTCAGCGCGTCGTTGTAGCGATAGCGAGCGAGTTCGAGGTAGGCCCGCGGACGCACGACTTTTTCCGCCGTCGCCGCTTCGATGAATTTCCGCGCGCGCACCGGCTCGTCGTTGGCCTGATCGTAGAGCCCCAGCGCCGCCAGCAACCGCGGATCGCGCTCGCCGCGGATGTAGGGCGCGGTGAGTTCCGCTTTCGCCTTGGCTTTGTGGCCGGCCAGCGCGAGCGCCTCGCCCTTGATACGACCGACTTCAGCCTGGGTGGCATCGCGCAAAACCAGCGGCGGACCGTCGCCGAGCCCCGCGCCTTTGAGAACGTATTCCTGATGCTGGTAGTCCGAAAAATCGATGTAGCCCCGCAGCTCGAGGAGCATCTTTTTGTAGTCCATGCCGAAGCACTGCTTGAAAAGCTCTTCGCTGACCGGCTCTTTGCCGAGCCGCACAAGAAAGTTGCCGAAGGGCTTCTGGAATCGTTTGCCGCGCCCGTAGAGGCACATGTGCACAAAGGCGTAGCACTGCTTCGCCCACGTATTGTTGCCGAGCGGATTGATCGCCTCCGGCGCATCATGCGTCACCGCGAAAAATTTCGGAAACGGCACGAGCGCCCGCCGCTGGAGCGCGACGTTGAAATCGCGGTCTTCCGCCGGCGCACCGGCGATCTGGATACCGTCGGGATCGTCCGCCGCGGTGAGGGCGTTCATCGCGGCCACCGCACCCGCCTGAGCCGACACCGTGTTCGGGTCCTCCAGTTTGCCGAAGACGATGTATTTCGGGTCCACCTTCATCGCCATGATGATCTGCGCCATGCCCTCTTCCAACCACGCCGGCAGCCGCGGCTCATTCTTGCTGAGCAGGTAGTGAACGTATTCCCGGTAGAGCTGCTTGTCGTGGTCGACTTGGATCAGGTTCGAATCCGTGCCGGTCGCCGCATCGTTGGTCGTGTCGACGGCGAGCACGCTCAGCGTCGACGACGCGAGATCGATGATGATCGAGGTCTGCTCGCGGTTCTTCAGAAACAGACTCGCCATGCCCCGGTCGACGCTCGTCTTCCCCGCCGGCACAAACGCATCGAACTTCGCCCCCTTGCCGCAGAGGATCAGCGAGGTCGGCACCCCGGACCGGTTCGGCACCGGCCACACGAGAGCGAGGGCCTCTTTGAACATCTCGAAATCCTTGATCAGCCGGCGCGTCGTCCGGTCGGAAGCATTGGTCAGAATCTCAAAGCCCGGGATCTCCGCATAACGCCAAGCCTCGGGTTGCGGGAGATCGCGGGTGTCGGATACGACGAACTTCGGCAGCTCGACCACCGGGCCTTCCGTCGTAGGCGCCTGCGCCCCCAGGCTCCAGCCGGGAAGGGTCAACCACAGGAGCAGTGCAACAAGGGGAGCAGTCCTTTTCATATGGAGACTCAGACGAGCGCGGCCGGCCGAAGTTTCCGAGCCAAATATCCGCGCCGCCCCCTCCTGGCGCTACTTCATCGAGTGCAGGATCAGCGCAAAAAGCCCGAAGATCGCCGCGGACACGGCACAGCAAACCAAGAATCCGATGGTATCCACCCGATCCCACTTCGTGAACTCCCACGAGGAGCGCGGGAAGAGTTTGTTGTGGTCAAACCGGCGGGGGTTCCGGCGGGTCTCCGCCATCGCCGCCGCATCCCGCTCCGGCACCGGGTCGACCGGCGTCTTCATCTTGCCGAAAAACTGCTCCACCGTGTCCGGCGCCGGCTTGCGGGTGAAGGCGCTCACGACCAGGAGCACCGCGAAGGGAAACAGCCCGCTGTAAAAAAAACGCGCCGCATACCGCGCACTCACATCCATCCGCGCCACGTCGAAGCCGAGCCGGTCCAGCACATAAAGTTCGCAATGAAACCGTCCGCGCCCCTCCAACGGGCTCGTCAAATCGCCCGCCCGCTGGTGCACCACCGAATCCCAGAATACCGCCGTCTTCACGCCCGCTTCGTCGCCCTGCACGACGAACGCCTGCTGGGTCCGCCACGCGTCGATATTCTCCGCGACTTTCGGTGCGACGATATTCGCCAACGTCGCGACGATCACCGCCGTCCACACGGCGGCCGCCGTGACCTTCCGCCAGAAAAACATCAGCATCACCGCCGCCCCAAACGGCACCTGCACCGTCAGCAGCAGTTGAATCTGCGTGAACACATCCTCCATATTCGCCGCCGACACCACGCCGATCGACAGGATCACCACGATGGCCCAACGCCCCGATCTCACCATGTCCGCATCCGTCGCGGCCGGTTTCAGGTATTTGTAGATGTTGCGCGTATAGAGCGCCGAGACCGCCATCGTCTGCGCGGCGATCGTCGACATGTTCGCGGCCAGCAAACCCGCCATCATCAGCCCCAACATCCCGGGCTTGAGCAACGTGATGCTCATCGTGCCCCACACCGCATCGGGGTCGGACAACGCTTCCGGCCCACTGAACAGCGCGATCGCGATTAGCCCGCAGATCGCCCAAAGAATGATCATGATGCGCTTCGCATAGGTGCCCGACACCGCGCCGAACCGCGCCGCAAACTCGTCGCGCGCCGAGCCCGACACCGCCATGTTTCCGATGATGCCGTGGATCTGGATCACACTCACAAACAGGATCGCTAGCAGCGTCCAAATGGTCACCTGCAGTGTCCCGGGCACCGGATTCGAGACGAGGATTTGCAGCATACTTTCCGGCACCTTGTCCTGTAGTGCGCTCCATCCGCCGATCGCCGAAAGTCCGAACGGGATCAAAATCGCCGAAAACACGACAATCAGCACCCCTTGAAATGCCTCGTTCAGCGCCGTCGCCGCGAGCCCCCCCATCACGATGTAGGTTCCCACGATCAGCGTGTAGAGAATGTAGTAGCTCCAGCGGCCCGTGTCGCTGTGCAGCAGGGAAATGTAGCTGCGTAGCTCGCCGCGTTTGTTCTGGTCCGCCAGTTGTGCGAGCTTCGGCGCCTCGGCCGCCGTCAACGAGCCCGCCTTCTGCGCCGCCGTCAGCCGCTTGAATTCTTGGTAACCCTCCGCCGACCGCCGCTCGTCGGCCGTCCACGTCGCCTCGGGTTTCACGAACAGCGACGCCGTCACTTTATACGAGATCAGGTTTCCAAATCCGATGATCACAGTGACCGTCGCAAAAATCTGAAACACCGCATAAAACCGCGCCAGTGCCCGGCTCCCGAACCGGTCCTCAAACAGGTCCGCCACCGTCACCAACCGCACCCGGCGAAACCACAGGTTCATGAACCAATAGTAGGGATTCATGAACAGCGTTTGCAGCGCGTGCCACACGCCCGAGGCACCTTGTTTGTAAACGAGACTCGCCGTGCTCACCGCTCCGTTGGCGTCGGTCGCGTTCCCGAAATTCAGGAAAAACTGGTAGAGCTTTCCGAGGCTCCGCCCCGCGAGGAAAAAGCCCTCCTCGTCGTTCTTGCTGGCCTTGGACGCGCGATGACCGAGATAGGTCACCACGGCGAGATAGGCGAAGACGACCAGGACATCGATCAAGTGCACGCTGCCGAAAATTCTCATGAAGGGGAAAGGGTGGCGGTGAAAAAAGGGGTGGCGGAAACGTGCGTCGGCCCGCCGCTCGCGGCGAGCAAACAACTTTCCGCAGCGTCAGGCATGCGACCTCCGCCAACTGCCGGCTTCGCTCGCACGTGTTGCATGAAATCGGTTGCCATCGGTCGCGACCGACGGAAAGTCTGACAGTCCGGTCTATGCCCGCGCCCGCCCCCACCCTCCGCTCGCTCGCCAAAGTCCTCGGCCTCTCGCGCACCACCGTGTCCGATGCGCTTCGCGGCTCCCCGCGCGTCGATCCCAACACCGCCGCCCGCGTCAAAAAAGCCGCCAAAGAAGCCGGCTATCGCCGCAATCCCCTCGCCGGCGCCCTCATGTCCGAGCTGCGCCGCTCCCGCGGCACCGCCTTTCGCGGCGTGCTCGCCGCGGTCGATTTCCACGAGCCCGACCGCCCCGATTCCGCCGCACGTTTCCACCGCGAGCTCGTCCTCGGCGCCGATGCGCGCGCGACCGACCTCGGCTTTAAAGTCGAAAAATTTGTCGTCGGCCACAACGGTCTTTCCGTCCACCGCCTCGACTCGATTCTCCAGTCGCGCGGTATCAACGGCATTTTCCTCCTGCCCGCGTGGGATGAGCCCGATCTCTCCGCCCTCGATTGGTCCCACTACGCCGGCATCTACACCGACTACATCATCGAGCGCCCCGCCCTGCACGCCGTCTGCTCCGATCACTACCGGTCGCTCCTCGCCGCCCTCCAGCGCCTCGCTGCCCTCGGCTACACGCGCCCCGGTCTCGTCCTCCACCAGCACCACGACGAACGCCTCCAATACCGCTGGGGCGCCGCCTTCCGCACGTTTCAACACCACCACCCGGGCATCAACTCCGTGCCTCCGCTCGTCGTGGAAAAATTCTCCCGCGAGCCGTTCACCGCGTGGTTCCGCCGCCATAAGCCCGATGTCGTGCTCTGCCACAACACCGAGGCCATCGATTGGATGGAGAGCTGCGGCGCCATCCTCCCCGCGACCCACGGCTTCGTCTCGCTCAACGTCCTCATGAAAACGCGTCCGTGCGCCGGCCTCGATTTGCAACCGCGCCAGCTCGGCGCCCGCGGGGCCGAACTCCTCATCGCGCAACTCCAGCGCAACGAATCCGGCATCCCTGAGTGGCCGTCCACCACGACGATCCCCGCCCGTTGGATCGACGGCCCCACGCTCCGCGCCGCCGCGCCAACGCCGGCCCGCTAATCCCGCGGCCCGCGTCGTCCGCGCATGATTTTCACGACGTATTGGTTCGTCC
The DNA here is from genome assembly GCA_943372705.1 of Opitutus sp. GAS368. Taxonomy (GTDB): domain Bacteria; phylum Verrucomicrobiota; class Verrucomicrobiia; order Opitutales; family Opitutaceae; genus GAS368. The sequence goes on along the minus strand of CALRZR010000038.1, from coordinate 28,524 downwards.
TCTTCGCCGTCGCGTTCTTCCCGCTCTACTGGCTCGCGCGCCCGCGTCCCGTCCGCCTCGGCTTGCTGCTCGTCGCGTGTTTCGTTTTCCACGCCCACTTCGCGGGCGCCGCCGGCGTCATCCCGATTCTCGTCCTCGCGTTGATCACCTACCTCGCCGGCCTCTCGCGTCATCGCTGGGCCCTCATCGGCGCGATGATCCTCTCGGTCCTCGCCCTGATTTTCTACAAATACACCCACTGGCTCACCCTCGAACTCCTCGCCTCCCTCAGCCCGGCGTGGGGCCAACGCCTCCACGACCTCGCTCGCTCCGCCCAGCCCGCCGCGCCGCCCCTCGCCGTCAGTTTCTTCACCTTCGAATTCGTTCACTACCTCTACGATGTCCTCAAGGGCGAGCCGTCGATCCGCAGCCCCGCCAAGTTCGCCGCGTTCACGTTTTTCTTCCCGTCGCTCGTCGCCGGCCCGATCAAACGCTACCAGCCGTTCCTCACCTCCCTCGACGCCGGCCTCGCCCGCGTCGATGTCCACGACGCCAAAGCCGGCGCCCTCCGCGTCGCCACCGGCTTCGTGAAAAAAGTCGTTCTCGCCGACAACCTCACCGCCGCCATCACGTATTGGCAGCCGCACTTCGCCGAGTTGCCGCTCGCCGCGCGCTGGCTCTTCTGCGCCGCGCTCGGTCTCCGCATTCTCCTCGATTTCAGCGGCTACAGCGACATGGCCATCGGCCTCGCTCAGATGGCCGGCATCCGCCTGCCGGAAAATTTCAACTGGCCCTACGCCGCCACCCATCTCGCGGAATTCTGGCAGCGCTGGCACATCTCCCTCAGTTCGTGGATTCGCGACTACGTCTACATCCCGCTCGGCGGCAACCGCCACGGCCTCCCCCGCAAAGTCGCCAACGGTTGGATCGCCTTCGGCCTCTGCGGACTCTGGCACGGCGCCGCGTGGAACTTCGTTTTCTGGGGCCTCTACCACGGCGCCGGCCTCGCCGTCAGCGGCACCTACCGCACGCTCCTCGGCGCTCCGGGCCGCGCCCTCGGCGCCGTCTTCGACCGCGTGCCACTCCTCGCCTGGGCCGTCACGATGCTTTTTGTCTTCGTCGGCTGGCTCTACTTTTTCTATCCCGTGCCCGCCGCCACCACCATGCTCCGACTCCTTTTCACGCCATGAATCATATTTCTTCAGGTAGGAGCCTGCTTGCAGGCGATTCAGGACTACCACCCACCAGCGAACCACCACCGCCCACACCGCCTCAGCCCACCCTCCTACGCCGCCTCGCCCGCTACGCCGTGTCGCTCACCCTCGGCCTGTTCGTCGGCGTCCTCTGCCACTACTTGATCTACCGGTTCTCCCTGCCGTCGAAGCCGTTCATCTATGTCGCCTTCTGAGCCCACCGCGCCCGCGCCGCTCGCAACGTCCGCGCCACCTCGTCTCGTCGATCGCTGGACGCACGGGGTCCGCCGCGAAATCTCCGCGCTCCCCGCGTGGCCGTTCTTCCTCGGCGTCCTCGTCGCCTTCGGTGCCTGCGCCTACGCCGGCCGCCTCGCGAGCGAGCGCCCGCTGTTCGAAAATTTCGTGCGCTTCTTCGGCGCGATCCAGCCCCAACGCTACTTCTACCCGACCGCCTCCCAACTCGTCGCCCACGTCCGCCACACGGTCCCCGCGAGCAAAACCCTCGTCCTCGTCGGCGGCGCTTCCTACTTCCGCGGCACCGGCCAAAACCCCGGCGAACTCTGGACCCACGAGCTCCAGCGCCAACTCGGCCCTCGCTACGCCGTCGTCAACTTCGCCACCGATCAGGCCGACCTCACCGCCTTCGCCGGCGTCATCTTCTCCATCCTCTCCCGCGAGTATCCCAAAATCCTCTACGTCGCCAACGGCAACGTCACCTCCGCCGCCCCCGTCGATGGCGGCGCCGACTACCGCTACCTTTTCTGGGACGCCTTCTACAAGGGACTGCTCCCATCCTCCGTCGCCGACGCCCCCGCCGTCCGCGCCCTCCGCCGCCAGCACTTCCGCGACCCCGCCGCGCTCGAAGTCCACGCCGGTCAGTGGCTCGATCAATTCGCCTACGCCTGCGATCTCTGGACCTACCTCGGCTACCAAAAATTCTTCACCGTCTGGTCCGACGAACACCGCGAGGCCCCCACCGCGCCCCGCCGCCTCGCCCGCGAATCCGACGACCCCAACATCCTCGCCAGCCAGGCCGCGATCCGCCGTGACCCTTCCTACGTCGCCCACTCCGAACAGCATGCCCGCACCTTCGCCCGCACTGGACTCATTCAGCAGAAATCAGGCAACTGGATACCCAACCCCGCCCACTGGACGCGCTTCGCCGAAGAATGCCGCACCATGTTCCCCGACAACCTCCGCGCCAAATGCGTCGTCGTCCTCCTCCGCGCCAACCCGTTTTTTATGCAGTCGCTCACGCCCGACGAGCGCCGCCGCACCGACCAGATCTACCAACTCGGCCAGGAAACCTACGAACGCGCCGGCTACCAGGTCCTCGCCTTGCAGCCCGACGATTTCACCGCCGACGATTACCTCGACGGCGGTCATTTCATGCCCTCCGGCGGCGCCAAAATCGCCCGCGCCGTCGCCCTCCACCTCGAAGACCTCGAACGCGCCAACGAGCGCGCCCTCCCGTTCAACCACCCGCGCGGCGGCCCCGTCGAACTCGCCGTCGTGCTACCCGCCTCCCGCCAGCCGCGCGAGGAAACGCTCTTCGCCCTGCCCCACGCCGCCGGCTCCGAAACGCTTTCGATCGAGTATCAACGCCACGAAAAAGCCCGCCTCGTCTACCGCGCCGGCCCCGCCGCCCCGCCACTCTATTCGCCGTCGTTCTCCGCGCCCACTTTTTCCACCGTGCACTCGCTCCGCATGAGCCTCGACAGTTTTTACCCGCGCTCCGCCAAAGAAACCGCCGGCCACCTCACCCCCGCCGATCTCACCGCGCGCCAAGCCTGGCTCCTCATGCGCCTCGACGGCCGCCCGTTCTGGGAATTGCCCGTCGCCCCGCGCACCTCTCCCCGCCTCGAAGTCGCCCTCGGCATCGATCCCCGCTCCCCCGTGCCCGGCTCGCAGTTCACCGGCACCTTCTACCTCGCGGAGCGCCGCCCCTCTTCGCCCCGCTCACTCCGCCGCGACGAAATCGCCGGCGCCCGTCTCCAATTTACCCTTACGCCCGCCATGGCCGGCCGCTCCTTCCCGCTCGCCACCACCGGAAAACCCGGCGCCGCCGACGTGCTCTTCCTCCGCGTCACCCCGCAAGGCAACGTCGTCCTCGGCTACGACCACTGGGGCAGCGCTCCGATCGTCTCCGCGGAAATTCCCGTTGGCTTCGGCCAGCCGCACACCCTCGAATTCCACCTCCCCGCCCTCTCCCCAGCCCACATCGCGCCCGACGTCACCGTGTCTCTCGACGGCCAAGAAATCTGGCGCCAACGCGTCCCCTTCCACCGCCCCGCGCCCGAAGACATCCACTTCACCCAAAACCCCATCGGCGCCACCTCCTGCGAACCCACTTTCCCGGCAGCCACCGTCGAAAACGTCCTCGTCCCGTCGTGGCGGGGATAGTCGCACAGCTCCGCCCCACCCCCGCCAATCCCCGCGCACCCTTTGCCAAGCTTTGCACACGCTCGCGGCTCGTCGCGGCGCATTGACCCGGCAGGCTAATTGCTCTTCGTCGCCCTCCACTTTTACGCCATGAGCCAAACCATCCGTCCCAAGAAAGTCGCCTTCCTCACTGCCGGGGGCCTCGCGCCCTGCCTCAGCTCCGCCGTCGGCGGACTCATCGAGCGCTACACCGAGATCGCGCCCGACATCGAACTCATCGCCTACCGCAGCGGCTACAAAGGCCTGCTCCTCGGCGACCGTTACAAGATCGGCCCCGCCGAGCGCGCCGCCGCCCCCATTCTCCACCGCCACGGCGGCAGCCCCATCGGCAACAGCCGCGTCAAACTCACCAACGTCAAAGACTGCGTGAAGCGCGGCCTCGTCAAAGAGGGCCAGGACCCGCAGAAGGCCGCCGCCGACCAGCTCATCAAAGACGGCGTCGACATTCTTCACACCATCGGAGGCGACGACACCAACACCGCCGCCGCCGACCTCGCCGCCTTCCTCGCGAAAAACAACTACCCGCTCACCGTCATCGGTCTCCCGAAGACCATCGACAACGACGTGTATCCGATCCGCCAATCCCTCGGCGCCTGGACCGCCGCCGAGCAGGGCGCGCGCTACTTCCGCAACGTCGTCGCCGAGCACAACGCCAACCCGCGCATGCTCATCATCCATGAGGTCATGGGTCGCAACTGCGGCTGGCTCACCGCCGCCACCGCCGCCGACTACCGCAAGCTCCTCGACCGCGAGCAGTTCGTCCCCGGCCTCGGCCTTTCCCGCGACAACCTCGACGTGCACGCCGTGTTCATCCCCGAAATGGCCGTCGACCTCGCCGCCGAGGCCGCCCGCCTCAAGGGCATCATGGACCGCGTCGACAACGTGAACATCTTCATCAGCGAGGGCGCCGGAGTGGAATCCATCGTCGCCGAAATGCAGGCCAAGGGCCAAGAAGTCCCGCGCGACGCCTTCGGCCACGTGAAACTCGACGCCATCAATCCCGGCAAGTGGTTCGGCGATCAGTTCGCCAAGATGCTCGGCGCCGAGAAAACGCTCGTCCAGAAATCCGGCTACTTCGCCCGCGCCGCCGCCGCCAACGCCGACGATCTCCGCCTCATCAAGAGCTGCACCGACCTCGCCGTCGAATGCGCCCTCCGTCGCCAAAGCGGCGTGATCGGCCACGACGAGGACCAGGGCGGCATCCTCCGCGCCATCGAGTTCCCGCGCATAAAAGGCGGCAAACCCTTCGACCCCGCGACCCCATGGTTCGGCGAACTCCTCACCGCCATCGGTCAGCCCAAAGGCGCAACCGTGCACGTGAAGCACTGATCAATCCGAGGTAGGGCGCGTTATCCTTAACGCGCCGTCCGGGACTCGAACGCGATACCGGGGCGGACGTTGGAAACTCCGCCCTGCTTCCGCGTCCTCCGTCCACGCCCCCTCACCCGCCGAGCAACTCCAGCGCCGCCGCCAACACCGGCGTGCGCCCGTCCGCCACCGCCGCCTCCAGCGCGGGCAACCGTGCCTTCACGGCCTCCGACGCGTAGAACCGCGTCTTCAGGCTCTCCGCAATCAGCCCGTGCATCCACTGCACGGCCTGCTGACGTCGCCGTTCCGCGAGCGAGCCAACCGCGCGTGCATTTTTAAAATACTCTTCCGTCATCTGCCAAACCTCGGGCACACCTTCGCCTGTCAGCGCCGACGCCAGCAGCGCCGGCGTCTCCCAGCCTTCGGTCATGCGGTGCAGGTAGTGCAACACGCGCCGCATCTCCGCCTGCGCCGCCGTCGCCCGCGCGCGGTTATCGCCGTCCGCCTTGTTGATCACGATCGCGTCGGCCAGCTCGATCACGCCTTTCTTGATGCCCTGCATTTCGTCGCCCGCGCCGGGGATCATCAGCACGAGGAAGAAGTCCACCATTGCGCGCACCGCCACTTCGTTCTGTCCGACGCCCACGGTCTCCACGATCACGACATCATAGCCCGCCGCTTCGCACACGAGGATCGCCTCGCGCGTTTTCCGCGCCACACCGCCGAGCGAACCGCCCGACGGCGATGGCCGGATAAACGCGTTTCGCTCGCGGCAAAGTTTCTCCATGCGGATCTTATCCGCGAGGATGCTCCCGCCTGTCACCGAACTCGAAGGATCGATCGCCAGCACCGCGACGCGTTTACCAAGCCCCGTCAGATGGCAACCAAACGCCTCGATAAACGTGCTCTTCCCCGCGCCCGGAATGCCCGTGATGCCGATGCGATGCGCGCGCCCCGTGTGCGGGAGCAATTGCGCGAGCACCTGCTGCGCCTGCACCTGATGCGCGGGCGCGTTGCTCTCGATCAGCGTGATCGCGCGCGCCAACACCGTCGCATCGCGCGCGAGCACGCCCCGCACGTAGTCGTCCGTCGAAAGCGTGCGGCGGCGCGGCGGTGCGTTCTGCGCGGATACCACGCCCGACGACCGCGCACCCTGCATTACCCACGTCGCAAACCCGCCGCCCGCATTTTCCGGCACCCAATCGGGCCGGGGCTGCGGACAACCGTCGTGCAGCGCCATCGCCTTCGCCGGCAGCGGTGTTGGCGGCGGCGCGCACGTCTCCGCGCGTTCGTTCGGTTCGTTCACGCCAGCGCCGGCTCCAATCGCTCCAGCAGCAGGTCGAGAATGCGCAATGATGATTTCGGAATCACAGTGCCGGGACCGAAGATCGCACTCGCGCCATTCGCGAGCAGGAAATCGTAGTCCTGCGCCGGGATGACGCCGCCGCAGATGAGCAAAATGTCCTCACGGCCGAGGGCCTTGAGCGCATCGCGCAGCTGCGGGAGCAGCGTTTTGTGACCCGCCGCGAGCGAACTCATCGCCACGGCGTGCACGTCGTTTTCGACGGCCTGCCGCGCCGCTTCTTCCGGCGTCTGGAAGAGCGGCCCGATATCGATGTCGAACCCTAGGTCAGCCATCGCCGTCGCGACCACCTTGGCCCCGCGGTCGTGTCCGTCCTGGCCGAGCTTGGCGATGAGCACCCGTGGCCGGCGTCCTTCGCGCGCTTCAAACGTCGCGATCTTCGCCTTCACCTGCTCGACCGTGCCATCTGTGCCGAACTCCTGGCGATAGACGCCCGAGATCGAGCGGATCTGCGCCTGATAGCGTCCGAAGATGACTTCGAGCGCATCCGAGATTTCGCCGAGCGTGGCGCGGGCTTGCGCCGCGGTGACGGCGAGTTCGAGCAAATTGCCCTGCCCCGATTTCGCACACGCCGTGAGCGCGTCGAGCGACGCACGGCACTTCGTTTCGTCGCGCGAGGCGCGCAGTTCTTGCAACCGCTTCACCTGCGCAATGCGCACCGTCGCGTTGTCGACTTCGAGGATGTCGATCGGCGCTTCCTTCTCGAGGCGGTATTTGTTGAGCCCGACTATCGTCTCCTTGCCGGAGTCGATCTTCGCCTGCCGCCGCGCCGAGGCTTCCTCGATGCGGAGCTTCGGAATGCCGGCCTCAATGGCCTTGGTCATGCCGCCAAGCGTCTCGACTTCGGCGAGATGCGCGCGGGCCTTCTTGATGAGTTCCGCGGTGAGATATTCGACATAGTAGCTGCCGCCCCACGGATCAACGACGGTGCACACGCCGGTTTCCTGCTGGAGGTGGAGTTGGGTGTTGCGCGCGATGCGGGCAGAGAAATCCGTCGGCAGCGCGATCGCTTCGTCGAGGGCGTTCGTGTGCAGGCTCTGCGTGTGTCCGCAGACCGCGGCGAGCGCCTCGAGGCTCGTGCGCGCGACATTGTTGAACGGATCCTGCTCGGTGAGACTCCAACCCGAAGTCTGCGAGTGCGTGCGGAGCGCGAGCGACTTCGGGTTCTTCGGATTAAACCGGCCGACAATCTCCGCCCAAATCGTCCGGGCGGCGCGCATCTTGGCGACCTCCATGAAGAAGTTTTTCCCGATGGCCCAGAAAAACGAAAGCCGCGGCGCAAACGCATCGATGTCGATGCCCGCTGCCACGCCCGTCTTCAGATATTCGAGCCCGTCCGCGAGTGTGTAGGCCAGCTCGAGGTCGGCCGTCGCACCCGCTTCCTGCATGTGATAACCCGAGATCGAGATGCTATTGAACTTCGGCATCTTCGTCGACGTGTAGGCAAAAATATCGGCGATGATCTTCATCGAGGGCGTGGGCGGATAGATGTAGGTATTCCGCACCATGAACTCCTTCAGAATATCGTTCTGAATCGTGCCCGCCAGGTCCTCCAGTTTCGCGCCCTGCTCGAGCGCGGCGCAGATGTAGAACGCCATGATCGGGAGCACCGCCCCGTTCATCGTCATCGAGACGGATACCTTGTCCAACGGGATGCCGCCGAACAGCGTCTGCATGTCGAGGATGGAGTCGATGGCGACGCCCGCCTTGCCGACATCACCCACCACGCGCGGGTGATCGCTGTCATAGCCGCGGTGCGTCGCGAGATCGAAGGCCACCGACAAGCCCGCCTGGCCCGCCGCGAGATTGCGTTTGTAGAACGCATTCGACTCTTCCGCCGTGGAAAAGCCCGCGTATTGGCGCACCGTCCAAGGCTTCGCGACATACATCGTCGAATAGGGTCCGCGCGTAAACGGCGCGAGCCCCGGGACCGTGTCGAGGGCGCCGTCCGTCGGCAGGTCCGCCTCCGTGAAAAGCCCTTTGACGGGAATCTGCTCATACGTCTCCACCGGCGGCACCGCGGCAGGCACCGCGCCCGAGTCCGGCGTAACCGGAAATGAAAACGACCCGTAAGCGAGTTTCGTAAAGTCAGGTGTGTGGCTCATGTGAGGGCTCCGATCTTTTTCAAAAACTTGGCCAAAACTTCGCGCACGTTCGCGCGCACGTGGATGAATTCGTCGACGCCGGCCTCGCGGAAGGTCGTCGTGAGCGCCGCGTCCGCCGGCAAACCGGCGAGCACAAACGCTACCTCGGGTTTCGCCGTCTTCAGCGCCTTCCCGAAGGCCGGCACGAGTTCCGGATATGTCTCGTCCGTGGAGCAGAGCACCGCAATGGGTGCGCCCGATACGACGGCCGCTTGCGCCGCCGCCTCGGCTGTTTCGAAGGCGGCCTTGCCAGCCATCTCGAAACCGCCGACCGCAAAGAAGCCCGCGGTGAAATCCGCGCGCGCCTTGTGCTGTTTCACCGGCCCGATCTTCGCGACGAAGACCTTCGGGCGCGCGCCCGTGCGCTGGGCAAAACCATCCGCCGCCCGCCGCAGTTCCTCAAACCCTTCCGCGGCGCGCCGCGCTTTCACAGTCGCAATTTCCTCATACGCAACCGCGCTCGTCGCGGCACTCGCATCCGGCGCTTTCGCCACCGGCGGTTTTTCTCGCAAGTTGGGAAACAGGTTCGTGCCGATCAGGCCCGCGCGACGTTTACTGATCGCATCGTCCTTGTCCGCCGCCGAGGCGTTCACGAGTTTCTGCGGCATCCCGGAGCGCAGGGCCGCGGCGTAACCGCCGAGCGCTTCGATCTCCTGAAACAGCTTCCATGCCCTCCGCGCAAAATCGTCGGTGAGCTTTTCGACATACCACGATCCGCCGGCCGGATCGCTCGTGTCCGTGAAGTGAAACTCCTCCGCGAGCAGCGTGTGCACATTGCGCGCGATGCGCTGCGAAATCTCATCCGACGCCCCGCACACTTCGTCAAAGGGCGAGACGTGCAGACTGTCCACGCCGCCCAGCACCGCCGAGCACGCCTCGGTCGTGACCCGCAGCATGTTCACATGCACGTCATGCAGCGTCTTGTTCCACGTGCCCGTGCGCGCATGCACGACGACGTCCTTAGCCGCCGCGCCCGCCCCAAAGGCCGCCATCACGCGCGCCCAGAGCAGGCGAAACGCGCGAAACTTCGCGATCTCCGAGAAGAACTGCGGCCCCACCGCAAAGCTGAACCGCATCCGCGCTGCCGTCGTCGCGACCGTTACGTCGCGTCGCGCCAGCTCCCGCAGGTATTCGACGCCCGCCGCGAGGGCGAACGCCAGCTCCTGCGTCGCCGTCGCGCCTGCGTCGCTCCACGCCACCGTGCTCACGCCGACCGTGCGCAGTGCCGGCGCGGCGATTTGCGCTGCACTCGTCCACTCCGCGAGCGCATCAAGCTGCGCCGCGAGCGGTGCCGCGAGTTTTCCGTTCCGCACCCACTCGCCGAGCGGGTCGGCGGAGACGCTTCCGGTGAGTTTTGCTTTCTCAATTCCGCGCGCCTCCACTGCCGCGAGATAGTTCGACGCCGTCGGCTGCGCGGCCGCGCCCGTATCGAGATGCACCGGCACACAGTCGATCGCGACCTTGTCGAGCGCCTGCGCGGTCGCAGCGCTGTCGGCCGCGAAGTTCGCCGGCAGACTCACGCTGTTCTGCCCCTGCATGAGAGCGCCGAGCAGCGCGCGATTAAATTCCTCGGCGGTCGCCGCCGGAATCTCCTGGCAATACTCCCACGTGCGTCCCGCGGCATTGCTCACCGCGGTTCCGCGCAGAAACGGCGCCTTTCCCGGCGCGGCGCCGAGATCGGGCACGCCCGCGAGATCGAGCCGCGTATAGAGCGGCTGGAGGGCGGTGCCCTCCGGCGTGCGTGTCACCAGTTTCTTTTCGAAAGGGACACCCTTGAGTTCGGACTCGACCGTCTTTCTCCACTGCGCGAGCGCAGCGGAAAGTGTTTCAACAGAAGCGGCGGATTTCATTTTTTTGTTCGGTGCAGGGACTAGGTTGGCGATTAGTTCCTCTACACCGTCAGCCTAGCGAATCCGCGCACTTCTTGCTGCGCAGATCTTGCCAAGAAATGACCGCATTCGGGCAAGCCATGCGAAGCAGCACCTCGCGTATTCGGTCATAGTGGACACGTCGTCGGCGCCGCATCGGGCGGTCTCACCGCGACAACCAAAGTCATGATCACAAAAATAGATCACCTCGGCATCGCGGTTCGTTCTCTCGACGAAGCGGTCCCCTACTACGAAAATGCGCTCGGCCTGAAGTGCGAGCACCGGGAAGAAGTCGCGTCGCAGAAAGTGCGCACCGCGTTCTTCAGCGCCGGCGAGACGCATCTCGAACTCCTCGAGCCGACCTCTCCCGAGAGCCCGATCGCCAAGTTTCTCGAAAAAAATCCCGCGGGCGGCGTGCACCACATCGCCTTCGCCACGACCGATATCACGGGCCAACTCGCCCAGGCGTCCGGCGCCGGCGTGAAACTGATCCACGAGGTCCCCTTCGAGGGCGCGGCCGGCAAGCTCGTCGCCTTCCTGCATCCCAAATTCACCTACGGCGTCCTCACCGAATTCTGCGCGCCGAAAGGCTGACGCTCCGCCCACTCCGCTCCGTCCATTTTCAAATTTTTATCGTCATGGCCATCGCACCCGAACTGCTCAAGCAACTCGAAGAAAAGCGCCAGGTCGCCTACGCGGCCGGCGGTCTCGACAAACTCGCCGAGCGCAAAAAGAAGGGCATCATGAGCGCCCGCGAACGTCTCGCCGCGCTCTTCCAACCGGGCACCTTTATGGAATTCGGCCTGCACGCGCAGCACGACGCCCACCACTTCAATATGGAGGATAAATCCATGCCGTGTGACGGTGTCATCACCGGCGTCGGCTATGTCGACGGTCGCCCCATCGCCGCCTACTCGCAGGACTTCACCGTCGGCGGCGGCGCCGTCGGCCGCATTCACGCGAAGAAAATTTGCGACCTCATGGAATACGCCCAGCACGCCGGCATTCCGATCGTCGGCATCAACGACTCCGGCGGCGCGCGTATCCAGGAAGGTGATGTTTCCCTCTCCGGCTACGGTCAGGTCTTCTTCCGGAATGTCCTGCTCTCCGGCGTCGTGCCGCAGATCTCCGTCATCGCCGGCCCCTGCGCCGGCGGCGCGGCCTACTCGCCCGCCCTCACCGACTTCATCATCATGACGAAGAAGAACGCCCAGATGTTCATCTGCGGCCCCGACGTCATCAAAGCCGCCACCGGCGCGACTGTCACCATGGACGAAATCGGCAGCGCCACCGCGCACGCCACCGTGAGCGGCAATATCCACTTCGTCGCCGAGGACGAGGTCGGCGCCCTCGCCATCGTCAAAAAACTCCACTCGTTCCTCCCGTCGAACAACGTGATGGACCCGCCCCATCATCCCAATCCGACCCTCACCCTCGAGTCGGACCCGGGCATGAACGAGCTCGTCCCCGCCGATCTGAAGGCCCCGATGGATGTGCTCCAAGTTGTCTACCGCTTGGTCGACAACGGCGACTTCCTCGAAGTCCAAAAGGACTGGGCAAAAAATCTCGTCGTCGGCTTCGCCCGCATTCAGGGTCTCGTCGTCGGCATCGTGGCAAACCAGCCGATGGTCAAAGCCGGCACCCTCGACATCGATTCGTCCGACAAAGGCGCCCGGTTCATCCGGTTCTGCAACGTCTTCAATATTCCGATTGTCTCCCTCGTCGACATCCCCGGCTTTATGCCCGGCCTCGCGCAGGAGCGCGGCGGTATCATCCGGCACGGCGCCAAGATGCTCTTCGCCTACGCCTCCGCCACCGTGCCGAAGATCACCATCATCATGCGCAAGAGCTACGGCGGCGCCTACCTCGCCATGTGCTCGAAAGACATGGGCGCCGATCTCGTCTACGCATGGCCCTGCGCCGAGATCGCGGTCATGGGTGCCGAGGGTGCCGTCCGCATCCTCTATAAACGCGAAATCGCCGCCGCCGCCGATCCCGCCGCCAAAGCCGCGGAGCTCGCCGCCGACTACCGCGAAAAATTCGCCTCGCCCTACGAAGCCGCCAGCAAAGGTGTCATCACCGATGTCATCGAGCCCGCCCAGACCCGCGGCATCGTCGCCATGGCCCTGCGCAACACGCTCTCGAAGCGCGAGACCCGTCCGCCGAAGAAACACGGCAACATCCCGCTCTGATCAACCGCCGGCACACTTCGCCCATTGCGCCGCTTGCAGCCCCACCCGCCCGCCGCTATCTCCGACTCCGTTCCGCCTGCGCACGGCCGGCGGAGTCGGCCCGCCGTTCTCATCACCTGTTCACCCCTACCCCTCGTTCTATCTAACTCCGTCGGTCAAAAAATTTTATCTCCATGAAAAAACTCCGCGTCACCGTTGAAGGCAAAGTCTACGATGTGCTGGTCGAAATGCTCGACGAGGGCACGCCGGCCGCTGCGCCCCGCGCTGCAGCTCCTGCCGCCGCTCCGGCTCCCGTTGCCAGCGTCGCCGCTCCGGCGGCCGCACCCGTCGCCGCCCCGCGCGGTCCGGCCGGCTCCGGCGATATCGCCAGCCCGCTCGCGGGCAAAGTCGTCTCGCTCGACGTCAAGGTCGGCCAGGCTGTCGCCGAGGGTGCGCAGGTCGCCACCGTCGAGGCGATGAAGATGAACACCTACATCTTTGCCCCGAAAGCCGGCACGATCGCCGCCATTCTCGTCAACCCCGGCGACGGCGTCGAGGAAGGCACCGTCATGATGCGACTGGGCTGAGCCGGGTCGCCCCTCCCGTCCGTCGCACCCTCCGCACCCGCGCCTCAACTCCGGTTCTACCCATGCACTCTTCCGTTCCGCCAGATTCCGCCACGCCGCCCCGCTCGTGGCGACGCCGGCTCGCCCCCCTGCTGCTGTGCCCGCTCGCGCTCGCTCCATCCCGCCTGCTCGCCCTGCCCGCGCACCCGAAGCTCGGCGAGAGCCTCGTGTATCAGTTTAACGGACTCGTCGTCGTCTTCATCGCCCTCGGGATGATCTGGGTGATGATGGAGATCATGGGCGCCGTGTTCCGACGCGTCGCCGCCAACCAGTCCGCGCGGGCCGCAACGGTTCCGGCGGTTGTCGCAGCGGCACCGGCGGCTCCGGCCCCTGCGCCCGCAGCCGTCCCCGCCGCCACCGACGGCATCGATCCGGCCACCTACGCCGCTATCGTCGCCGCTGTCTACTGCACGCTTGGCAAAGGCCACCGCGTCGTCGGCGTCACGTCCGTGGTCGATGCGAGCGACTGGTCCCGCGAGGGCCGCCGCGATCACTTCTCCTCCCACCGCGTTCGCTAATCCCTTTTCCCCATCATGCTCTCCGGACTTCTCGATTTCTTCCAAACCACCGGCTTCGCCCTGATCACCTGGAAAATGGTGATCATGTGGGCCGTCGTCGTCGTGCTCCTCTGGCTCGCCATCGCCAAGGGTTTCGAACCGCTCCTCCTCATCCCCATCGCGTTCGGCGCTCTCATCGCCAACATCCCCACCCGCGGCGTCATCACGGCCGGCATGCGGCCCGACGGCGTCTACGAGACGGCCACCTTCAAGATCGAGGGCGAGATCTTGCCCAACGTCTCCCACGGCAGCGCGCCCGCGGTCCCCGCCGTTCCCGGCGCCCCACACACACCGGCACCTGTCCGCCAAACCCTCAAGGTCGATCGCATCGAGGGCGGGCTCTTCGATTTTATTTCCCAAGGCATCAAGTTGGAACTGTTCCCGCCGCTCATCTTCCTCGGCGTCGGCGCGCTTACCGACTTCGGCCCGCTCATTGCCTTGCCGCGCACGCTCCTGCTCGGCGCCGCCGCCCAGCTCGGCCTTTTCGTCACCTTCATGGGCGCCGGTTTCATGGGCTTCACTTCCAAACAGGCCGCCTCCATCGGCATCATCGGCGGCGCCGACGGCCCGACCGCGATCTTCCTCACCAACAAGCTCGCCCCCGAGCTCCTCGGTGCCGTCGCCGTCGCCGCCTACAGCTACATGTCGCTCGTGCCGCTCATCCAGCCGCCGATCATGCGGCTCCTCACGACCGACAAAGAGCGCCGCATCCGTATGAAGTCCCTGCGCCCCGTTTCGAAGTTGGAGAAACTCATCTTTGCGATCCTCGTGATGATGATCTGCATCCTCCTCGTCCCGGACGCCGCCGCCCTCATCGCGATGCTCATGCTCGGCAATTTCCTCCGCGAGTGCGCCGTCACCGAGCGTCTCGTGAAGGCCTCCCAAAACGAGATCATCAACATCCTCACGATCTTCCTCGGCACCAGCGTCGGCATCACCATGGCCGCCGAGAGCTTCCTCGCTCCGGCCACGCTGAAGATCATCGTCCTCGGCGTCGTGGCCTTCGGCGTCTCGACTGCCGGCGGCGTCCTCGCCGCCAAGTTGATGAACGTGCTCTCGCCGAACACGCCCATCAATCCGCTCATCGGCTCCGCCGGCGTCTCCGCCGTCCCGATGGCCGCCCGCGTCTCCCACGTCGAGGGCCAGAAATACGACAAAAACAACTACCTCCTCATGCCCGCGATGGGGCCGAATGTCGCCGGCGTGATCGGCACTGCCGTCGCCGCCGGATACTTCCTGTCGACCCTCAGCCACTGAGCCAACCCGGCCGCCTCGCTCCGCCATGCACGCCACGCCCACCGTCGAACCTTCGCCGCCCGCCCAGGGCTGGCTGTTGGACGTGGTGGGTGCCGTGCCGTCGACCAATCCGCTCGCCGGCCGCCTCCCCGCCTGGCACGCCGTCCGCGCCGAAACCCAGACCGCTGGACGCGGCCGCACCGGGCGGCATTGGGTTTCCGATACCGGCGGACTGTGGCTCTCCGCCGTTTTGCCCTGCCCGGGTCCGCGCGCCCGCTGGACAATTCTCCCCCTCGCCGCCGGCCACGCCGTGCTCACCGCACTCACCGAACTCGGCGTATCCGATCTCCGGTTGCGCTGGCCCAACGATCTCATGACCGGCCGCCGCAAACTCGCGGGGCTCCTCGTCGAGCGCTTCACCGACACCACCGCCGTCGTCGGCCTCGGCCTCAATATTTTTAACCAGCCCGCCGCCGCCGATCCTTCGCTCGTCACGCCCACCGCGCGCCTCGCGGACCTCGTCCTCGGTGATTACACGGTCGACGACATCGCCGGCGTGATGCTCCGCGCCCTCGCCCGCACCCACACTGCGCTGCTCGCCGAGGGCTTCGGCCCCATCGCCGCCGCGCTGAACCGCACCTGGTCCGAGCCCAGCCTCGTCGCCGTCACCCTCAACGGCGACCGCCCTCCCTTCACCGGCCACTTCCAGGGCATCGACGATGCCGGCCGCCTCCGTCTCGCCACCGACTGCGACGGCGTCCGCTTCTACGACGCCACCGAAGTCGCCCTGCTCCGCGAACTCGAATAACCCACCCGCCCCTCAACCCCTCCCGTCCACCGCTCCCATGTCCAAAGTCGCCTTCAACAACACCGTCCTCCGCGACGGCCACCAATCCCTCGCCGCCACGCGCATGACCACCGCGCAGATGCTGCCCGCCGCGCCCATCCTCGACGGCATGGGCTTCGCCGGACTCGAAACGTGGGGCGGCGCCACCATCGACTCCTGCCTGCGTTTTCTGAACGAGAACCCGTTCGACCGTCTCCGCGCGTTGAAAAAAGCCGCGCCAAAAACTCCGCAGATCATGCTCCTGCGCGGCCAAAACATCGTCCAATACACCAGCTTCCCCGACGACGTCGTCGAAGCCTTCGTCCGCGCCAACGCCGCCGCCGGCCAGGATATTTTCCGCGTCTTCGACGCCCTCAACGACACCCGCAATCTCGCCACCGCCATCAAGACCGTGCGCGCCTGCGGCAAACACGCCCGCGGCGAGATCTGCTACACCACCAGCCCCGCGCACACCATCAAGGCCTTCGTCGAGATGGGCGTGGAGCTCGAGAAAATGGGCTGTCACTCCATCGGCATCAAAGACATGTCCGGCGTGATCGCGCCGCGCATCGCCTACGATCTCGTCAAGGAACTCAAACGCCGCGTCGGCCTCCCCATCACGCTCCACACGCACGACACCGCCGGCCTCGGCGCCGCCGCCTACCTCGCCGCCATCGATGCCGACGTCGATACCGTCGAGACCTCCATCGTCCCCTTCGCCAACGGCACGTCGCAACCCGACACGCTCCGCATGCTCGCCCTCCTCGAAGGTCACCCCCGCCGCCCCGATTTTGATCCGGCCAAACTCCAGGAACTCCGCGAATATTTCACCGGAGTCTACAAAGCCCTCGAGAAATTCACCTCGCCAGCCAACGAGCGCGTCGACACCGACACTCTCGTCTACCAAGTCCCCGGCGGCATGCTCTCGAATTTCCGCAACCAACTCAAAGAGCAGGGCATGTCGGACAAATTTGAGCAGGTGATGCTCGAGATTCCCTATGTGCGGAAATGCCTCGGCTACATCCCGCTCGTCACGCCCACCTCCCAGATCGTCGGCACGCAGGCGATGCTCAACGTGAAGTTCGGCCGCTGGGCCAACGTCGCCCAATCCATCTCCGACATCGCCCTCGGCAAATTCGGCCGCACGCCCGGCCCCGTCGATCCCGACTTCCTCAAACTTGTCATCGCGAAAACCGGCCAGCAGCCCATCGAAGGCCGCCCCGCCGACGCCCTCTCTCCCCGCATGCCCAAACTGCGCGAAGAGCTCGCCGCCAAAGGCCTCCCGACCGACGACGAAGCCTGCGTGCTCCACGCGATGTTCCCTGTCGAATTCGCCAAACTCCACCAGCCCGCGGCCGCCGTCCCGGCTCCCGCCGCTGTTCCGACTCCCGCACCCGCACCGGCCCCCGTCGCCCCCGCGCCGGCGCCCGTATCCACACTTTCGGCATCTACCACGCCCGGCACGCACCACTTCGCGATCACGATCAACGGCCGCCGCTCCGAAGTCAGCGTTACCGAGGTCACCTGAGCCCCGCACCGGTGCACATCTACCCGTAGCCGCACGTGTTAACGTGCGGTCGCCCTTCCGCCGCATTTCCCCACGCACGCCTCCAGGCGTAGCCGCCCGCCTTAACGTGCGGCCCTCCGTCCATCGCGCCCACGCGCGACGCCCTATTTCTTCCAATCGCTCGGCGCCGACGGATCGTCGCCCTTGCCTTCGTAAATGTGCACCGACCGCGCGGAATCGCTCCAGAGCGCCAGATTGTTTTTCCGCCACTCCCGCGCCTCGACGATCTCGCTGTCGATCTCTTCTTCGTCGGTCTTCGTTTGGAGCATGAGCCGGTTGAGCGCCGCATAGGCCACGTCTTCCGGCGTGACACCGATTTCTTCCGCATAGCGCCGCACGGCGCTGAGTTCCTCGTCGGGCAGATGAATTTTGATCGCACTCATAGGACCTCCTTTGGGTTGTTGGGTTGCTGACGCCGGAAGAATACGTCGCAACCCCCTGCGAAACAAGGCGCCCTCGGCCCCTCGTCGCACTTCGGTGCGCAACTAATACCCGCTATCACGCCCCTCTCGCCGCTCCCGATAAATGGCTTGGCCGCGCGGTCGCTCCACCCGCACACTCGCCCGATGCATCTGAACGCCATCTTCCCCGGCAGCCTCTACCTCACCGTCGGCGAGCACACGCTTCTCGCGGGTTGTCCCCCGGAGATCATCAAGGTTCTTATGCAACGCGGCCTGCGCCCGCCCGATTGCATTCTGCTCCCGGATCGCCCGGTGAGCCACGGCGAGTCCCAGGTCGCGATCGAGTTCCCGCTCTACCACCACCTGTTTATCGGCTGCAAACCCGGCGCCCTGCGTCCGCTCGTCATCGCCGGCAGCGAACGCCGCGTCAGCGCCGCCCGCGAACTTCTCGGCCTCACCCTCTTCGGACCCGACACCCAGCAGATGCAGGAGTGGGGCCTGCCCGAATCCACCGCCGGCAGCCTCGCGCGCGAGATGCGTTGGTTTCACCTCAAGGACAAATCGGGCAAACCCCTCACGCTCGACGATCTCATTTCCACCCTGCCCCTCGACGAGGGCCCGGTCGACCTCGGCTGGGCCACCTTGCGCCGGCTTCGCCCAAACGTCTTCGAAATCTCCGCGGGCGGCGAAATGCTCGAGATCGATCTCCAGTTGGACCGCGAACAGATCCCGCCCTACCCCGTCAGCCCCGACCTCACCCCGACCACGCTCGTCAAACTCGGCGTCGAAGTCGTCGGCGGCTCCACGGGCTTCAGCGCTCTGCAAGCCTCCTCGGGCCTCGCCCTGTGCTACAACGGCAACTATCTGCTCGTCGACGCCATCCCCTACCTCAACGCCCACCTGCGCGCCCGCGGCATCGCCCGCAACCAGATCCACGGCCTCTTCCTCAGCCACATCCACGACGATCACTGCAACCTGATCTCGCTGCTCCAATACAACACCCGCCTGCACGTCCTCACCACGCCGCTCATCTACCGCATGATGCTGCGCAAACTCGCCCTCACCCTCGACCGCTCCGAGGAAAGTTTGCAGGAGTATTTCACCTTCCAGGAACTCGTGCCGGGTGAAGAGACGAACTACTTCGGCCTCCGCGTCACCCCGTTCTATTCCAGCCACTCGATTCCCACCATCGGCGCCCGTTTCGAGGTCACGCACTCGGGCAACACCTACTCCGTCGTCTTCAGCGGCGACACCCAGTCGCTCGCCGATCTGAAACGCATGCAGCTCACGGGCGTGATCAACCAGGAACGCTATCAACAGGTCGCCGACATCTACCGCACGCCGACGCAATTGCTCATCGCCGACGGCGGCGAAGGCCAGATCCACGGCGACCCCGCCGATGCCCTGCTCTCCCCAGCCGAGCGCGTCGTCTTCCTCCACCTCGACAAACTCTCCGAGCGCTTCCAGTCCCACTTCACTACCGCCACCTCCGGCAAACGCTTCTGCGTCCTCCGCGGCGAGACCGACTACAATCTCACGCACACCATCGAGTTTCTCCTCGAATACTTCAAAGGCCTGCCGTCCGACTGGATTTCGCACCTCATGTCGAACCAGCGCTCGCTGACCTTCAACGCCGGCGACATCATCATCCGCGAAGGCGCCAAATCCGACGGTTGCGTTTACATTCTCATCACCGGCTACGCCCAAGTGATCCACCACGACGGCGACAAACGTCATGTCCTCGCCCAGATGGAGGCCGGCGAAATCATCGGCGAGATGTCGATCATCAGCGGCCAGGGCACCCGCAACGCCTCCGTCGTCGCCGTCAGTCCCGTCAACGTCACCGCCATCGCCGAAACCGCCTTCCGCGACTACATCGCGCACCAGGGCCTCGAAAGTCAGATCAAGAAACTCTGGCAACACCGCGAACTGCTCCAAACGCTGCCCTACCTCCGTTCGCTCCAGCAACCCGTCCTCCGCGAACTCGCTAAACTCGTCACCCTCGAAAACCTGCCCTCCCGCCAAGGCCCGCGTCCGCTCAAAAGTATTTGCGACCCGTTCAGCCTGATTTTCCCTCTTGGCCTCGACGTCGTCATCAAGCGCGACACCCGCACAGAGACCATCCCCGCCCACAGCGCCCCGCTCCTCTGCACGTCCGGCGCGACCCTCGTCACGGAAACGGAAATGCAATTCCTCCTGCTGCGCACCGATCACGCCACCGAACTCCGCGCCCGCATCCCCGCCTTCCGCTTCTTCTGGGAAGAAACCCTCGGTCTCGGCCTTCCCAACCGCATTCGGGTGTAAGGCCCCCGGCGCTCGGTCGACCGCGTCTCGGGAACGCCACTACGCGATCCTCGGGCCCGTTCGGCCGGCCACTATCTCGCCAGCACTCCCGCGGACTTCGTCAAGCCACCGCCCGGCATGCGTTCCAGCACGCCGACCAAATCGGCCAACCGATACGGTTTGGAGAGAAAATCGTTCATGCCCACGGCCAGGCATCGTTCGCGGTCGCTCTCCATCGCCGATGCCGTCAGCGCCACGATCCACGCCGACGGCTGCGCCGCGGTCCGTTCATGGGCGCGGATCGCCCGGGTCACGTCGAGCCCGTCCATCTCCGGCATCACCACATCCATCAGAATCAGATCGTAGCGCGCCCCCGGCGTGGTCGCTTTCGCCACCGCCTCCAGGCCGTTCACGGCGAAATCGGCCTCGGCCCCGAGCCGGCGCAGCATCATGGCGATCATCCGTCGGTTCACCTCGTTGTCCTCAACCACCAGGGTGCGCCCGGCCAGCCGAGGTTCGACGCCGGCCAATTCCCCGTCGGTGCCGTCCACCGCGCTCGGGGCTTCCGCGAAAACCGGCACGCACAACGAAAAGAAAAACCGCGAGCCGCGGCCGGCTTCGCTCTCCACCCCGATGCTCCCGCCCATCGCTTCGACCAACCGCTGGCTGATCGCCAGCCCCAAACCCGTGCCGCCAAATTGCCGGGTCGTAGAGCTGTCCGCCTGGCTGAACGGCCGGAACAGCCGCGTCTGTTGCTCGGGGGTGATGCCGATCCCGGAATCGATCACTTCGAAATGCAACGTGCAGTCGCCCGCCCCACCCGGCTCGGTGGGCGTCGCGACCGTGATGCGCACGCGCACCTCTCCTTCCCGGGTGAACTTCGCCGCGTTGCCCACGAGATTGAACAGAATCTGCCGCAGCCGCAGCGCATCCGCCATCACCGCCGACGGCAGGTCCGTCCCGCAGTCGACGACGAGCCGCACGCCTTTCGCCTGAAGCCGCTGGCGAAACAACGCACCGATCTCATTGGCGATGTCCGCCACCACCACCGGCTGCCGCTCTAATTCCACTGCGTGCGACTCCAGCTTGGAGAGGTCCAAAATATCGTTGATCAGCGCCAGCAGGATTTCCCCGGACTGCTCGATCGTGGCCACATATTCGATCTGTTCGGCGTTCAGCGGGGTGCCCTTGAGCAGACTCGTGAAACCCAACACCCCGTTCATCGGCGTGCGGATTTCGTGACTCATCGTCGCCAGAAACGCGCCTTTCGCCCGCGAGGCCGCTTCGGCCCGGAGCTGCGCCTCCCGCAGTCCGCGCGCCATCGCCGCGATGTCTTTTCCCAGCCGGCGAAACTCCGGCGTGCCCCCGGTCGCCTCCAACCTTTGGATACCCGCCTCGTCGCGCAGCTCGCGCACCTCCGCCTGCAGACGCACCAGCCGCCGCAGGAACAACACCTCGACCAACAAGCCCACCACCGCCAGCAGCGCCACGCTGGCCACCCCCAGCGCCTGCAACACCACCCACATGCTCTGCATTTGTTGCAGCCGCAGGGTGCGCGGCGCCCGCATTTCGACCATCGCCGCCGCACCGCCCTTGAGATCGGGCAGCGGCATCCGCCCGCCCAGTTCCGTTTCGCTGAGCGCAAACGCGGTCCGTGGCCCGTCGCTCACCGTCGGCGGCTCGGCCGGCGGGAAGACGCCGCCCGGTTCCGTCACTTTCAGCTCAAATGGCTCGTGCGCCCGCAACTCGCGCAGCAAATCTCCGCGCAGAAAACAACCGACCACCAACGTCCCCTTGATCGGCCCGGTGCCTTCGTTGTCCGTGACCGGCTGGGCGCTCAGCAGCACCAGACCCAGCGGCGTGCGGGTGATGCCGCGCACTTCTTCGTCGGTCGCGCGTTGAAAAATTCCCGGCACCGCCGCCAACGCCGCCACGACGTCCGACGGCAACGCCTCGGTCAGCTGACCGGCCCCCGTCACCATCCGCCCGACCACCGGCCGATCCTGCGCGTCCCACACTTGGATAAAATCGATGCCGCTGTCCCCCAATCCCTCTGTCGTGAAGTTGGTTCGGACAAACGCCGGGCGCCGATTCGTCACGTAGTTCGCCAAATCGTCCCAGTAGCCCCACTCCACCCCGGTTTGGGAAATCCGGTCCAGCCGCCCTTCCAGCCGCGCCTCGAAGCGCCGCAGATTCTGCACCATGCCCCGCACCTCCGCCTGATCCGCGCTCGGCAGCAAAATGGTGTGCACCAGCACCACAAATAGTCCGCAAAAGACCGTGATACATCCGGCGACAAAAATCAGAATGCGTGTGCGCAGTTTCAAACGAACGATCAGTTTGGAAGGGAAATCCGCTCGTCGGCAACCGAGGAGTGCCCGACCCCGCGCCCACGGTCGCGCCGCCATTCTCCACCCGGCCTTAGGAGCGGCGGTTTCCAACCGCCGTCGGCATACCCAACACCCCCTTTCAGGGGAAAGTGCTATTTGGTGCCCGGGACAGGACTCGAACCTGCACGCCTTACGGCACGGGCTTCTAAGACCCGCATGTCTGCCATTCCATCACCCGGGCGGGCTGCGGAAATTCGGGGCGCAGCTTGCCGAGCCCCGCGCGCCTGACGCAAGCGGGGAAATTGCCTGCGCCACCCCCGCGTCACGGCCCGCCCACGCTTGGCAAGAATTTCGGTTGCTGCCGCGCCGGTGCCTTCGCCTCGAAATCCGCCGCCAACGCCAGCAGCTTCGCCTCGCTCCACGCGCGCCCGACAAACGATACGCCCACCGGCAGCCCGTGCACCTGCGCCGCCGGCACCGTGACACTCGGGTAGCCAGCCACTGCCGCCAGACTCGCACTGCCGCCACTCGAACTGTCGCCGTTTACAAAATCCGTCAGGTGCGCCGGCCCGCGCGTCAGCATCACGAGTGCATCGAGTTTTCCGCCGTCCATCGTCGCGTCGATCCCCTCCGCGCGCGTCATCCGGAGCAACGCCTCCCGTCCATCGAGGTAAACCCGCTCGGTCAGCGGCCCGCGCGCGTCGGCGCCGATCAAGCTTTCCTGGCCGAAATACGGCATCTCCCGCGCGCGGTTCGCCTCGTTGAACGCGATCACGTCCGTGAGCGTCTTCATCGGCGAATTCGGACCCAGCTCCGCGAGATAACGGTTCACGCCGTCCTTAAATTCGTAGGACAACAGGTCGCCCTGAAATGCGCCGAACTGCATCAACGTCGCCACCTTCGCCGGATTGACCACCACCGCGCCCGCCTCGCGCAGCGCCTCGACCACGCCGTCGAGCACCGCTTCCAGCCGCGGATGAAATCCAAATGGCCCGCGCAACACCCCGATGCGTGCCCCGCGCAGCGCGTCGCTTCGAAACGGCGCCACGAGATCCGCCGCCGCCCCCAGCGGGCTGTGCGTGGTCGCATCGTCGCGCTCGTCCGGGCCCGAGATCGCCGCCAACACGAGCGCCGCATCGCGCACCGTGCGCGTCATCGGTCCCGCCGTGTCCTGTGTCACCGAAATGGGAATCACACCCGCGCGACTCACGCGACCGACTGTCGGCTTCAGCCCTACAATTCCGCACGCCGAGGCCGGCGACATGATCGAGCCGTTCGTCTCCGTGCCGATCGCGACGACACACAGGTTTGCCGCCACCGCGACCGCCGAGCCCGAGCTCGACCCCGAGGGATTGCGGTCGAGCGCGTAGGGATTGCGCGTCTGCCCGCCGCGGGCGCTCCACCCGCTTACCCCACGGTTGCCGCGAAAATACGCCCACTCGCTCATGTTGGTCTTGCCGAGAATCACCGCGCCCGCTTCGCGCAACCGCATCACGAGGTGTGCATCGCGCAGCGGCTTAGCGCCCACGAGCGCCAGCGAGCCCGCCGTCGTCTCCATCCGGTCCGCCGTCGCGATATTGTCCTTCAACAGCACCGGAATGCCGTGGAGCGCCCCGCGCACACGCCCCGCTTTGCGCTCGGCATCGAGTCGCTCCGCGATTTTCAGCGCATCCGGATTTAGTTCGATCACCGCGTTGAGTTGCGGCCCCGCGCGATCCACCGCCGCGATGCGCGCGAGATACGCCGTCGTGAGTTCCCGCGCCGTCAGCGATCCCGCCGCCATCCTCGCCTGCAAATCGTCGATCGTCGCCTCCGCCCAAGGAAACGTCGCCTCACCGGCCCGCGCGGCGGATCGCAGCGCGACGGCGCAGCCCAAAATCGTTAACAAAAAGCGGAGGAGACGTGGCATCGCCCTAGGCTGCCGGAACGCGCCCGCCGCCGGCAATCATTTCGCCGGGCGCGCCACCGTGCCCGTGTAGGTATTGAGCTGGAGGTGTTCCGCGCCGGGCCCGCGCCGCAGCCACGTGTAGGCCCCGCTCGAGAGGTTCGATGGCGCCATGCCCGAGCGCCTGCCGGTCTCGATGCGGTAGGTTGACTGCAGCACGTTGTCCCGCGCCACCACTTGGCCGCGATAGGGCTGGATCGCCCCGTCGGGACACAACACCACCAAATCGTATTCCCCCGATTTCAACGACGCCGTCCCCCGCCGATACGGCACACTGTGCACCATGAACTGCTCCGGCCCCCGGTAGAACACCAGCAGGTGATGCGACGTGCTGTTCTCGATCCGCGCAAACGACAGCCCCGGAATCCCGCTGGCCAACCCGGCGCCACGGTCGGGCGGCGGCGCGCTTTTCGGAAAATCGGTAAACGCGAGCGTGTAGGCCTCCTCGCGCGCCTTCTGACCGACCTCTTCGTCCGCAAACCCCTCGGCCAACAGCGCGTCCATGAAGATTCGCTTCATCGGCACCTCCACCGGAAAGCTGTCGCGCGCCTTCACCAACGCCGCCCGCAACTGCCCGCGAAACGGATCGTCCGTCGCCGGCATGCCCACCTCGCTGATGTAGAGTCCGGCCAGCGAATAGATTTGTCCAAATTTCTTCTGCGTCGCCCCATCCACGATCTGCTGGCGCAGCACCCCGACGAGCGCGGCGTGAAACTCGACATCTTCGGTCCCGCGCAACACCAGCCGCAGCGTATCGTGGCCTTCGGAGGTGTCCTGCGCCGTGCCAAGCAAGCCCGCCCGCGCCAGATTTCCAAAATGCACCGCCCGCGCGGTCGCGAGCTGCGAGAGCGGCACCCGGTGCGGTTCCTGGGCATAGCGGAGTTGCAACTGACGGCGGCGTTCCTCCTCCGGCGCCCTCGCCTCAATGCTCTCGGCCCACGCCTTCGGGACCACCGGCCACGGATTGAAGGCCGGCCGCTGCAACACCCGCGCCCACAAGCGCAGCCCGGGATCGGAAAAAAGTTTTCCTGTGCGCGACCGGACCTCCCGCGCCTTTTCAAGAAGCCGGTTCTGCTCTTCCGCCGGCAGGGTAAACATCGTGCCGAGTTCCCGACTCAGGAGCGGTTGCGCCAACGTCTCCAACTCGGCCGTCTCGTATTCGATCAACTTCACCAGCGCCGCGACTTCCTCCGGTTGATCGCGCAACAATTCGACGGCCATCTGATACGCCGCCCGCGGCTCAAGCAGCACAAACGGCGGCCGCTCGCCCGCCCGCAACCGGTCGCCGAGCTCAGTCAATCCCGTCGTCAACTTCCGCCCCACCGTCGCGATGGCCGCGCGCCGCTCGGCCTCGGACAGCTTCGGCGCTCCGGGGCCCACGCGCCCGGATTGCAGGCGCAACCACTGCGCCCACCACAACACCAGCGCCCCGTGCCGCTGCGGCGTCGCGGCCCACCGCTCCGCCTCCGCCGCGAGCTCGGTCTCGTTCACCGTGGCCGAACCGTTGATCGCATAGGCGAGCTTCCGCAGTTGCTCGCTCGAAACAATTATCCGTCCCGCCGCCGCGAGTTGCCGCATCGCCTCCGCCGGCTGCGTCGGTTGTAACTCCTTCCACTTCGTCTCGCGGAACTGCGCACAGATTTCAAACGCCGCCGCGTTCCTCAAATACCCCGGCTCCCGAAACAGCTCCGTCAACGCCGCCTCCGCCTCCGCCTCGTCACCCTTGCGCAACGCCGCCTCCGCCGTGCGCCCGAGGTGCTGTCCCCAAGACTGGCGCGCACTCGCCGCCTGCGGCGTCGTCGGAAAACGTTTGGTCAGTTTCTCGCGAAACCCGAGCGCTTCCGGCACGCGCCCGTCGCGCAGTTCGGCCGAGACCGCCTGAGCGAGCAGATCCGGATAATCACTCAGTGCCGCCCGCCTCTCCTCGTCCGACTCCGGCTTCGCCATGATTTGCTCCAGCACGGCCACCGCCGCCGCGGGCTTCGTCGGGCGCAATCGCCGGATCTCTTCGAGGCGCGTCGTTCGGGCCGCGCCACGCGACCCCAAAAGCGCCTCGACCCGGCGGTTGTTGAAATAATTGAAGTAGGCAAAGGTCGCCCCGGAGAGGACGACCACGAAAACGAGCAGACCGATTTTGATGTTCCGAATTTGGCCGGAGTGCATGACGCGGATGGGGTGAACTGGGGCGCATTCTCCCTAGCTCGTCCCATGCCGTATCACCACCGGAAAATGCCGCCTACGGCACCTCGCCCATGCGCTCGCCCATCTTCGCATAAACCTCGATCTGCTGCTCGCTTGAGGCCACCAGATCGCCATCGAGCCGCAACCGCCCGCGCTGAAAAAGCGTGATTACGCACGAGCCACCAAATGCAAAGAAGCCCTTCTCGTCTCCCTTCGCCACCGCCCGGCCGGGCACGTAACTCTGCTTGATCGTGCCCACGTTGGTCGCGCCCACTTCGAGCATCGCCACCGTCCCAAATTCCGCCGACTCCACCAGCGTGAGCTCACGTTTATTTTCCACGAGGTAGCGCACATTTTTCCTCAGCGCGATCGGGCTCACCGAGTAGAGCCAGCCGTTGATCAGCCGCGACTCGTCGGGCACCCCCGCCACCGGAAAATGAAACCGGTGGTAGTCTACCGGGCACAGCCGCGAAATCAGCATCGCGCCACCCGCGAATTTTTGCGCTAGCGCCTCGTCGCCCAGCAACTCCGCCAGCGAGAACTTTGCGCCCTTCACATAAAAACCGCTCGCCGTATCGACGTTGGCCATCGCGAGATGCCGCCCGTCCGCCGGAAACGCCGCCACCCGCGCGCCCTGCGCGATCGGCCGCGCCGAGGGCTTGAGGGCCCTATAGAAAAACTCGTTGAACGTCCGGTAATCGAAGGGCGACTTCGCAAACTCATCCACGTCGAGATTGTAGTTCGTGATAAACGGCAGCACGAAGCGCGAGCTGTCCCCTCCGCCGAAGATCATGCGCATGAGCTGCAAGGCCCGCATATCCGAATCGCGCAACGCCCCCTGACTCATGCGCCAGCCATACCAGCGCGAGAAAAACGCCCGCCGCGCCGCGAACCACACGAAGAAACGTCCGGCGGGATTTTCGTAGGCAAACCGCAGCCATTTTTCCCCGTAAATCTGCTCCGTCTTCACGGAGCCGGTGGCGCGATCAAGGTAGCGGATAGGTTCGGCAGACATGCGCGCGGAGCCTCACCCAACCCCGCGTGGGCGCAAAGCACGAAATCACCGCCCGCGCCACCCGGCGACGGGGGCGTCGCCGCTCCAACCCACCGCGCTAGCGGCCTGTATCGCAATGGGGACGCGACGCCCCCGTCGCGTTTCGTCCCCGGCCGCAATCAAGTCCCCGAAACCTGCGGATTAACTCACCCGCACCGTGTGTTCCGGCCACAGTGCCAACACACCTGCGTCGTGCGTCGCGAGGAGGTGCCCAGTGTCGCGTGCAGTCTGCACCAACCACGTGTCCATCACCTGCCGGTGGCCCGTCGCTCTTTCCAATAGGCCCCTCGCCGGGCGTTTCGGCGCGACTACCACCGAGCCGGGAAAGGGTCCGCTCAACTCCGTCTCGACCGCGCCGATTGCCGCCGACGCGCTGAGCGCACCCGAGCCCATCACCTTCGGGTTCATCAACAGGCGCACTGCCGCGAGGTAGGTCTCGCTCGCGATGCCCCAGCCGCCGGACTTCGCTTTGTCCAGCCACCGACGGGAAACCAGATGACTCGGGTGCCCGCGCACAAGAGCCGAAAAAAAGACGTCGTTGTCCAACAGGACTTTCATCTCAATCGTAGAGCGCCCCGTTGATAAGCGCCGTCGTAAGTTTCGGGGCATCCGCCGCCGCGCTGATCACTACCCGACCCGGCGTCAGGTCGATCCGCGGTTTTTTCGCGACCGGTGCGCCATAGGTTTTTCGCACGGCCGCGGATACCAGCGAGGTGAGCGAGGCGGCTTTCCTCCCGCCGCGCCGGGCCGACTCCAAGCGCAGCACTTCGGCAACATCATCGGGCAGATCGAGCGTAGTTTTCATGAATCTGGTTTTATGGCGAATCTCACCCCGGTCAATGCCGCCCTCACCCAACCCCGCTCGCGCGCAAAGCGCGAAATCATTGCCCCGCAGTAGCGTTCACTTCTTCGCTCCCGCGGCGGGCGCCAGCACGAGGCCGTCGTCTTTCACCGAGAATTTCACGTCGGTCCCCTCGCCTACTTCTCCGCTGATTAGCGCGCGCGCCAACTTCGTCTCAATATTGCGCTGGAGGAAACGTTTGAGCGGAC
>CALRZR010000037.1:0-42003 GCA_943372705.1 Opitutus sp. GAS368 | reverse complement strand
ATCGCGCGAGCACTTCATCACCATCACCCAGCGATCACCCGTGGGATCGACGCGCATCACGGCATCGATGCCGCTGAAACCCTGATCAAAAAACAGGCGGGCCGGTGTGAACGTGGCGCCGTCGGTAGTGCGCGTGAGGTAGACGCGGTTGTCGTAGGGCGAGGTGTTGTTACCCTTGTTGTCGCTACCGTCGCCGTCGGTGCGCTCGCGCGGTGTCGTGCTCGAAAAGAGAACGAAGAAGTCGCGCTTGAACGGGTCCCAATGCAACTCGGGAGCCCAGATATTGCCGGGCTGATCGGCGGCGGGGAGCGACTCAGGGAAGGGACGAATTTGACGAGGCTCGCTCCACCTCACGAGGTCGCGAGACTCGGCGTAGCCGAAGACGCGGCCTGTCCAGTGGGAGGTCCAGACCATACGAAAGAGACCGTCGTGAAAGAGAATCGAAGCGTCGCGCGTGAGGTCTTGGCCCGGCCATTTCGGCGGAGTGAAAATCGGGCGGTCATCGTTCAGCGGGGTAAACGTGACGCCGTCGGTGCTGTGCGCGAGGAAGACGCCGGCCTGGCCGTTGTCGCGGAAGTAGGTGTAGAGGAGGACGTCGTCGGATCGATCTTGAGCGAGCAGCGGGAGACTGGCGCCAACGAGAAAAGCGACGACGACAAGCACGATAAGGGCCCGAGGGATTCCGGCGGGAGATTCGGGCGGAGGCGGAGCAACATGCTCCAGATCGAGCGAGCGATGCGCCGGCGCAGGGGGACTAACGGTGCGGGATGGCTTCACGGTTGGCGCGGATTGGCCGGGGCGAGCTGCGTAAGGGTGACGGGGCCGAGCAGGCCCGACTTGCTCTCGCCGCGATAGCGGGTGGGCACGGTGGAGTAGTGATTGGCGAGTGTATTGCAGACGAGGATTTCGAGCCGATTGTCGCCGGGGCGCACGAGGTTCGTGAGATCGAAACGATACGGCGGGGCGACGCGAATGCCGGCGGGGTGGCCGTTCAGGCGGACCTCGGCGGAGGCCACGACCTCGCCGAGATCGAGGGTTACGGCACCGGCGATGGGCGCAGCGGACAGGGAAAAAGTTTGGCGATACCACGCGCCGCCGGAATACGAGGCCAAGCCTTCGTTCTGTGACCAATCGCCGAGGGCAGCGGGGCCGGGCCCGCAGTCGAGCTTGATCGGCTCAGGTAGCGCCGCGCCCGAGTAGCAGCCGCGCTCTTGTTCGATGCGCAGGCGGATCGTAACGGGCTCAGTGGCGGGGCGAGGCAGCGTAAACTGACGTTGATCGGAAGTCGTGAGTGGGGTGTCGCCAGCCCACGCCTGAATTTTTCCGCGCGCCGAGAGCGTAAACGAGCGCAGGCCCGGTGGTGAAACGAAGCGATACCAGCCGATCGGATTGGTTTCCGTCGCGCGCACGTCGAAGGGCAGCACATGGGGATTGGTCGACCAACTCATGGCCAGATCGGCGGGGGAGTTTTTCGGTTGGACTGCGGGCGGCGCGGACGAGACGACGAAGTAGGTGCGGCCGGGTTTCGTGTAGCGCAGCACGAGGGCGTTGGCGCCGGCGTGCAGGTTGAGCTCAGTGCCGGTGACGAGCGTGCCGTTGAGCCAGAGCTGGGCAGGGGCGATCGGGCCGTGCAGCGCGTGCGCGAGCATGGCGCGGGGGGCGATGACGTCGGTGGAAAAATAGGAGTCGGACCCCGTGGCCTCGTAGCTGACGACGGTGGGCAGGTGGCGGCGGTTTTCCTTCGGATTCCCGATGGCGAGAAACTCGTCGTGCACCTCGGCTTTGAGGCCGTGGTAGCCTTGGTGGCCGGGGTCGTTTTCGATACCCCAGCGCCAGGAAAATTCGTAGAGGCGGCCGTTCGCTTGCGGGGGCGGCGTGGTCGATTGGATGAACTGCGGACCGAAGGAGACGGTGACTTTACGCCACGGGCCGTCCGACTTTTCGCCCTCGCAATACCAGAGCTGGCGAATTTCGGGGCCGATCAGCGCCGGCGTGGGGGGCCAGTGAAAATCGCCGAAACGATTGTCGCTGGTCGGCTGAAGTTCGAACTCCCAGCGAGTCGAAAGCGGAATTACCTGGGCGACGGAGGCGAGCGAGCCGGCCTCGAAGGTCGGTTGGCCGGGGCGAAAAACGATCAGTTGAAATTCTTTCTCGGTGAGCGGGAGTTTGAGTTTTGTGCCGGTCGTCGTCTGAGCGGTGACGCTGAGCGGGCGAGACGTGCCGGTCCACGGGTCCCAGAGTTCGACTTGTCCGGTGGCGCGGAAGAAACACTCGGCTCCCTGGGGCGCGCCGTAGATTGCGTAGACGTCACGCGGCCCGATTTTCCGATGGTGGATGTTGCCCGGGCCGACGTAGTCGCGCTCAGGCAGCGACGCGAAGACGTCGTTCGCCGGACCGGCGGGAAATAATTCCCTGACCAACGCCGCAACTTCCGGATCGTCGCGACCGAGTCGGTCGCTGGCCTCGGGCAAGGCGCCGAGGGCGACGACGATGCCACCGGCGCGGCGAAACTGGGCGGCTTTGACGAGCGTGGAGTGACGCATGGCCTTCATCGCCGGCAAAACCAAGACGCGGTAGATCTCGCCGGAAACGTGAAGCTCGGGGCCGACGATCGTCGCGCGGTCCAGCGACTCGAAATCCATAAAATCGAAATCGACGCCGCGGGCGTAGAGTTGTTCGCCAGTGGTGAAGGCGGTCTGCACGGCGGTGGCACCGTCCATGCCAGCCTCCATGGGGGCGACAGGATAGAGGATCGCGACGTCGCAACGGTGGTGGCCTTGGCTGAGGAGATAGCTGAGGCGCTGCACGCAATCCGTGAAGCCGCGCAAGTGCCGCCAATAGGGCATGCGAAACGTATTGTCGGGGGCGGCCCACTCCCACCAGCCGCCGTGGGTGGAGTAATACATGCCGTGCAGGCCGAGGAGATTGAAGCCCATCGCGTAGTTGGCGAAGGTGGCGTCGACGAGATCCGCAGAGCTGGTGCCCCAACCGCTGCCGTAAAATCCCTCGAGCCAGACGCGCGGGCGTTCGTAGAGGTGGGCGATGGAGGCGGCGACTTTCGCCTTGATGAGATTTTTGCCGAGCGACGGCTGGTCGGCGCCGGGACCCTGGTTCCAGCGCTGGGTGCGGAAATAGTCGCCGAATTCGACGACGTTGCGGCCGCGGCCACCGTGGTCGCAGCCCATGATCATGCCGCGGGACTGGTGCCAGTCGAAGACGGGTTTGAAGAAGCCTTCCTCGCTCAGCGCGACGAGGACATCGCTGTAATCGAGACGGATCTTCGGAGTGCGCGGTCCGGTGTCGCGGAAGAGGGCGGGTAACTCGGGGGTGATGTCGTAGCCCTTGCGCTTTTGAAATTCGGCCGGGAAATCTTTCGACCAGAGGCGGCCACTGACGCCGAAAGTGAGTTCGTCGGAAAAAAAGAAATTGAGGCCGCGGCCGCCTTCTCCCGGGAAACGGCGTTCGAATTGGCCGAAGAATTTCTCAGCATACCATTGGCCCGAATTCGGGTGCAGGGGATTGAGCGACCACGGGACGTTTTCGGCGGTGACCTGGCCGTCTTTGCCCAGGTTGAGTTTCATGCCGGTCACTTCGGGGTGCTCGCGGAGGATCTCGTCGACACTCCAACCTTGGCCGAAGCCGAGCGTGTAGTCGCTCAAGCTGATGCCGGCGGATCGTTTCTTCGCCTCCTGCATGAACCACCCGGTGAGTTTCCACCAATCCTCGGAGAAAAGCGCGGGCTGGCTCGGATAGGTGAGGCCGTAGCTGCGGCCGCCTTTGTCGGAGTGGGCGTAGTTGATCTGGTAACCGGACACACCCATGCCGGTCATCTGGTCGAGAATCCAAGTGAGGCGCGGTTGGGTGAGCGGATCGCCGAGCCACCAGAAAAACGGCACGATGCCATAGCCGGCGGGTGGCTGGCGAAAGCCGGCGCGAGCGTCCAAGTGGGGCCCGCGATCGGGGAAAGCCAGTGCGCCCGGTGGAGGTGGCGGAACGCGGGAGGGATCGCTGAAGGAGAGATCGGCCGCGTGGACGGCGCCGAGAAGCGCCACCAAGGCGAGAAGCGGCGCGATACGGAGCAAAGTGCGGCGCGTGGTCATGGCGGGAAAACTGAACCCAGATCCCTCGTCGCGCGACGCAGAACGGCGTGAGGCCGTAGCGATTGCTCAGAAGGTCACGTTCGTTGTGAGCGCGAACTTCCGCGGGGAGTATTGATATTGGAAGTAACGGATCGTGCCGTTGGTGCTGCGCGGGAGGGCGAGGATCTTTTGGCGGTCGAGGAGGTTGTCGACGTTCAGCTGGACGGACATCTGAGTCTTGGCGAAGCCGCGGAAGCGGTAGACGATGAAGCCGTTGTTCTGGAGCTTGTCGGGGTAATAGAAGATCTTCCGCTTGTTGGCGTCGGCCGCGTCGGTATACATGTAGCCGCGAAACTTGCGGGCGTAGGTGGTGGAGAGGCCGAGCACGAGACCCTTGAGGCGGCCTTCGCTCACCTGAAAGCGGTTGATGTTGCTAAAGGAATTTTCCGCGTAGCCCGTGGTGACTTCGCCGGCCTTGCGCACGATGAGCTGGGGAACGGGCGGCACAAAACCGAGTTGGTGGGCGG
This sequence comes from Opitutus sp. GAS368, assembly GCA_943372705.1. Taxonomy (GTDB): domain Bacteria; phylum Verrucomicrobiota; class Verrucomicrobiia; order Opitutales; family Opitutaceae; genus GAS368. Next base: position 37,397 of record CALRZR010000037.1, on the reverse strand, counting down.
TGATGGGGAGGGCGGTCTTGGTGGTGCCGACGCCGGTGGTGCGGAGGCCGAGGGCTTGGGAATTGAGGATCGCACCGGAATCGGGGTCCAGGTTGGCGAAGTAAGCGCTCGTGCTGTCTTTCATCATCGCGAGCGAGAGCGTCGTCGTGGGGCCGGTGGGGTCTTTCGGATCGACGGGCACCATGAGCGGCGAGAGTGAGCCGGATGCGGCGTCCTTGACGGCGACAACTTGCTGGCCGCCGAAGGTCGTGGTGTTGAATTCGTCGTTGTAGAGGATCGGGAGAATCACGTCGCTGCGCTCGGAGCCGTTCGCCTGGGTCCAGCTGAAGGTGATCTGCCACGGCTTGAACGGACGGGCTGAAAGGCTGGCGCTGATACCGTCGGAAACGCGGCTGAAGACGTAGCCGGCGCCGCCGTTGCGGCCGTTGATGCCGTTGGGGTCGACGTCGTCGCGGACGCCGCCGAGGGTGGCGGCAAAGTTTTCACCGCTGGTCTGGTAATAGGTGATATTGCCGGAGACGCGGTGATCCCAAAGCGAGAGTTTGAGGCCGCCTTCTTTCGTCACGCCTTTGCCGATGGGCAGGAGAACGTTGAAGACGTCGCGATCGGTGGCGAAGTTGATCTTCTGATTTACGGCGTAGTTGATGTAGCCGCGGATGCCCTTCACGGGAGTGTCGAAGACGACGCCGTAGGTTTTGCTGCCGTAGTCGATCGGGCCCTTGAACACGGTCGTGGTGGTGCGGATGGTCTCGGCGTTTTCGAAACGGAGACCGACGAGCGTGTCGATGCGGCCCTTCCAATAGGAACTCGAGAAGCTCGTGCCGTAGCCCTTCTCGTTCGTATCGTCGTTGGCAAACGCGCCGCTGGTCGGCTGCCCGAGGGCGTTGATCGGACCGCCGAGACCTTCGGGATTGCCGGCGGTGGCGGGGACGGCGCCGGGATAGACCTGGGTGTTCCACGCGTAACGTTTGCCGTTCGGGTGGACGATAATGTCTTGGGGCCACTTGAGTCCGCCCGGCATCGCGCCGGAGAAAATGGGACGCCAGAAGGCCGGCATCTGGGTGCGGCCGGAGTCGGCGTTGGTGATTTGGGCTTTGTTCTGCACCCAGCTTCCGTCGGGGTTGATCTCGTAGAAGCGGGCGGTGCGGCTCACGACCCACGAACTCGATCCGGTATAGAACGCGCTCAGGCGGTGGTCGCCGAAACGGCCCAAATCACGATGTCCGACCACCGTGGCCCTGTAGCCGTGGGCCCCGGTCGAAAACGGCGAGCCGCCGAGTGAAGTAAACGCGGCCCATTGACGGAGCGGAGCGCCCGCCGCGTCCGTGGCGAGGTTCCCGACATGATCGGGATGGAAATATTGGGTGCTGAGGGGCGAGAGGGCACGATTGACGCGGTCGTCGTGGCTGTAACGGAATTGGAGAGCGAAATCCTTGTGCGGGGTGACGTCGACGGTGACGCTTTTGGATTTATTTATCCAGTGCTGGCGGGGCACGACGCCGCTCAGCGAGTCCTGATTGCGGAGCGTGATGAGATCATTGAGCAGAGCAGAGCCGCCGAGCCCGGTGAGGTAGGCGGTGGACTGGTTGTCCATGTTGACACCGTTGCTGAGCGTAAAACCGGCGGGCACGCGCACGGTGGCGCCGGCTGAAATGATCGCGGCGCGTTCGTAGTAACGGTAGTCGCCGAAAATATTGAGCCACCGATAGGGACGCATCGTCACCGAAGTTTGGACACCGCGTTGATCGAGACCGAGAAACGGACGGTAGTAGCGGTCGCCGGAGTCGATCAAGTTGAGGCGGAAACCGAAGCGTTTGGCGCCGAGGGAGACGCCGTAGTTGATGTCGGCGGTGTGTGTGCGGGAGCCCTCGGAGTCGAATTTGGTGCTGAGCACGATCGAGCGTTTGTTAACCTGCGCGCGCTTGGTGTTGATCACCACGACGCCGCCGGGCTCGCCGGAGCCGTAGAGGAGATTGTTGGAGCCATTGACGGCTTCGGCGCTCTCTACGTCGAACGAACTGAAACCGGACGTGGACGAGCGAAGAAAACCGTCGCGGCGCGGTTCGCTCATGCTGAAACCGCGACTGGAGAGTCCCGCGGGCTGGGCGCCGTCGCCCTCCTGCATGCCGCGTTGGTCCTCGTTGCCGCCGCCGAACAACATGGCGCCGAGGCCGCCGTATTCGGTGAGCATCTTGAAGACATCACCGCCGCCGAGTTCGTCCATCATCGTGCGCGTGATCACGCGGGCATCGACGGGGGCTTTGTTGAGCGACGTGCTGACGCCGGTGAGGGAGTTGGTGTTGGTGGCCTCGTAGCTGTCGCTTTCGGCGACGACCTCGAAGGGCGAGAGCACCACGGCATCCTTGGAGACCGGCGGAACGTTTGCTGTCGGCGCGGGCGTTTTGGTCTGGGCGGACAACGCTGCGGACGATGCAACCAGGGCGCCGGCCAAACGTGCAGACAAAGCGACCGCGCGAAGAGAACAGGGAGGGATTTTCATGGGGTAGGAAGACTGACCTGCGTCAGAATTTCCCGGGAGGCGGGCCCGCCGCAACGGCTGATGTGGTGAAATCGTTCACCAACGGAGCCTGCCAACCAAAGGTGCCCCACTCCCCTGCCCTGCCTCCGACCGAGCGCCGCTCCGCTTACGGTGCGGCGACGGGCGAGCCAGCGACGTCGAGCACGACGACGGTCGCGATCGGATCGGGCGCAACGGTCGGCACGGTGATCGTCAACGCACCGTTGGCAGCGGCGGTCGCGAGCGTTTTTCCACCGACGAGCAAGTGCGCGCGCAGCGGGCGACCGACGAGACCGGGGACGACGAGCTGGCCGTCCGGCGGCCAATCGAAGACGTGCAAGAAGAGGCGCGTCGTGCCGTCGCCGAGGCGCTTCTGCGTGCAGCGTCCCCAGGTGAGTTTCGCAAACGGACTCGCTTGTGTGGCGTAGATCGCCTCGCCGTTGCGCAGCATCCACGCGCCGATGGCGTGAAATGATTTTACGGTTTCCGGCGTGAGCGAGCCGTCGCCCTTCGGTCCGATATTCAGGAGGTAGTTGCCGCCCTTGCTGGCGATATCGATGAGATTGCGGATGAGGAGTTCGTCGGTTTTCCACGCGTGATCGTGGTCGCTGTAACCCCACGTGGTGTTGAGGGTCATGCACGTCTCCCAATCGACGCCGGGCATGCCGGTCGCGGGGATGTGCTGTTCGGGTGTGACGAAGTCGCCGTATTGCGGATCGAGGCGCGGCGCGTAGCCCTCGGTGCCCATGCTTTTCCAACCGGCTTCGGGCGAACGGAACAGCCGGTTGTTCATCAAGATCGCCGGCTGTTTCGCGCGGACGAGCTGGATGAGATCCGTCGAGCGCCACGCGGCGTCGCCTTGGAAATCGATCGCGCTGTAGTCCCACCAGAGCACGTCGACCTGTCCGTAGTTCGAAACAAGTTCGCGCACCTCGGCGTGGAGGTAGTCGAGGTATTTGGCGTGGTCGCGCGTGCCGTTGGGATAGGGCTGGCCCTTGAGCGGATGCGGGAGCTGCGCAGACTTCGCGTAGGCGTATTGGTCGTGATGCCAATCGATCACCGAGTGATAGAAGCCGACGCGCAGGCCCTCGGCGCGGCAGGCGTCGACGATCTCACGCACGAGGTCGCGGTTCAGTTTCGAACCGGCGTCGAAATCGCTGACCTTCGAATCGTGCAGCGCGAAGCCATCGTGGTGTTTTGTGGTAAACACCAGATAGCGGCAGCCGGCGGATTTCGCGAGGCGCGCCCATTCGCGAGCGAAGCCGGGCGTAGGTTTGAAGAGCGGCAAGGCGCGTTGCGCGTAGGTGGCGGTGTCGGCTTTGACGCGTTGCTGAATCCATTCCATGCCGCCCTTCGTGGCGACGGGTTTGCCGTCCCACGTGCCGGCAAGTCCGGAGTAGAGGCCCCAGTGGACAAACATTCCGAAGCGCGCCTCGCGCCACCATTGCACGCGGGCATCGCGTTGGGCGGGCGTTTCCGCAGCAGCCGCGGAAGTCGAAACAGGAGCGAGGACGAGGCCAGCGACGAGCAAACTGGCGGCCGTCGCCAGAATTCTGATGCAGGGATGGGTTTTCATGGGCCGTGAGCGGTGACGATGGAAGGCCGGCCGTGGTTTCGCACACGGGACGGCGGACATCACTTGGATGGAAAGAGTTGAAACTCCGCGATCGCGGGGCGGCCGGGCGCTTCGATGGACAAACGGAATTTCTTCGCGGTAACCGCGCGCGGAAAATCCGCGGCGAGGTTCGCGCCAATCGTGGCGCCGGAAGCGGCCGGCAGCCAACGGCCGGCGTCTTCGTATTCGATACGCCACGCGGAAACGGCGCGATAGTTGCGCGGCACGACTTTTTCTTTGAGCACCGCCCGGGCGACGAGCATCGGACGCTCCAACTCGACTTCGAGCCAGCCGGACTTCAGCCACAGCGCGTGCTCGGGCGTCTGGCGAAAATTGTCGAAACGCCGACCCGGAATCGTCGCGGCCATCGCTTCGTCGCGGCCGGGGGACCAATAGCTGTTGTCGTTGTCATCGAGCGCGGCCTCCGCCGTGTGCATGAATTGCGGCGCAATGCTGCTCGAAACGGAGGCGGGGCGCCGATACGCGAGCGAACCGGTCGACGAAGGCGGGTGGATCACGGTGAGATCGGCGACGGGGCCGGCCACGCTGAGTTTGATCACGGTGATGTGGGGATCGCGCACGGCCGCCGGCAGCGCGAGCACCAGCGACGCGGAAGTCTGCGTAAACGCGATCGTCCGGCCGTCGAGCAGCGACGCGCGACGAACGGCGCGCGGCAATGCCGGCAGCGCGAGCCTGTCGCCGGCGGAGGCGAACGCGTGCACGTAAATCGCGTCCTTTGTGCGGGTGGCGGCATACGTTTTCGTCGGCGCGTAGGGGCCGCCGCGGGTGCCGTAGATCGCGTCGCCGTGACGACGCAGCCATGCGCCCATCTCAATGAGTCGCTCGATTTGGGCCGGCTCGATTTCGCCGCTCGCCATCGGGCCCACATTGAAGAGCAGGTTACCATCGCCGCCGACGGTGCTGACGAGCGTTTCGAGGCATTGCTGCAGCGACTTGAGTGCGTCGTTCGGTTTCCACGACCACTGGCGGGCGATGGTCATGCAGGTTTCCCACGGCACGGTGTCGCAATACGAGCCGACCATCTGTTCGGGCGTGGCGTAATCGCCCCAGCGCCCTACCCTGCCGTGCGACTCGTCGGGGTGCAGCGGCTCCAAGCGATTGTTGATAATCACACCGGGTTGGAGGCGACGGATGAGCGCGGCCGTTTCTTGCGGGATGCTCGGACATGGGTAGCCGTCGTAATCAATCCACACGAGTGGGATGCGGCCGTAGCGCGTGAGCAATTCCGTCAACTGCGCGTGCATGCGCTCGACGAAACGCGGATTATTTTCGGCGTGGCGACAGTCGGGGTCTTTCCAATCACCCGGTGAAAAATAGTAACAAAACGGCATATCCGCCTCGCGCGCGGCCTTCGCCAATTCGGCGACGACATCGCGACCGAACGGGGTGCGCATGATGTTGTAAGGGTCGGTTTGCGTGGCCCAGAGCATGAAGCCGTCGTGGTGTTTCGCGGTGAGCACGATGTAGCGCATGCCGGCCGCCTTCGCCGTCGCCACCCAGACGCGAGCGTCGAACTTCACGGGGTCGAAGCGTCGGTAGAGATTGTCGTAAATCTCCACGCCGGTGCCTTGGCGCGACCAGCTGATCTCTTTGCCGGTGAGTGAGGCCGGCCCCCAGTGGATGAACATCCCGAAGCGCCCGTCGCGCCACCACGCGAGGTCGGGCGAAGACGAGGGCGCACCGGGAGCGGGCGGTGGTGTCGCGCCAGACAGTGGGGAGAGCAGCGCGCAGCAGAGGAACAGGGCGACGAGGCGGGGGTGAGCGTTGGGACTCATGGAAATTGGGGGACGGCCGCGGTGGTAAAGTTCAGCACCTGCGTGCGCGTTCCCTTGCTCAGACGAACGACGCCACTGTTCCATTCGGTTTGCACGTAGGGACTGTCCAACCCGCGGGCGGGCGCGTAGTTGATCGGCGCACCGTTGATCGTGGGAGCGCCGGCGAAGTTCAACGGGAAGGTGAACCGGTCGCCGGCGAGGCTTCGGAAAGAAAGAGATTCATTTTTGGTTTCGATTTTCTGGCCGGCGACGGCACCGCCAAATGCACGGAGCGACGGATATTCGCTTTTTTGCGCGACCTGCAGGATCACGGGTGAGTATTCGTCCGCGAGGTTCAGCCAACGCCCGGCCACGGCAGAACTCGATTCAGTCCAGGTGGCGGCGCCACGGACGACACGGATGGCGGCGTAGGCGCCGCGGGACTCGACCAGCATCCAGCCATCGTGCTCGATCGGGGCGGACAATCCGGCGCCGGAGAACCAGACGCGCATCGGGCCGGCACCGCGATGGGTGTTGAGCTTCTGGCAAACGAGGGCGCCTTTGCGCTGCACCGACCATTGAGTGTTGTAGGCCCGGTGGTCACGCGTGGGTTCGCATTGCGGCGAGATGACCGCGACGGGATCGCCCTCGATCAGGATTCCGTGCCGCCGATTCTGCGAACTGATCATCGTCCACTCCGGTTCGGCCCGCGCCTCGGACATCGTCGTGCCGAGAATAAAATCAGGCGTGCAATAGGAGTAGCGCAGATTGCCACCGAAGTCAGTGCGCAGGCGGTAGTCGGGCGGTTGGTAATGCGCACGGTCGGCCGCCAACCCGAGCGGACGTTGCGTCACCTCGTAGACGCCGCGGCCGATCCGATCGCACACGAGGTCGACGACGACGAGAGAGGGCCGGTAGTTCGTCGTCATTGCGGTCAACAGTTCGCTCTGCAATTTCGGGGCCTCGCCGAGGCCGAAGAAGAAATAGCCCAAGCCCGACGACTTCGGGTTGATGTCGGAGTAGATCCGACCCTGGCCGCCACCGGCGACACCGTGGATTTGCTCCTGCCCCCAGTAGGCAAAGTAGAGGTCGAAAAAGAGTCCGGCGCGTCGCTTTAGTTCGGGGTCTTCCGCGAAGTCGTAGAAATTGAAGACGCCCTTAAGCAGACTCGCGTTGTAGCTGACGGACATCATTTCAACGAACATGCCCTTTTTCGCGCGCTCGGTGAGGTAGAGTTTCGCGTAACTATTCCAGGCTTCGTAGTGCTCGGCGGGCGTCCGCCCGTCGTCGTAGCGTCGGTGACGGAAGTCGTCCCGGGTGCGGGCGATTTTCGCGAAATGCCAGAGCGTGGTGAAACTCTGCGCGTGGTGGTTTTCTGATTCCTTGATGAACCAGGTCTGCGACACCGCGTGATCCGCTTCGGCCAAATGCGTGTGAGGCTGGGCAGCCGATTCGTTCCGCCGGCAGTAAAGCCAAATGCTCTCGAGGATTTTCCGTTCGGTCTCCGGATGGAGGAGACCGGCCCGTCGAGAACCATTTACGCCGAAGAATTCAATCAGCCGGAGCAGCACCTCAGAGTGCCAATGGAAATTGTCCTTGTCGAAAATCGCGCCGGGATGCGCCAGATAATAGTCGGCGTTTTCCTGCAGGGTGGCGTTGGCAGCGGCGTTGGACTCTTCCAGCCACAGGCAACGGGTCGCGAATTCCACGAGCGCGAAGGAAAAGCCGCGCACAAACGGAGCCCGACCGGCACCCAACGGCGGCTTCGGCAAGGACCGAACAAGGGGACGATCTTTTTCCGCCGCAAAGATCGCGTTTGTGCGGTGGTCGAAACCATCGCGAATCGCCAGCAGGCGTTCGTCCGACAAGCCGCCGACCGCACTGTCGCGCGCCCTATTCTGGGCGACTTCGCACGACGCCAACAACACGCAGCCGAGGGCGATCCATGCGGGAATGCGGAATGAGGTCATGGTGTTTTTAAAGTCCCGGGGGGAACTCGATATCCCTTTGTCGCTCCGGGGGCGTGACCGTGAGTATGACGACCGCACCGTTGCGATAGGAACACTCGACGACGGTTTTTCCGGGTGCGTGTAACTTAAAGTCGACGTCCCAGTGCTTGGGCCAGGCCGGCAACAACAAGATTCGTTGGCCGACCGTCTGCATCAGCATCTCCTGCAATCCGATCATGCCGCTGCCGCCCCAATTGTGGTCGGGCACCCAATCGTGACCCGGTCCCCAAAAAGTGGGGAATCGCCGGGGACTGTTCTGGAGCTTGCGCGTGTTGAAGTCTGCGGCGTCCGCCGTCAGCCCCATGCGCGCGAGAAAGATCCCGTTCTGATGCCAGCTCTGGACCATATTTTTCGGGAATTTTCCGTGCTCCCAAGCAGTGTGAAAAGCCGCCAAGTCGTCGCGCCCCAGAGCGAATTGATTGAAGGGAAACAGCGGATAAAATTGGGGGCACTCGTAGTTCTGGTAGCGCTGCCACGATTCGGCCGGCTGGATGCTGCGCGCGCCGGCAATCTCGGTGTAGGGATAGTCGGGCAGACGCTGTTGGAAGCCGCGATAGTAGGATTTTTCCGCGGCGGGGAGCGCAGTGTCGTCGAGTGCAAGCAGTCCCTCCAGACAAGCCGCCAAGCCGGCTATCACGTCGCTCGGATTGCGCGCGCCGCGATAGGATTCGCAGGAGGTGGAGGGAAAAATGACGAGCCGTCCGCGGGCATCGAGGGAGCGGCCGGAGCGCAGCCGTTCCCGCGCCTGATAATGCGCATCGAAGAACCGGACCGAATTCTTGATGAACGGCAGGTAGGGCTGGAGATCGGTGCCGAAAAAACGGTGCGCCTCGAGGAGCATGTAGGAAAACTCGAGCTGTGATTCCCAGTGGTAGGATACCGCAGGGTTGGCCTGTTCGCCGTGTTCCACGATGTCGTCGTAGCCCTTGCTGCCATCGACGCGCGAATCGCCGAAGGGCACCTCCGTGCCGCGGCGCATCTTGGTCGCGCTGGGTTCGCTCCAGCCCCACGCCATCGCGATCGGCAGTCCAAAATTCTCCATCTGCTCCGTGAAGAGGCACCCTTCGTGGCCCCAGTAGGCGCGCACGCGAGCGAGGGCGCTGGGCAGGGCGCGCCGGTAGAATTCAAACTGCGGCGTGAGTAAATCCGCATCGCCGGATTTCAGCATCGGCCAATGGAGCAGTCGCTGATTCTGCGCCGTGAAGCTGCCACCGCCCCAGCGGCGCCAGTCAGGCGAATACGGGCGGTTTCGGTCTACCAGCACCGGATCGAAGGTGAAGTTTCCGCCGTTGAATTTGGTCGGAAATTCTCCGCGCACATTGCAGCCGAGTTGATAGCGGAACAGCTGGTAGTTGCGGGCGATTTGCCACGGCAGGTGGCGCTCGTTCGCCCGGTCCGGATCGATGACAATATGACTGCGACGCCAAAACGCCTCCCACCATGCGGTGGTTTGCCGGCGAGCCTCCGCGTCGATTGACGCCTGCGACGCGAGCATCTCAGACAGACCATCGCGCCACTGTTGCAGCGTGGCAGTCTGCGCGAGATGAGTCGTCACTCGCAGGTGATGGCGCTCCGCGGGGCGCGCGGAACGAAGACGCCAAGCCTTGAAGGGCGTTTGCACGTGCGTCCCCTCCGCGGTGCCATCGGCGACGAAGCCTTCGCCGCTGAGCACGCCACCGAAGGTGCGGCCGCTCTGCGTATTGACCAACTGGTCCTTGACGCGCTCCAACCCCTGCTGACGGACAATGTAGTCGAACAGCAGGCGGTCATCCCGATTGCGGTGATAGAACCAAACCGCATCCCCCTCGTGGCGAACCTCGTCGCGGTAGCGCACGACCTCGCCGGGAAAGTTTTCCCAACTGAAGCAACCGAACCGCGCCACGCCCTTGTCGATCGGGAGCAACGCGTCGGACGTCCGCGTGCTCTCGTAGCTCACCTTGACCGCGACGGGCGCGACCGACTGCACCTCGACATGCACGATGGAACGGGCCACTTCGGCCCAAATTGTCACCGTCGTCTGCCGATCCGCCGCGCCGCCGGTAATTTCCACGTAGCCCGCGCGCAGCTTCAACGTCTGCCGAAACGGGGCGCCCGCCTCGAAGGGATTCGGATCGAGGCGCACACGCAGGCGGCCCAACTTGAGGTATTCGTTGTTTTCGTCGAAGCAGCCGCTGCGTTGCAGGTAGCAGAGCAAGTCGCCGTTTTCGACCCAGACATTCAGGCCGAGGTCGCCGCCACCGCACGGCATCGACTCGCTCGCGTCCTTGCTCGGACTAGTCCAAACGACGTTATACGGTTCGAGCCACGCGAGATCGTCGGGGCTTGTTGCGCCATGAAGCGAAATGAACGCGAGAATGGCGAACACCAGCAGGCAAGCAGCACGGCGTGTCGTTTGGCCGGCGACCGGCCTTCGTTCAGAAATCTGCGCTGCCGATTCTCGCAAGGGTCATTTCCTTAAAAACTGACGGTGTTCGTGAGGATGAACTGCCGCGGGTCCTGGTAGCGGTAGGTCACGGCCTCGAGTGTCTGCGGGTGGACGCTGTTCACGATCAGTTCCCGTTGGTTGGTGACGTTGTTGATGTTGAGTTGGGCGGACCAGCGATACTTGCGGTTGAAGATCGGGCGCGAGTAGCTGAGTTGGAAATCGTAGACCATTTGGTCTTTCGCGGTGGCGGCGGCGATGCGGTTCACCACGCGGCCGTTCCACGTGTCGGTGAAGTCGGCGCCGGCGGGGACAGTGTAGTCGACCTTGGCCCCGGCGACGCGGCCCCAGCGCATGCGCGTGCCGCCGCCGGCCGAGAGTCCCTTCAGCACCCCGGAGGAGAAGTCGTAGCGCGTGCGGAAGTTCACGTTGTGGAGCGGATCGCCGACGAAGCGCATGCCCTCGAAGATGCGCGGATTGTCGAAGAACGCCTGCTCGGCCGCGGCGATCGATTCGTTGATGCTATCGTTGTTCAGCACAAAGGCGCCGGTGGCCGCGGCCTCCGCGGGGGAACGCCAGTCGGTGGAACTGGGGGCAAATTGCGGGCGCGGCTGCGTGGCATTCTGCGTGATAGAAAGGGTCGAGTATTTTTTCCAATACGGCTTCCAAGCGTCGAGGTAGGCTCGGTATTCGCGGCCGATGTTGGAGCGGCGGGTCTCGTTGTTCGAGTAGTTGACCGAGACAGACCAGTTCGCGAGCGGCTTGCCGACGATCTCGAGTTCGTAGCCCTTGCTCTCGGAGTCCTGAACGGTGCCGTTGACCTGATTCATCACCTGAATCTGCGACTGGGCAAACGTGGCCTCGTTCGCCGGGAGGATCGTGGAGTTGGCGAGGGCGGTCCAGATATTGACGATGTTGGTCTTGTTGAAACCGGAGCCGCCGAACTCGTTTTTGGAAATCGTGTGGTAGCGGGTCGCGGTCACGAAGACGCGATTTTGGAGCAGGCTGAGCTTGAGGCCGTAGTCGGTGGTCTCGCCCGACGGCGCGGGCGTGAGGTCGGCGCCGGTGGTCTGGTTTACGTTCTTCGGTGCGACAAAGTTGATGCTGGGCGTGCCGAGGCTGCTGGAGGTGTTGGCGAAGGCCGAGAGCCAGCGGTTGACGTGGAAAACGGCGCCGAGGGTGTTGGTGTGGCCGCTATAGATCGTCGGGACTTTCGACTTCGCGTCGACCGGCAGCCACACGCCCGAGTTGGGCGTGATCGCTTCCGCTGCGGGATCGCGCACGGCGAGGCCGAGCCAATTCTTCACGCGATCGCTGCGGTAACCGTAGGTGGCGACGAGGCGATCTTTGAAGAGGAAGGCCTGGGCGACGCCCATGTAGGCACCGGTGTCGCGCGCGATCGGGCTGGCGACGGACTGCGCGCGCTCGACCTCGTGGGCATAGAGATTCGTCACCGCCCCGGTGCGCGGGTCTTGGTAAGGAATGGGGCCATTGAGTGCGTAGGGAGCGGGAATGCGGTAGTTGGAATCGTTGAGGACATTGAGGTCCTTGAGGTAGTAGCGATAGTAGACCTTGTTGGCGGCGTTCTCCGGGGTCGCGTTAAACGCGCCGCCGCTCGCGATGCCGGGGCCCTTGAGCCAAGAGAGCTGGCGGTTGCCGCCGATGCTGGCGGTCTGCACCATCTCGCCGAGCCCGGCGACGCGGAGCCTCGCCCACTCACGCACGCTTTTTTCATACGAGAGCGTGACGCGTTGCTGGTCGGTGTGGGACCGCGAGAAGATGATGTTGGGGGACATCTCGAAATAATAGAGGTCGGCGGCCGGGCGGAGCTGACCGTTGGGTAAGTAGCGGTTCGTGTCGGCGGCGATGCCGTAGAGATCCCACTGCAGGTCGTTATGGATATTGCGGCGCAGGCTTTGGCGGTTAGCCGCCACTTCGAGATTCAGATCGCGGACCAGCTCGCGTTGGAAGAAGGCGGAGACATTCGAGACGGCGAAACGGCCGGAAATCCAGTTGCCCTCCAGCGCGGCCTCGGGGAAACGGCGGCCCATGTCGAAATCGCTGCGCAGCGGCCCGATCGGACGCTCGGCCGTGGTGAACTGACGGAAATTTTGCGCGGAGGCGAAGCGGTCGCTCACCACCACCCAGTCACCGGAACTGCGCTCCTGCACGCCGCTGACGGCCGTCGCGCCCGTGTCGCGCAAGGGCGTGCCAGGTGTGCCGGCGGCGCCGGGCGTGAACGGTAGGCCGGGCTGATAGTTGGCGCCGAAGTTGTTGAAGATCGGCCGGCCGTTCTGTTCCCAGAGCGAACGAAGGTCGTTGCCCCAGAATGGGCGGGGCACGGCGCGGTTTATCTTACCGTATTCGGCTTCGGCGCGCAGGGTCGTCCGCGGGTCGATGCGCCATTTGGCGGTGAGGAAAATGCGGTCCTGATCGTTGTGGCCGGCTTTGCGCCAAGACTGCTCGCGGCCCTGCAGAAGCACGGTGCGCAGGGCGAAGGTATTTTTAATGGCCGCGACGTTGGCATCGGCCACCCAGCGGGAGCCGCCCCACGAATCGACGCGGTTGGTGAGGCTGTAGGCGTTTCGATCGGTCAGGGCCTGCTTCGTCGCGACGTTGATCTTGCCAGCCGGCGAACCGAAACCGAAGAGGATGGAGTTCGGCCCGCGCGAGACCTCGACCCGGTCGGTCATATACATGTCCACTTCGCCGGGTGCGTCGAAAAAGTTGATACTGCGCGCACCGCCGGGCAGGCCGCGGATCCGGATCGAGCGAATGCCGTCGTTGTAACCATCGGCGACGGGACCGGCGGCGCGGGCATCGTCGGTTTCCATGCGCGTGCCCATGCCGTATTCGATGGCGTTTTCGAGATTGGTGGCGGCGATGTCGCGGAGAAACTCGGCGGTCATGGGGCTGATCGCGGCGGCGACGTCGCGGAGATTCGTGCGCAGGCGCGAGCCGGAGAGCGTGTCCTGCCCGGCGTAGCCCGTGTCCAGCGTGGTGGAGACTTCAAAGGGCGACAGGGTGATGAGTTCCTCCGTCGCGTTGGGTGCGGCGGACGTCGGCACATTTTGGCCGACGAGGGAAGCACCGGCCGAAAGGAAAAGGAGGGAGGCCGACAGCAGGGGAAGCGGCAGTTTCTTGGATAGGGTCATGGACAGGAGGCGGCGGGATTGGGGAATGCTCTCGCGGCGCACGAAAATTCGCGCGCTCGCCGGCGGGCAATGCAGCGCGCCGCCGGAATTTCCGTCAATTTACCCACCATCATCCTTTCGGATGATGCACCGCGCGGAGGTCCACCGCGTCCGCAGACCACCTCCCGGAGAAAAACGGAGCGGGCTACGTGCGCAACAGACCGCGCTCCATCGCCACGGTCACCGCCCGCGTGCGGTCGGGAGCGTCCAGCTTGGCGAGAATGTGGGCGATGTGGGTCTTGATCGTCGCCTCACTCAGGGCGAGTTCGGCGGCGATCTGCTTGTTCGCTTTGCCTTGTGCAATGAGCCGCAGGACCTCGAGTTCGCGGGCGCTGAGCGAGACCTGGGTGTTGCGCTCGGCCAGCCGCCGGGCCAGCTCGGGCGGCAAATACGGCGAGCCGGCCGCCACGGTGCGAATGGCCCGCACGATCATGTCCTTCTCGCACGACTTGGGAACGTAGCCGCAGGCGCCGGCCTCCATCGCGCGATGAATGTCCTCTGCCGTCTCGTTGATTGAGACCAAAATGATGCGCGCCGCCGGCCAGCTCTGCACGATGCGCCGAGTGACCTCGACGCCGTGGATATCCGGAAGGATTCCGTCCATGAGCGTGACATCGGGAAGCAGTTTCGCAAAGGCCTCGATGGCTTCCGCGCCGTTGCGGGCTTCGCCCACCAACTCAAGATCGCGTTCGGCGGCAAACGCACCGATCAGGCCGAGCCGGATCATGAAGTGATCGTCCACCACCAGAATACGAATACGCGGAGTTCTCATGAGGGGCGAGTGACCGTCACCTTCGGCACGATCACGGTGACGATGCAACCGGCGCCGGGGGCCGTCGCAATGCGCAATTCAGCTCCGTTGTGGGCGGCACGTTCGCGCATGCCCAGCAGTCCGAAATGCGGGCCCGGCGTGGCCTCTTTGGCGTGGAGATCGAAACCCCGGCCATCGTCGCGCACTCGCAACTGCGAGGCTTCCGCGGTGTGCTCCAGCTCGATCGAAATCTCGCGGGAGTCCGCGTGTTTGATCGCGTTGGCGAGAGCCTCTTGCGCGATGCGAAAGAGATGAAATTCCAAGACCGCCGGCAGTGACCGTTCTTCACCCGACACTCGCACTTCGATGCGTGGGCCGGTGGGACCAGCCGAAGTCTCGGCCATGTCTTGGAGGGCGGCGGTCAGGCCCTGTTTCTCCAAAATCTCCGAGCGCAGATTCATCACCGAGCGCCGCGCTTCGAGGCGCGTGTGGCGCAACATCCGACGGGCGAGCAGCAGGGCCTGCGCGGCGGCGGCGGGATCGGATTTCACGACATCGTCCAGTCCGTCGAGTTGCAGCGCCACCCCGGAGAGCTGCTGCTCCAGCGTGTCATGGAGATCCCGGGCGATGCGGTCGCGCTCTTTGCCGACCGCCTCGGCACGCAATTTGTCGCCGATCACCTCCATTTGGCGGCCGACCTGCCGCCGCAAAGCCCAGGTCCCCGCCCATCCCAGCATCGCCATCGCACTCATCACGCCGAGCGCCACCAAGAGTCGTTCAGTAGTCCACCACGGAGCGCGCGCGAGCACCGCCAGACCGGCCGGGCCCGGCACGTGCAACCGGAAACCGTCAACCCAACCCATGCGCGGTAACGCATGGGAGGTGGTCAATTCGCAAATCCCCGTGAGCCGCAATTGATCGCCGGCGGTCAACTTGAGCGGGGCGGCACCACCCACCGGCAGCAGGACTTCGAAGATTTGTTGTCCGGTTTGGCACTCCAAAATGAGGTCCGATCGGCTTTCTTGGATCGCCAGGAAGGTGGCGTCGAGCGTGACCAATTCGGCGTGCATCCCGGGCAAATCGGAGCGCTTGAAATCAAAGGGCAACGGCCGCGGCGGCGCGGTTTGCCCTACCGCTTCGACCTTGGCGGCTCGCAGCACGGGACGAAACGGGGCGACGCTGCCGTAGCCTTCGATTTCAACTTTCGTCCCCGGAGCAAACCGGCTGCCGCGCGCTGCGTAGACGAGCGTGCTGCCGCTGGTATCGCGCAGATAGAAACCTTTCGGGTCGGGCTGCGTGACCACGCCCTGCACGCGAACGGGAGTTTTCGGGCCGAAGCCGCCGGTCAATATCTGGGCCACCTCAATCAACGGAGCGGTGCCGCCGGCCGCAACTTCCTCCGCTGGGTCGATGGCGTCGAACGAGGAAACAAAAAAATGCCGGTCCGTCATTTGGCGTTGGCGGTTGAAAATCGTCCCAAGCACTCCCCGCAGTCGCACTTGGCGTTGCATCATACCCGCCGCGCGCTCCTCCGCCCGCGCCTCGACTGGTAGCTCGGCCTTAAACGACAGCCCATAGACGTCGATATCGAGCGTTAGCCGGCGATCCCGCGCTTCATAGCCTACCACCACGGCGGGAACCTCCACCCACGCGGAATCCCACTCCGGGGAAAAAATCTGGTCGGCAGTCAGCTGAACCGGCGTCGGGAGCGAACTCTGGCCGAGGACGGTGGCCCGGGCCGCGCCGACATTCGGATAGTATCCCAATAACATGGACGCTCCCTCTATCCGCAGTCGCGTGCCCGGCCTGAAGTTCACGGCGTCCTTCCCGGGCACTAATTTTACGTAACAACCCGCGGTGCCGTCGTGCATGAATAGGTTCCACGCCGAAGCCGGATCGGAGCCCAGCACCGTGGCGTCGAGCTGCACCGCCTGCCCTTGCTCAGCCTTCTCATGCGAGAGTGCCCGCACGGCGGCGAAAGAACCCAACACATCCGCCCCGGCCGCTAGCGGCACGAAAACAATTAGGAGAAGCAGACGAAGCAGGGGCATATGGCGTCACGTCAGACCGGAACTTTCCCTGCCCCGATCAAGATCGAAAACAGATTCGCGCGATCATTCGCGGGCGCAGAAATCGGCAACGGCATCAGAGCAACCTCGGACGATTCCCTGAGCGCGCACGCCTTTGTGGACCAAAAAGGACCGATGAATTCGCGCACTCCGCCCACGAAACCGATGAGCCGGCGACGATCCGATTGATTCACGAGCATCTCAGTTGTCGCGAACGACCGAGAGTGGGCGAGTCACCTGGTCGCGGACAATCTTCAGCTCCAACTCTTTCGTCGCTGATGAGGTCGCGAGACGCACCAGATCGTCTCCCGATTTCACCGAGCCGTTGGCAATACCAACGATGAGGTCGCCTACCCGCAATCCGGCGCGGGCCGTCGGTGACGCGGGAACGACCTCAAGCACGAGGACGCCGCCGCTCGCGAGCGCGACGCCGACCGACGAGGCTTCCTCCACCGTCGTGAGCGTCTTCACGCGCGCGCCGAACCACATCGCGGTCACGGGTGTCGCCGACGCAGCGGACCACGCAACCTCGGCCGTCGCCGGCGGTGCGAAACTCGGCGTGCGGGCAAAGGCGCGCAGCGCGGGCTTGCGCACGCCGAAGCGATCCATCGGGAAGTTCACGAAGCCGAGTTTCAACGCAGGCGAATCCTCGCGGACGCGAAAGTCGCCCCGCGCCGGATCGATAAAACCGGCATCGGCGGCGAGCGAGTGGGCGTCGCGACCCGATTGCGCGGCGAGCTTCGCGGCGGGCGCCGGTGTCGCCTGGCCGGGCGTGTGGACAAGGTTGAAATCCATCTCCGCCCCCCACGGCGGCGGCCTCATCCGGGCCGGCGAGTAGGCGGCCGAGGCGACGATATTGCGCCGGAAGATGTCCCCGCTGTGCTTATACCACACGTGCGGGTGCAGACCGCTGCGGACGATGACGTTGTTTTCCACGATGCGGCCGAAGCCTTCGCGATTCTTGATTCCGCCGCGAAGGCAGAGGTTGTTGCGGATCTCGTAGCGCGAAGAACCGTCGTCGAGGTCGATGTCCCACCCATGATCGCAACGCCAGCGGTTGTCATGGAGGATGACCGGCTTCACGGCATCGAGAAACGGTAGGTCGCGGTGCTCGGCGAAGAAGGCGTCGTCGTCGAGCGCCGCGATGCTCGGCGTCCAGAAGCGGTCGCGTCCCCACGAGTTGAACGAGCCGTGGTCGCCGGTCTCCTTCACTGTATCGAACACATCGCAAAACTCCACGACGTGGCCGCCCCACGTGCCGCCGCCAATGTTGATGCCGGCGCGCGGCACATCGTAGATCGAGCAGTGGCGGACCGTGATCGACTGGGCCATGTCGATGTTCACCCCCGCAGTCTGTTTCTCGACGCGGCCGGTGCGCGTGATCAGGCAGTCGTCGACGACGCAGTCGGCGGGAAAGTCGTTGCCCAGCGGACCGGGCGTGCGGTCGAGCTCTGACGGTTGCAGGCGCTGGTCGTAGTGAAAGAGCGGGTTGCGGACAGCGGCGGGATTGCCGACGAAACAGACGCCGTTGGCACCGGCTTCGAAAATGTGGCAGCCGCGAATCGTCGCGCCGCGGTTGTAATTGTTGACGAAAATGGCGTTGCCGCCGACCTGGTCGAACCGACAGTCGGCAATCTCGCAGTGCTCGGTGCCGGTCAGCATGACCGCCCCGCCGCGATACATCGTCCAATCAGAACGAAGCATCGGCTCCTTGGTTTCCATGAACGTGCGGGCCGTATGCCGAAACGTGAGCCCTTGAAACGACAGCCAGCGCACGGGCCGCTCCTCCGATCCGCGCAGTTCGATCAGGTGGCGCAGCCGCACGGTTTCAACCGCGGCACGCGCCAAATCGACGCCGGGCGGCGGGAAATAAAACAATGTGCGCGCGGCGCGGTCGTGAAACCACTCGCCGGGCGCGTCGAGTTCCTCGCGCACGTTTTCGATGATACGATACGTGCCGTGGACACGTGCTCCGCGGTTGTTTTGCGTGCCGCCGACCATCGCGAGCGTGCCGTCGGGATTTTTTCCCGTCACCCGCCAGTGCACACCGCCCCAGAGCGCGGGATGCATCGCGTGAAAGAAGGCCCCGGTGGGATCGGCCCAGCGCGCGATGCGCGCGGACGCGAGCGGATCGCGGGTCGCATCGGGTTTGGCGCGATGATCGAGTTTCCAAGTATCGAAGACATTGAGCCCCTCTCCTTCCTCACGGTTCGGGAAACGCGCCATCCATTGCCGCTGCCCGTTGACGTAGAGTTGATCGATTTCGAGATCGGCGGGCACAGACGTTTGATACAACCCAGCGGCGAGATCCGATGGTCGCCACTGCGGTGCGAGGCGCATGCCACCGCTGATCGCGACCGCCTCGCCCTCGGCGGCTTTCCACACGACGGGCGCATCGGGCGTGCCGGAGTCGGCTGGCGTAAACACGAGGGTAGCGGGCAAATAATACGTGCCGCCCCGCACGGTAACGGTGACAACCTGCCCAGCCGAGCGGGCGGCGCGGGCGAGGCTTTGAGCGCGTGCCAATGAAGCAACCGGCGCAGCGGCCGTGCCGGGCGCGGCATCGGAGCCGGTGGGGGAAACCACGATCGCAGTGGTCGGCTTGGGCGACTCGACGGCGGTCGCGGTCGCCCACGAAAGCGCGCCGGCCAAGAGCAAAACAAGCGGTCGGTGGTGATCGGGGTAAAACATGACGTTGGAGATGGGGCCGAACGACAGGCGCGCGTCGAAAACAAAAGACGAATGCTGCAATCGAAGACAAAACACTACCACCGCCGTGGGCCGTCAGGAATAGACAAACAATGCATCGACATGGACAATCTCGGCGCACGGCACGCCGCTTTCCCGTTGCCCTCGAACGCAGCTCGGTGAAATCGTTCACCATGGCCAACACCCCGCCCATCGTGACCCTCAAGGAGCTCGCTGCGCGCACCAAGCTCTCCCTCGCCACCGTTTCTTATGCACTGCGCCACGCGCCGAAAATCTCGGTCGAGACCCGCGAGCTGGTCGCCAAGGCCGCGCGCGAACTCGGCTACCGGCCGAATCCGCGCGTCGCCAGTCTCATGGCACACATTCGCGGCGCGCAGGCGAGTTCACCGCGGGAACGCCTGGCGTTTGTCTGGGTGCACACGAGTCGGGCCGAGGCGCGGCAGAATTCGTTTTTGCAGTTGGTCTTTGCCGGTGCGCGGGAGCGGGCGGCCCAAATGGGCTTTGCGTTGGAGGAGTTTTGGACGAGCGACCCGGGGATGTCAGACCACCGGCTCGAGCAAATCCTCCGGGCGCGCGGGATCGTCGGCGTCGTGCTCTCGCCGGTGACAACGGCCGAGGCGACGGTGACGCTCGGGTGGGACTGGCGGCATTTTGCGCCAGCGGTGATTGGCAATGTCACTTGGACGCCCGAATTGCACCACGCGGGGCATCACCATTTTCTCGCGATGCGCTTGGCGCTGTTGGAACTGGCCAAGCTCGGCTGCCGGCGTCCGGCGGCGTTGATCGAGGCGACGGTGCATGAGCGCAACAAGCACGCCTACGCAGCATGCTTTCTGGCACACCATCCGCAGGCGGCTGCCGCGCGCGGATTGGTGCGAGTGGTGTCCCGCGGCGACGAGGCCGACTTGGGCGCTTGGCTGCAGGCTGCGCGGCCGGATGCGTTGATTCTCAGCCATACCGACCTGCTGGATCTGTCCGGCGTGAGCCAAGCGGCCCGGACACTGAGCGTGCCACGGGTTACACTTTATTGGAGCAAAGAGACACCGCGCGGGATCGGCGGAATCGACCAGTGTCAGGACCGCGTTGCTGGTCACGCCGTCGATTTGGTGGCGGCTCAACTCAATGCCAACGAAACCGGCGCGCCCGACTTGCCGCGCATGATGTTGTTTCCCGGCCGTTGGGTCGCGCCGCGCATGCCCGGCTCCGGGAAAGCGTCGTCGGCCCCGCGCAACGTTTCCCGCTCACGCATTGCTGCGGGCAGCCGCGAGTAGATCGCCCAACTCCGCGAGACTCGGCAGCACGAGATCGGGAGCGGGCTGCGCACGTGCGGCATCGGCTGCCGTCGCTTCGCCGGAGAGCACGAGCACACCGAGGGCGTTCGCACGTTGGGCCATCAGGATATCGGTGTAGATGCGGTCGCCGACCATCGCGACCTGGTCGGGTTGCAAGCCGTGCCGCGCGAGGATGCCGCTCAGCATCGTGGGATCGGGTTTGCCGAGCACGATGTCAGGCGCGCGTCCGGCCGCTTTTTCGAGAGCCGCGCAGAGCGAACCGCAATCGACAAACACCGTAGGCTGATCGGTCGGGCACACGAGGTCCGGATTCGTCGCGACGTAAATCTTGCCCCGCTGAATCCACCACGCAGCCCGGCAGAGACGCGAGTAAGTGAGCGTCATATCGAAACCCACGACGACCGCGTCGGGCTCGTCATTCGCATCGTCGGCCGCGAGTTCGAATCCCGCGCCGCTGAATTCCGCCAACATGCTCGGCGTGCCGAGCGCGAAGACGCGTTTCACCTGCGGATAACACGTCTTGAGATGATCGATGGTGGCCATCGCCGACGTGTAGAGTTCGTCGCGGGTGGCCGTGAGGCCCATTTTCGCGAGGTGCTTGAGATAGTCCGGCACGCTCTTCGACGGATTGTTGGTGAGAAACGAATAGCCGATGCCGAGCGTTTTCAGACGAATGAGAAAAGGCGCCGTCCACGGAAACAGCGTGCCCCCCTTGTAAATCGTGCCGTCCATATCGAGAGCGACATGGGCGATGCGGCGAAGACGTTGCGGAGAGGCAGGTCCGATTGGCGAAGGAGCGGGGGCGGTGGAAGCAGAAGTGAACGGAGACATTTAGGAAGGAGCGTTTTGGTAGCCGTGCGCTTTCGCCGGCCACGCCAGGATGAACATGAGTGTGCCGATGGCTCCGATCGCGAGCAGCACGCCGAAGCCGATGCTCCAGCCATAGTGCTCGACGACATACCCCAGCCCGACGCCGGAAACGAGCGTGCTGGCGTAGCCAAAGAGTCCGGTGAAACCAGCCGCGGTGGCGGCCGCGCGCTTCGTAGCGAGGTTCGCCGCGATGATGCCGATCAGCGCCTGCGGTCCGTAAATGAAGAAGCCGGCCAGCGCCAAAAACACGGTCGCGACCGTCGGCGTGTTGCCCAATTGCCAAAACAGCACGAGCGCCGTGACCGCACCGATCATGCAGAACACGCACATCCGCGCGCCGCGGCCCTTGAACACTTTGTCGGTCGCCCAGCCGGCGAGGAGCATGCCGACAATACCCGAAACCTCGAACGCACCCACCATCCAGCCGCCTTTGTGCACGGGAAAATGTTTCATCTCCTTCAGCAGCGTCGGACCCCAATCGAGCACCGCGAAGCGCAAAATGTAGACGAAGAAATTCGCGAGCGAGATATACCAAATGTAGGGATTCAGAAAAACCTGCCGCTTCACGAAGGCCTTGTAGCCGGCCGAGGAGCGGTCTTCGTGATCACCGGCTTTCGCCCCCTCGACTTTGATTTCCGGGAGCCCGACAGAGGTCGGGGTGTCGCGCAACAGGATGAACAAAATCAAACCGGCCAACGTGCAGAGAATCGCCGGACCGAAAAAGCACCACCGCCAGCCGAAGGCCACGATGTAGCCGCAAAAAACACCCGCGACGGCAGCGCCGATGGAATGGGACGTGTTCCAAATCGACATCTTCGTCGCCAGCTCGCCCGGCGGAAACCAATGCGTCATCAGGCGGCAACAGGGCGGAAACCCCATCCCCTGCACCCAGCCGTTGATCATCCACGCCACACCGAACCAGAGCACGGCCGAGCTCAATCCGAAGAACACGTTGGCGCCCACCGAGAGCAGGAGACCGGCGACCATGAAGTAGCGGGCGTTGGCGCGATCAGCCCACATGCCGTTCACGAAGCGCGACAGCCCGTAGAGCAGGCCGTGCAGCGTGAGAAACAGCCCGAGGTCCGCCTTCGTGATGCCGAGGTCCGACTGCATCGCCGGCATGGCGAAGCTGAGATTCTTGCGCACGAAGTAGAACGCCGCGTAGCCGAACATCGTCGCGATGAGCGTGCGGTATTGCCAGTAGCGGAATTTGGCAGCGACGTCCGCCGAAGCGGTGTGAGTTGGGGCGATCATGAAAATTTCGGAGCGACGCCGGGTATTCAGGTCGGCCACACGCCGCCGTGGCCGAACATCGCTGCCACGCAATCGTCGAGCAACCCCGCCCTCGTCGCGAGGTCGAGCACCGTGAAACGCCTCCGGATATGATAGGCGCGGCGAAACGCGTCGCGCAGCCGCGTGCGCGCAATACCGATCTGTTCCGGTTCCGTGGGCGCACCGACGAGCACGAGGCTCTGTTTCAATTCAGCGTAAGGCACGAGTTGCGCCGCCATGCGCGCCCGCAACATCGGCCACGTCGCACGGAGTTGCCCCAGCTGGGTCCGCAGCGCCTCGCGCGAGACGTGCTTCGCGCGCGTCTCCACCAGGGCCGTCTCCAGAAAGTCTGTTCCCGCGAAGCGCTGGCGCACATCGGCCTCGGCATCCGCGGGCTCCGGCCACTGCGCGACGCAGCGCTCAATATCGAGTAGCTGCAGCGGTCGGCGCAGGAGCTCTTCGTAGAACGCGGTGACGGCGAGCGTGGCAACGCCGACCTTGAAACCGTGCGACGGCGCCGCGCCGTTGTGCGTGTGGTGCTCCATGTCCCACAGGTGACTAAATTGATGCTCCGCGCCCGACGCCGGCCGGCTCGATTTCGTCCACTGCATCGCGAAGCCGCCGAGCATCAGGCCTTCGACGAGCGGGCCGATCGCGGCCACGTTGCCCGCGCGCGCTCCGGCAGGGTCGGCCAAGGAATCGCGCAGGCCGCCCTGCACGATGTCCCAAGCACGCTCTTCGATGGGCTCGACACCCAGACCATCCGCCAAAATCCAATCGGCCCCGGCCGTGATCTTGGCCTGCAAATCCGCGTAGCCCGACGCCGTCATTTCCGACGGTGCCGCGCGAATCACCTCGATATCTGCCACCACGGCGCGCGGCGCGGGACAATTGAACGTCTGCTTCGCGCCTTGATAGGTGATCGACGCACCGAAGGCCGTGTAGCCGTCCATCGAGGCCGCCGTTGCCACACACAAATATCCCGGACGACCGGTCCGATGCGCCGCGAGTTTAACGAGGTCGTTGACCGTGCCCGATCCCACCGCGACCGGAATCGCGTCGTGCTCCCGCAACACCACCTCCAAGACCTCCACAAAACGAAACTCCGCGTAGAGCGCAAGATCGGTGTAGATAAACGGCGCGACGCAGTCCACGTGAGCCGATGCGAGCGCCGCAGCCACGCGTCCACCGATCAGCGAATGGGTCGTTTCATCCGCCACGATCACGGCCCGGCTACCCGGAAACTGCTCGCGGAACACGCGCCCCACGTCGCCCAAAACGCCGCTGCCGACGACGAGCGCCCGCGTCTCGCGCGCCGAACTCAGAGCCTCGGCGAGGGATAGTTTCGTGGCCACACGGCGCGGGGTGAAGGAATCGGCCGCCATCGTCATGGTTTTTTGCCGCGCTGTTTCGCCGCGTAGTAGGCTTTGATTTCGCGCAAAGTCACATCGGGATAATCGGTCGCAAACGACATGACGCCGAGATCGAGCAGTTGCCCGTAAACCGCCGCATCCCTCGTGTAGGGAAACGTCTGGAACACGACACCGTGCGCACGCAGTTCCTCGCCGACTCCGCACAAAAACGCGTTGCGCAACCGAAACGGATTGTCCGCCGGGCTCACATCCGTCGGGGGCGCCCACGTGTCTCTCGTTTCTTTCGGATACACGTGCACCTGCACCTGCGTTACGCCCGCAAATTTCGTCTTCCGCAGCTCGGCAAAATCTTTGCTCAACTCCGCCTCGTTGCCGTGCATCCACAGCAACGTCTCCGACTCCGGCACGAGCGCCTTCCACGCGCGGATTTCCTCCACCTTGCGGGAGGCGAGCACGATTTGTTTTTCGATTCCGTATTGCCGGACTTCGGCCGCGAGCCGGGGAAACTCGATGCTCTTGATATCCATGTAGAGGTGTCGCTCCGGCCGGCCGCGCATCAGCTCGAAAATTTTCGCCATCGGCACGATGCGCCGCCCCTTGAACTGTTCGCCCTTCCAGGAGCCGACATCCAGCTCGGAGAGTTCGGCAAACGTGAGGTCCTTGACACCCTTCTTTTTGAGCGCGGGCGACGCGTCCTTTACGACCCGGGCGAAATTATTGTCGTGAAACGGCACGATCACCCCGTCCTTCGTCATGCGCAGATCGCACTCGGGATAGATGCCGAGTTTCCACGCCAACTCGAATGCCTCCACGGTGTTTTCCTCGGCCAAGTCGCCCACGCCGCGATGCCCTTGGATGATGATGCGGTCGAGCAGGAGATGGTCCGTTATGTTCCACGCCTTGGCCGGCGCGGTTTGGTGCGATGACGACGATTGGCCGTGCGCAGCCATAGCCGAAAAACCGAGGCAGCTCAGGCAGAGCGCGAGCAGGGAAACGCGTTTCATTTTTTTGATTTTCTGTTTTTGGAAATTTTAACAGCGGCGAGTTCAGGGGCCGCCGACAACGCGATCGCTGCCGATTCGTCGATGATCAGCGACTTCAGCAATCCGCCGCGCACCGCCGCGATGATCGCCGCCGAGCGGTCGCTGCCGGAGACAACACCGATCACCTGCGGGATTTTCCGCAGCTGCTCCACCTGCACCCCGACCACGCGGTCGCGCCACGGCGAGACACACTCGTTGCCCTCGGCATCGATAAAGCGCCCGCACAGTTCGCCCACTGCGCCCAACTCGCGCAACTCGGCTAGCGCATCCGCCCGCAGCACGCCGCGCTCGACAAACACCGAGTTCTCCAGCGTACCGAGCCCGACGATGGCCACCTTGGCGCGTCCCAGTTGCTCGTGGACCTGCCCGACCTGCGGCAGCTTCAACAGAGCGTCACGCGTGCGCTTCTCCGGTAGAAACGCCGGCGTATTCAACGCGGAAAATGTCCCGCCGAGCCGCTGCGCCATCACGCGGCCGACTTCCTGCGCGTCGAACGCATTGACCGTCGAGTCGACGCTGCCCATCGCCTGCACAATCGTTAGCGCCTTTGCTCGCCCGGTCGGCAGATGATGCACCAGTTCGTGAATCGTCCGCCCGCCGGCGAGCGCCACGACGTCGTTGGCCACGATCAACTCGTCCACCACGGGCGCCGCAAAATGCCCAATCGCCCGCCGCAGATCACCCGCCTCCAGCCCGTCGCTGGCCTTGATCACCACGGCCAAAGCCAACCCGAGTTGCGCCTGCAGCCGGTCTTCCAGTTCGCGCCGCCGCGGATCGTAATCCGCCACCGTGATCCGCACGATACCTCGCTCCCGCGCAAGCGCGAGCAGCCGAGAGACCTTGGCCTGCGAGACCTTCGCGAACCGCGCCACCTCGTTCTGCCCCAAACCGTCCAGGTAGTAGAGCCGCGCCACCAACCGCAGCCGATCATCAGAATAATCATTCAGCATGGAAATCATGCTGCTTGCCCCCCGGCGTGACTGTCAAGCCGCGGCCGGATCACGGCCCCGCCACGAACCATCGGCGCCCTTATTTCCTCAGAGAATGGCAATCCAGCGGCGTCACGGAATCGCTACCGCCGGGACGGTAGCTCAGATCATCTGGCCGGGGTTACTTCTGAATGGAAGTGCTGCATGTTTATTTATGCACCGCTACCAACTCTGACCACCCGACCACGATTACCTCCCTCAGCCGGTTTTCAGTCTTCCTCGCGCGCCTCTATGCGCTTTCCACCGCACGGTTCGTCTGCGCCGAGCTGGTCGGCGCACTTTTCTCTCCACCCCGTGCGCAATCGACGGCCAAGGGCACCATCGCGGGCCGCGTCTCCAATGACGCCGCCAAAGTCTACGTGCGCAACGCCGAGGTCCGCATCGACGGTGCAAATCTCGTCACCTCTCGAGAAGGCGCCGGCTTTTACCGTCTCACCTCCACCTCGCCGACCCCGTCATGCTTTCCGCGACTTACACCGGCTCGCAGAGCGCCACCGCAACCATAACCATCACGGTTTCCTACGGCCCAAACCACGACAACGTCGCCGGTATCACCACGATCAACGAGGCGAACCAAACCGTCACCATCCCCAATCCCGACCTGAAGCCCGAGCTCTCCCGCAAGGCCTTCGCCAGCCTCCAGTATTACTTTGAACCCGCCGGGATAACCGGACTCTCCGCCCATGGCCTCGACGTGGAGAACCAGCTCTCCGCCCGCACCGCCGTGAGCGCCGAAACCGCCGGCTTCGCCGACAAACCCAAATGCTCCGCCCACCAGTTCTTTTCCTACGGCAACAGCGACGGCACGCAGCACGCCAACGGCGTCAGACTCGAATACAACCAGCCGATGGGCTTCCTCCCCGGCGGCGTGCGTTTCCGCTACCGCGGGTTCAACGCCCAGCTCCGCAGCACGTGGCAGTCCGCGCGCCTGATCTCGTCGAGCACCACCGTCGTCAACGGCGACCTCTGGGCCAAAGAGCGCCTCCTCATCGACCTCAGCGGCGGCTTCCGTCTGAGCCCGCACTGCGAACTCATCCTCAGCATTCACAATCTCCTCAACGCCCCGCCGTCCAATACTCCAACGAACCCGGCCGCCTCCAACGCTTCGACGTCTACGGCTCCCTTTGGAATTTCGGCATCAAGGGAACGTTCTGAGGCCCGCCGTCCTTACCCTCGCCGTTTCCGGCGCTTTCCGGTCCGCTTTTTTCTCCCTGCTACGGCCGGCGCGGACGCGCTCCGTGCATCTCGGGCATTGACGCGCTTTTTCCGGAATCGTTTCCTGAGCCCTATGCCTGCCTCCGAGAACGTCCATCCCAGTGCGAAGTATAAGCGCGTTGTCCTGAAGCTTTCAGGCGAGGTGCTCCGCGGCGGAAAGAATGGGGACGCCATCGACGGCGCCACCCTTGAAAAGGTCTGCAAACAGGTGAAAGAAATCCACGACCTCGGCGTGCAGGTCTGCGTCGTCATCGGCGGCGGCAATATTTTCCGCGGCCTCACGGGCGAACAACGCGGTGTCGACCGCACCACGGGCGACTACATGGGCATGCTCGCGACGGTCATCAACAGTTTGGCCCTCATGGACCGCCTCGAAAAACTCGGGGTCAATACCCGCGTCCAATCCGCGATTCCGATGAACCAGATCGCCGAGCCGTTCATCCTTCGCCGCGCCATGCGCCACCTCGAAAAAGGGCGCGTCGTTATTTTCGCGGCCGGCACCGGCAACCCCTATTTCTCAACCGACACCACCGCCGCCCTCCGCGCGAGCGAGATGCACGCCGATATCATTCTGAAAGCCACCAAGGTCGACGGCATCTACGACAAAGACCCCAAGAAGCACCCCGACGCCGTCAAATACGACACCCTCACGTTCATCGACGCTCTCAAACAACGTCTCAACGTCATGGACTCGACCGCGTTCTCACTCTGTTTGGACAACAACGTCCCGATCCTCGTGTTCGACCTCAACGACGAGCACGCCATCCGCAAAGCGATCGTCGGCGAAAAGATCGGCACGCTGGTGCGCAACTGAGCGTTCCGTCTTGATGTCCGGTCCACCGCGCCTGCTCTTCGCCGTCATCTTCGCCTTCGCGTTCGCGATGGCTGCGTCCGCCCGGGCCGCCGTCGCGCAGCCGAATGTTGTCTTCGTCATGACCGACGACGCCGGCTACGGTGACTTCGGCTGCTACGGGGCGACCGATATCCGCACGCCCAACGTCGACCGACTCGCGCGCGAGGGCGTGCGGCTCACGGATTTCTACGCGATGCCGCAGTGCTCGCCGACGCGCGCCGCGCTCATCTCCGGCCGCTACCAGCAACGCGTGCGCATCGAGTCCGCGTTCGGCAGCTCCGGCCGCTCTCTCGAGCTCGGCCTGCCCGCCAACGGCCGCACTCTTCCCCAGCTCCTGAAGAACCACGGCTACGCCACCGGCCTCGTCGGCAAATGGCACCTCGGCTACAAGCCCGAGTTCAGCCCGCAGGCCCACGGTTTCGACTACTCCTTCGGCGCCCTGAGCGGTTACGTCGATTTCTATCACCACGTCCGCGCTGACGGCGAACTCGACTTCTTCGAGAACGGCCAGCCCGCCGCCGTCGAGGGCTACGCCACCGATCTGTTCACCGCGCGCGCCACGCGATTCATCGAGCAGCACGCCGCGCGGCCGTTCTTCCTCGCCGTGCATTACACCGCGCCGCACTGGCCCTTCCAGCCGCCGGGCAAACCGTCACGAGCGAAAAACAACGGCGCCTTCCAAAACGCGTCTGACCAACCGCCGCCCACACGCGCCGACTACGCCGCGATGCTCGAAAGCGCCGACACCGGCCTCGGCGAGATCCTCGCCACCCTCGATCGTCTCGGCCTCGCCGCAAACACGCTCGTCATCTTCACCAACGACAACGGCGGGGAATGGCTCTCGCGCAACGCCCCGTTTTTCCACCGCAAGGGCACCGTGTGGGAAGGCGGCATCCGCGTGCCCGCCATTTTTCGCTGGCCCGCCCGCCTGCCCGCCGGCCGCGTCGGAACGCAGCCCGGCATCACCATGGACATCACCGCTACCATCCTCGCCGCGACCGGCGCCGCGGTGCCGCCGGAGACGAAACTCGATGGCATCGACCTGCTGCCGATTCTCTCCGGTCGCGTGCCCGCCCCGGAGCGCACGCTCTTCTGGCGCTTTGGCGGCCCCGCGAATCGCAACCAGCGAGCGGTCCGTCAGGGCGATTGGAAACTCCTCATCGACGCCGGCGGCTTCCAACCGTTGTTCCTCTTCAACCTCCGCGACGACCCCGGCGAGCGCACCGATCTCTCCTTCCGCCACCCGGAAATCGTCGCGCGACTGCGGCCACTCATCGACACATGGGAGAAGGAGGTCGAGGCCGACGCCACCGCCACGCTCGGATCGCCCCCCGCCTCTGCGACCACCCCCGCGCGTTGACGGAATCCATCTTGCCGCGCCACCGACCGTGCTCCTACCCTGACCGTTCTTCGATTTTCCATGGGCGCTCGCGCGCCTCAGTCCTCAATCCATAACTCCCAAATCGAAAATCCGATGTCCCACCCGATCCTCACCGACGCCCAGGCCAAGATGAAAAAAGCCGTGGACTACACGCTGCACGAATTCAGCTCCATCCACACCGGCAAAGCCACGCCCGCGATGGTCGAAAGCGTCATCGTCGAAGCTTACGGCTCGATGACCCCCCTCAAGCAGTGCGCCGCCATCTCCACGCCCGACGCCCGCCTCATCCAGATCCAGCCTTGGGATACCTCACTCATCAAATCCATCATCAAAGGCATTCAGGAAGCCAATCTCGGATTTAACCCCGTCCCCGACGGGAAAGTCATCCGCATCCCGCTCCCCGAGATGAGCCGCGAGCGCCGTCAGGAGTTCGTGAAGACCGCGCACCGCCTCGCCGAAGAAGGCCGCGTCCACGTCCGCAACGTGCGCCGCGATGCCCTCGAGACCGCCAAGAAAGCCAAGCTCCCCGAAGACGAGTCCAAGCGCCTCGACAAAGACATCCAGGCCGCCACCGACGCCGCCATCAAGAGCATCGGCGACCACCTCGCGCATAAAGAAAAAGACCTCCTCACGGTCTAAGTTAGTCCGTAGGGCAGGGTCTCCGACCCGCCCTTTTTCGCTGCGACCTCGCCTTGAAAAAAGATTCCCTGACGTCCGCCTCCTCCGCGCCCGCGCCAAAACGCGTCGTCGTCAAACTCGGCACCGGCGTTCTCACCACCGGCATCGGCCAACTCGACACCGCGCGCATCGCTGCCATCTGCGCCGAAGTGACCGCTCTCCGCGCTCGTGGCACGGAGGTGATCGTCGTCTCGTCCGGCGCCGTCGGCCTCGGCATGGGCTCCCTCGGACTCGCGAAGAAGCCGAAGGAGATCGCCAAGAAACAGGCCTGCGCCGCCATCGGCCAGTCACGCCTCATGCAGACCTGGCAAGCCGGTTTCGCGCCCCACGGCCTTACCGTCGCCCAAGTCCTCCTAACGCACGACGACCTCCGCGTCCGCTCCCGCTACCTCGGCGTCAAGGAAACCCTTCGCCAGCTCATCGCCTACGGCACGATCCCGATCATCAACGAAAACGACACCGTGAGCGCCGCCGAGATCAAGTTCGGCGATAACGACACTCTCTCCGCGATGGTTGCCTCCCTCGTCGAGGCCCAACACCTCGTCATTCTTTCGACCGCGCCCGGCCTCATCGACATGCAGGGCACCAAGGAAATTCTTCCCGTCGTCGAGCGTATCACACCCGAGATCGAAGCGATGGCCGGCGGCACGACCAGCGAGACCGCCACCGGCGGCATGATTTCCAAAATTACCGCCGCCAAACTCGCAACCAAGGCCGGCTGCGGCGTCTTCATCGCGAGCGGCAGCGAACCCCGCATCCTCGAACGACTCTTCGCCGGCCGCGGCCCCGGCACCTTTTTCGTTCCCAGCGGACTCCCGATGGAGTCGAAGAAACGCTGGCTCGCCTACTTCCAGCGCCCCGCCGGCACCATCACCGTCAACGCCTGCGCCGTCCCCGTGCTTCGCGATCAAGGCCGCAGCCTCCTCGCGGTCGGCGTCACCGGTTCCCGCGGCGAGTTTGCCGCCGGCGACATCGTGAACATCGCCGGCCCCGACGGCACCGTCTTCGCCCGCGGCAAATCCACCTTCGCCAGCGAAGAAATCCCCGCCATCGCCGAGCAGCAGGGCCCCGCCGTCGCCGCCCTTTATCCCTCGCGCAAGCGCCTCGAAGTCGTCCACCGCAACGACCTCGTGCTGCTCTGATTTTCCTTTTGCGCCTACGCTCCTTTGCGTGAGCGTGAGCGTTTCATGGATTTCCCTCTCGACGCTCCCACGCCTCACGCCTTCGACGGCGTCCCGCCCATCGACTTCCGCGCGTCCCTCAACGACGAACAATTTTCCGCCGTCACCGCCGAGCCCGGCCCGCTCCTCATCCTCGCCGGCGCCGGCTCCGGTAAGACCCGCACCCTCACCTACCGCGTCGCCTACCTCCTCTCGCAAGGCGTCCGCCCCGGCGAAATCCTCCTCCTCACGTTCACCAACAAAGCCGCCAAGGAAATGCTTCTCCGCGTCCACGAGCTGACCGGCTACGAACCCGGCCGCTTCTGGGGCGGCACGTTTCACGGCATCGGCCATCGCGCGCTCCGCATGCACGGCGAAGCCATCGGCCTCCCGCGCACGTTCACCATTCTCGATGCCGAGGAATCCGAAGGCATCCTCCGCGACGCCGTCGACGGCACCGAGCGCGGTTTCTTCAAAGACAAAACTCACCCCAAGCCCGGCCCGCTGCACTCCATCCTCTCGATGGCGCGCAACACCCAGCTTTCGCTCGCTGATGTCGTTAACCGATTCCACCCCCAGCACGAGGGCATCATCGACCGCCTCCCGCTCTTCGCCAAAAAATACGCCGAAGCCAAACGCGCCGCCAATGTCCTCGACTACGACGACCTCCTCGAAAGCTGGCTCGAACTCCTCCAAAAATCGGAGACCACGCGCGACTATTTCTCCCAGCGCTTCCGCCACGTCCTCGTCGACGAATATCAGGACACCAACGTCCTCCAGTCGCAGATCGTCGACCTCATCGGCTCCCACCACCGCGTGATGGCCGTCGGCGACGACGCGCAGTGCATCTACACGTGGCGCGGAGCCAACGTCGAAAACATACTTACGTTTCCCGACCGTCACCCCGGCACGCAAATTCACCGCATCGAGACCAACTACCGCTCGACGCCCCAGATCCTCGCCCTCGCCAACGGCGTTCTCCTCGCCCAACCCAAGGGCCGCGCCTTCGAAAAAGAACTTCGCCCCCACCGCGCCAATTCCGAGAAGCCCTACTTCGTCCAGACGATGGACACGCGCGAGCAGGCCCAGTTTATCGTCCAGCGCATCCGCGGCCTCATCGACGAGGGTTGCTCACTTTCCGACATCGCCGTCCTCTACCGCGCGCACTTCCACGCGCTTGACATTCAACTCGAACTCTCGCGCCTGCAGATCCCCTACCAGATCACCAGTGGCGTCCGGTTCTTCGAACAAGCCCATATCCGCGACCTCGTCGCGCTCCTGCGTTTCGTTTACAACCCCTCCGACACCGCCGCCTGGAACCGCCTCGTTATTTTGCTTCCGAAAGTCGGCGACAAAGGTGCCGCCAAAATCCACGCCGCCGCCAGCGAACACGCCCGCCTGCTCCAACAAAACTTCGTCGACGCCCTCGACAGCGACGACGTGAAGTCGAAGGTCCCGAAAGACGCCAAAGACGAGTGGCCCAAGTTCGTCGCCTCGCTCCAGCAGGTCGCGGATATGATGAAAAACATGAAGCCGCACAACGCCGTCGAGATCGCCATCGACGGCTGGTATGGCGACTACCTGAAAGGCGCCTACGCCAACTACGTTTCCCGCCTCGACGACCTGAAATCCATGATCGGCTTCGCCAGCCGCTACGACGACATGCACCAGCTCCTCGTCGAGGTCATGCTGCTCAACAGCGAGACGAGCGACCGCTCCGCCGAGCCCGACGCCGACGCCCTCCGTCTCACCACCGTCCACCAATCCAAGGGCCTCGAATACGCCGCCGTCTTCCTCATCGGCCTCACCGACGGCGGCTTCCCGCTGCGCCGCGCCATCGAAGCCGGCGACGTCGAGGAAGAGCGCCGCCTCTTCTACGTCGCCGTCACCCGCGCACGCGACGAGCTCTACCTGTGCTTCCCGAAAGTGAACACGAAGGGCGGCCCCGCGATGCTCCAAACCCCGAGCCGTTTCCTCACCGAACTCTCCCCCGAGCTCTACCAGCCGCTGCGCATGAAGCGCAGCTACGGGTGGTAGCGGAAAGCGTCAGCTTTTCGCCCTCATCGTAAATCTCACCAGAAGAATCGCCGCCCGCACCGGCATTTTCCCCAATCGGAGCGCGTGAGCATTTCCGCCGCCGCAACTCCACGGTAGCCGCTCGTCAGTAGTGATACCTCAGCTGCAATAGCCAAACGTTCTCCCCGCCGACCTTGTATACGACGCGATGCTCACCATCGATCCGCCGCGACCAGCAGCCCTGATACTCGTATTTTAGCGGCTCCGGCTTTCCCATTCCGCCAAACGGCTCGCGCACGATTTCTTTCAGCAGCAGATTGATTCGCCGCACCTGCTTACTGTCGGTCGCCTGCCAGTGCAGGTAGTCCTGCCAAGCCTCAGGCGTGAATACCAGATTCATGCCCGCTCAGACCTCGACCAGCTTCCGAACCTTCCCACGGCCCTTCTCCATCGACCGAATCGCCGAGCGCAACCGCGCCGCGTTTTTCGGACTACGGGTCAGATATGCCGTCTCTTCCAGTGCCTTGTAGTCTTCCAGCGAGACCATCACGACCGCCTGGTCGCGGTTGCGTGTTATGATGACCGGCTCCCGGTCGTCGCATACCTTGTCCATCGTCGAGGCGAGATTCTCCCGGGCCGCCGTGTAGGTGATCGCGTTCATATGGACAGTATCCTGTTCAGGTCATCCCACCCGTCAAGCCGCCCGCCTCACGCCCAGTGCTGCCGCATTTTGCCGCGCACAAACGCCACGCTCGCCTTTAGTTGCTCCATGCCGTCGACGCCGTCCTCGATGCTGATCCAGCCGTCGAAGCCCACGCTGCGTAACGTGCCGAAAATCGCGTCGTAGTTGTTCAGCCCTTTGCCGATTTCCCCGTGGCGCAGCCGTTTCGCGTAACCCTCCGCTCCGCCTTCTTCGCGCCGTAGATCTTCGAGCGTGCCTTCGATCAACGAGCGGTCGCTCGCGTGCATCGTCACGACGCGGTGTTTCACGCGCTGCAACAGCTCGAGCGGATCGTCGCCCGCGAGAAAGGCGTTGCTCGGGTCATAGTTCACGCCGAAGCGCGGGTGCTGCACGCGCTCCACGAGATCGCAAAACACCTCCATCTTCTGCGCAAACTCCGGGTAACTCCAAAAATCGTCCTTGTAGTGATTCTCGATGATGAGCGTGACGCCGCACCGCTCCGCCTCCGGCAAACACGCCTCGATACTCTGCGCCACCAACTCGATTCCGCGTGCGCGTGTGAGTTCCGGTCGCCGTTGCCCCGACAACACACGGCAAAACCCCGCGCCGAGCGCCGCTGCCATCCGAATCCAGTTTTTCTCTTTCTCGATTTCCGCCTGCCGAAACGCCGCCTCCGGATGCGAGAAATCCGGCGAGCAGCACAGCATCGGGATCACCAGCCCACGCTCCTCCACCGTTCGCCGCGCGTCCGCCCACCGCGCCGGGTCGGCCAGTTCCAGCATCCCGCTGTAATACTCGAGCCCGTCGAGCCCGAGCGGCGCGGCCAGATCCACCCATTCGCGCAACGTCATCGTGCCGTCTTTGCAGAGCGGACGCATGAAAGCCTTCGGAAATGCGGCGAGTTTCGGCATAAAGCGCTCTCCTATTTCGTGCTGTTGCTCGCCGTCTTGCTGGGGTTGCGCCCGATGATCGAATACTGCTCCAGTTCCACCACCGCGCCGCTCACCGGACGCGATTCGTCGCCGAGCCAGTAAACCGCCGCCGCCGCGATTTCCTCCGGCATGATGAGCCGCCCCGAGGGCGCGAATTGCGCCGGGATGGTCTGCGGCCAATCCGCCGCCATCCCGTGCTCGATCTGGTGAGCATACTCGCGAGCAGTGAGCACCCAACCGACGTTCAGATGGTTCACGCGCACGCGGTCCGTGCAGTGCGCATTCGCCAGATTGCGCGAGAGTGTCTGCATCGCCCCCTTCGAAAGACTGTAGTCGAGCAGGTTCGCCTGCCCGCTGTGCGCGTTGATCGAGCCGATGTTTAACACGCAGCCTTCATTCGCCTTCAACTGCGCGAACGCCGCCTGGATCAGCAACATCGGCGCACGCACGTTTACCGCCATCATGCGGTCAAAATTCGCCGCGCTCGTCGTCGCGAGATTACTGCGCGCCACGATGGCCGCGTTGTTCACCACCGCATCGATGCGCCCAAACGCCGCTATCGCCGCAGCCACGATCCGCGCCGGACTCGCCGGATCGACGAGATCGTCCAGGTGCAGCACCGCGGCCGCACCCAGCTTTTTCACCACGGCCTCGCCGTCCGCGCGCTCGATGCCGTGGACGAGCACGCGCGCGCCTTCGGCGACCGCGCGTTCCGCGATCGCCTGCCCGATCCCCGACGTGCCGCCGGTGACGATGATAACTTTGTCCTTAAGTCGCATGTTATGGTTTGAGGTAGGAGCCTGCTTGCAGGCGATGGTTCCAAGGGGCACCGCCCGTCGGCGTCGGTGGGCGTCTCACCCACGTTTCCAATCTTCAACGTTTCGTGTGCTTCGTGTGTTTCGTGGGCACCTTCCGGATCAGTTTTTTCACACCGGCTTCAACACCGCTTTCACGATCTCGCCTGAGTGCATCTTTTCAAACGCCTCGTGCCAGCTCTCCAGACCCCACACGCCGCCGAGCACCGGCCGCACGTCGAGTTGACCCGACGCCAACAACGCGAGCACGCGTTCCCAGATCGGCCAGTTGTGACTGAAGCTCCCCTGCAGCGTGATGTTTTTCTGAACCAGCGGATCCAGCGAGAAATTCAACGGCTGCGGACCCCAGCCCACTTTGCTGATCCAGCCCGCCGGCCGCACCAATTCCAACGCCACCTTCAACGCTGCCGACGCTCCCGCCGCATCGATCACCCCGTCCACGCCGAGCCCGTCGCGCGCCAGCGCCCACGCGGTCGCATCGCCGATGATCGTTTGGCAACCGTAAGCCTTCGCCACGTCGAGGCGCGCCTTGTCGCGCTCGAGTCCCACGAGCGCCACTTCCGCGCCCGCGAGCCGCGCCATCGCCGCACACAAAATCCCGATCGGTCCGGGCCCGAGCACGATCACGCGGTCGCCCGGTCGGATCTTCGCATTGTTGATTACCGCGTTGTAAGCCACGCAGCACGGCTCGGTCAGCGCCGCGTGTTCGATCGCGAGGCCCGCAGGCACCCGGTGCAAGCAACGCGCCGGCACGCGCACAAAGCGCGTCATCGCGCCGTCGACGCCGTAGCCAAAACCTTTGCGCGTCGGGTCGAGATTATAGAGGCCCGCGCGGCTCATCGGGTTGTTCACATCGATTACCGCCGCCGTCTCGCTCACGACGAGATCGCCCTCGCTCCACGCTTTCACGCCCGCGCCCAGCGCCGCGATGCGTCCGCCAAATTCGTGCCCGAGCACCACCGGGTAGTTGACCTTCCAACTGTGCGACGCCGTCCACTGGTGCAGATCGCTGCCGCACACGCCCACCGCCTCGACGGCGAGGATCACATCATCGGCCCCCGGCTCGGGACGCGCGAATTCACGGAGTTCCACGCTGTGCGGCGCGGACGAATAGTTAACGACAGCAGGACTTTTCATCGGAAAAATTAACTCACGCTTGCTTCGCGCCTCACCGCCCACCCACCGCCCGAGCCGACCCCACCGGCACATTACCGTGCCCATGCACGCGATCGCAGATGATCCGCAGCGTGCCTTCCAAATTTCCGTCCGCTGTCCGAAACGCCTCCGAGTCCACGGCCAACGGCGCCCCGATCACCACGAGCGGCGCCCCAAACTCCGGCGCCCGCACCGCCTGCTCCAGCGTGAGTCCGCCCACCGCCTGCACCGGCACATTCACCGCCGCGACGATCTCGCGCAGTTGATCCAACGGGCTCGGCATCCGCCGTCCCGCCGCCGCGATGCCCCTCCGTTCGTCGTAGCCGATGTGGTGGATCACAAAATCGCACCCAAAGTCCTCGATCATTTTCGCCCCCGCCACCATGTCGGGACAGCCGAGGTTGTCGCCCATCACTTTGATCCCGTGATCGCGCCCCGCCTTCACCACACATTTTAACGTCTCTTCGTGCGCCCGCGCCATCACCACCACGTGGGTCGCGCCGGCCTTCGCCATCATCTCCGCTTCGAGATATCCGCCGTCCATCGTCTTCAAATCCGCCACGATCGGCACGCCGGGAAACCGCTCCCGCAACGCCCGCACGCCGTGCA